>NZ_NKHF01000026.1 GCF_002744175.1 Pseudoalteromonas piscicida
TCGCAGTACTTCTATTTCTGGATGCTCACGCTTAAAATCTCGAAGTTGAGGCTCGATATAATCCCGTAAATATGCCTCTTTTGACGATAAATCAGGAAATAACAACCTATCAATTTCTCTCTTTAAATACTCCCTTTCTTCATCGGATACTGCACGATGAAGCATGCTCAAATCCGTTCTTACGGTAGTAAGTACCTGATTAGGAATAGAGTCTAAACAACCTTGCTCTCTCACTGTTTGAATACAAAAAGCATATAAGACTATCTCAAGGTTAAATCTAGCCGACGTTGCTGCAAGCTTTTTAAGAGGTGGAATGTGTGGGGTAAGTGAAGAAAGACAATTCCTAATCGAATTGTGAACCACTTGCTCGTTACCAAATTCAATTGGTATTTGATTTGGTTCATTAAGAAAGTAATATGCAAAGTCCTGTAACAATCTAAAGTGTTGACCGCTAGAGATAAGCTCTTGATTATCAGCAATGTATTTAATTGTTTTTAAACGCTCTGCATTTCTATGTTTTTCATATGCTCCATGCTTTCTCTCCGACTTACCGTAACGCTTTCTAACATCTCGCTTAAACTGCTGTTCAGCTCTTTTACTCTCAGCCCACTTTGCCATAAAATTAGTATTTTCATTAGCTTGCCTACGCATTTTTTGCCGAAAATTATCGTCTCTTCGCTTGTCTTTTTTCCATCGAAAATGGTGCCGAACAATAAAAATCGACCATAGCTCTGTATTGTTCGTTTCAAATGCATGATCAATTAAAAAGTCCACATCCTCTGCATATAAGTGCAACCCTGAGTGTAAGCCTGAGTGCGAATCCAATTTACTCTGAAGTGCGTAGCATTCCTTAGCACTCGCCAATGGTTCAAACAAATAGATAAAAATACTTCTTCGCAAGTCTGTGAGTTCCTTTAGAGCCTTGACTGACTGCGACTCATTCTCGGAACAATTAGCATGAAAATTTAAGTCTTTGACCCAACTCCAAATTCGTTTTGGGTCATATGGTGGGTTAGTTACCTCGAAGTAGTGGTCGAGCAATCGACCTACAATCTTACTGACACCTTCTCTGCAATAACACTCATAGAATTCTTTGCCGCAATTACATGCTAAGCCTTGTGTTAGTGAATCAAGCAATCTTTCAGTTGTTTCTCGTTCAAATGACTTAATAAACAATTGGATATAATAACGGCTCGCATGTGTGAAACTAATAAAAGGCTTTTCTCTATCTGTAGGGTATGACTGCGCACAAGCTTTAAGGTAACGCAGTAAAAAATCAAAGCTAATTGCTTTAACTCCAACAACTGAAATCCCTTTTACGATAACGTCCAATTGCGAATGCCCCTTCGCAGCTATGAGCCTTTCAAATAAACTCATATAATCAAAGTTAGGAGAGGAACATAGGCACCGAATAGCAAGTGACTTTGAATTCAAATCTTCATCAGAATCTAGCACTATCTGAGTAAGTTCAGAGGTCAATAAATCAACAACTGTCGAGTTTTTGATAATTTCAAGAACAAGGTCTCTTAAATCCCCGCCACTATTTGACTTTAACAAGGGTCTTAAGTGTTCCGCCATCCCAATGTCAAAGAAGTCTACGGTGCTAAACTGTCGCCAAAAATCACTTCTTCTAAAATATGGATCTCTAGCTTCCACCTGCTGTAGCCTAGTTAAAAGGTATTTTTTCGATGATGGTGCAAGTTGTGAGGGATCTCCATTAGCCAAAATAGCATATGGATCGAGTTCAATAAGCTCTCTTTGTATGGACTGACTCCCCAAAGTGGCCATCCACCCAATCATTCCCCTAAGCTCATCTCTAACATATCCGTTAGCAGCAATAACAGTCAAACATACTCTCAGAGTGAGCGGTTCATGATCATCAGTAATTTTTTGAACAAGATGCCTTGCAGCACAATATTCTGAAATCACCTTATGTACTGGCATGTGCTGATCCATATTGTCTGAGGGCTTAAACAACTTTGAATCGATAATGTGTTTAATGTTCTCTTGATGCGCATGCAAAGAGTTAATATTAGGGAATAGCTTTTCTTCAGCGTGGCCACTCACACATATACCTTCAGAACCTGAAAGTAAAATGCCAGCAAAGATTTCACTCGTAATACTAATTTTTTTGAAAAGAGGTAAGCTTGATACCAAATGGTTATTTATTGATGGCCTAGACTCTTTAGCAAGACGTTCAACGGCTTTTTCAAAAATCGACTTTTTGTTTGCAAACTTTCGATTACTTTCGATGTACGCATTGGCAAACATGCCAAGAAACTGAGGGTTCGGTAACAGTACATCTAGATTAAAGCGTTGGACCTCATCATAAAACGCTTCAAAACTCTCGTTTGGCAAGTGTGAGTAGAAGAGTAGCTGTTGTTCTGCCTCATTAAACTCACTTAGCCTCACTACCAACGGCTGAGATTCAAAATACTCTTCAAATGCGTGTTGATGTCCATCCCCCCACTCACTAGAACGACTGGAGATTACCAATTTTTTAGGCTTGAGTTCGTCGATTCTATCTAAAAGCTGGTAGATACCGCTGTGATTAGTTTGTGCAAGTTCATCAAACGCATCAATGACAAGAACCTCTTCACCGTGAACTTGCTGTGAATTCACCAGTCTATTTGCTGAAACACGTTTTACTTTTAATTGGTTGGCCAAGCTTTTTAATAGCTCAGTTTTACCCGCACCAGGCTCTGCTAATACGACGATGTAATCAGCTGCTTTAACTAACTCATCCTCAGTGTACGTATTTGAGTCACTGGTAAGCGTACGTTTAATATATAGATCTGAGGTGCCATTATTCACCAATAAATAACTCTCATTGTTGTAGTTTTTTATTTGTCCGTCTCAGACTTTGACTCTAGTACAGTACGCTTAAAAATATCAAGCAACTTAACACGCTCAGCTTGTTCAACATTATTCCATGCACAAATTAATTCCGCCAAATCGTCTTCTTCACAATAAAAATAAGCCACAGGCACGCCCAACTCATCTGCAATACGCTTCATCGTAGTAAAATCTGGTGCGTGCTTACCTTTTTCGTACTGGTTCATTCTTGCACTGGCCGTGTTGGGCTCCATACCTAAAGCAATGCCTAGCTGCTGTTGCGTGTACCCAGCTGCTTTGCGGGCTTCTTTTAGGCGTAAGGGCGTTGGTGATTCCATGAGTACCTTAGCTACTAACTTCAATAGCTAAGATTCTCTTAGTATAGCGCCCTCATTGGTACTAAGGAATACTTAGTTTTAGCTCATGTACTTTCATATACTTTTTTTGCTATATTTTTCATCAAATTATAGTGGGCACAAGGAATGAATAATGCTCGTATATGCACTCAACGAAAATAAACAGTTGGTCCATATTAGTGATGTGAAAAATGGCAAGGCTTGTAATTGTGTATGCCCTGAGTGCGAAAACAATCTTATTGCCCGTAATGCAGGACGTGTAAAAGCGCATTCTTTTGCTCATGAAGTTAAGGAATTAGAAACAAGAGAATGCCGTATGACGGCTCTGCACCTGTTTGCTCAACGGTTTGTTAAAACGCAGTCATCAATTCTTCTACCTAGTCACGAAGTTGTTATTCAAAATCAAAAATTTATACAACCACCTAAAAGCATCAAAATAAACAGCGCCGAAATAGAGCTGAGCTTAGATAAATTTAGAATTGATGTTGCCTTATTCACTGAAATTGGCCCAATTTACATCGAAGTTAAAGTGAAAAGTCCCTGCACCGAAGAAAAACTAAACTTCTTCAAATCAAATGGGCTGATGTCAATGGAGTATGATTTAGCTCCATACATTGGCACCAGTTTTGAGGTGGTAGAAGAAGCTTTATTAATCCCTGAAACAATTGCTGAGTGGATTTACCCTTGGATCGATACCGAGTTTGTAAGAGCGACACTTAAAGCCATAGAAGCACAAAAAGAAGCCGAAGAACACCAAAGAAGGGCTGAGCGCCTCAAACAAGAGCAAGAAGCTGCCACAGCACTCAAAGCCGCAGAAGAAAGAAAAAAACGTGAAGAACAAGAGCGTAAGGACCGCCGCGATAAACTTATTCATGCAATTGAAAACAACCTCAAAACGACTGAGTTACACGGCCATATTAAGCTTCCAAGCTATTCATATATGTTTAAAGCTTCAATCAATGGACAACGTTTTACTTTAAAAGCAGTCCCTTATGAGGGTAAGTTCGCGAGAGTGCAAAATATTAGAGTCTCTAAGATAGCAAAGACCTATGTAAGAGCTAACTGTGATCTGATAAAAAAGAACAACGAAACGAGAGAATTCAGCATAATATTCAGCCTAACTTCTAAAAAACCCAGAATAAAGCTGAAAACTCATGAAAAAGCTATCTGGGCCAAGCCTAATGAGATTGCGTTCGACTATGAGTGGCTATCCGTACCTACTGATGAACATCGAAATGACTGGGCAGAACATGAAGCGATTAAGCTACAGCTGCAAGAATTCAGCAAACATGAAGTGAAAGCTAGAATTGAATTAGCAGCTAGCTACTACGCTAATCATGCTAGGTCCGGTTACTCGTATCAAGATTACACGCAATGGCATAGTTGGTTACGTAAAAACAAGAATGTTCTCTCACCTAGTTTAGATGTCACGGCTTACCCAAAATATAAATCACTATCTAATAGCTTTGGGGCACAATGCCAGCTGTGGTGTTTTGGTCGTTGGCATATATTACTACTAGCCGAAATAGCGGAGATAGTTGACCAAACAAATATTGGAAGCCCAATAAACCCAAATTGGGTTTTTGAAAAACTCGTTGCTAAGTACCCATTGACGAACGAGTATCATGAGCTTCGTAATCTAGCTGAGTCTGTAGGCGTACTCGACAAGGTCAAAAGGCTTATGGACCCAATCGAAATAATATATGGCACGTTAAATTCTTTCATCGCTAAAGGAGCTATTTGCTCGAACAAAATAGAGTTAAGTCGCAACTACAACCTGAGAATACATATGCAACCAACTCTTTAGTTAGATCCAGCATTCGTTATTTGTAGTAACTAAGCTGGACAACATTATTTGCTACTAAAGTTAATAATATTCGTCTAACTCTCCCGTAACTTCACCTATCTCTATCGAGCTTAATCCATATCTCCCAACTACAACATTACTTTTCATTTCAATAGATAGACTCATAGTACGTCCTGGCACATCACTTTCCCTTCGATGGCTTCCACTGGCTGATGCCACAATTTTCGCAGTAAAACCATTATCAAAATTTGAACTTCCCAAATGGATGTCATCGATATCCTCAAAAATTGTGTCCGACTCTGCGATAGCGCCCGATGCTCCATCTTCGCTAAGAAGATCATAAGGGTCTTTCTCTATTTCGCCTTTACTATATTCTTCAAGATTATCTATAGTAACTAGCTCAAATGGCTCGCCTTCATAAAGCATTTGTAGGTGCTCGAAAATAAGGTCTGCTGTAAGGTCTTCATTTTCTGACTCTTCCTCTAAAACAATTTTCTCTAAGCCGCTTGCCAAGCCACCATCGTAGTACACATACTTAACCTCAGCTAATACCTCATTACTAAAGTCTTCGTCAGCAAGAAGCCCTTCAAAACTTTCATAACCAAATAGCAATGCAATGATTTCTCCATACGCTTTTATAGAAAGTTGGACACCGTCTTGTTTCAAGCTTTCTTCCACCTGAGTCATAAAAAAATAAGCCGATGGAAAACGGTGTGATGCTAGTGAAGCTCTAGCTTTTGCACTGTTGCTTTCAAACTTAAGCTTGTCCAGCTCTGACTGATGTGCCTTTTTATCTGACTCCAACTTTGCAGTTTTGGCTTTGTTTTCAGCTTCTTTTGTTCTAGCCTCTTGTTCTTTTTCTTGGCTTAGAGCTTCATTAGCTTTTGATTCGAGTCTTATCGTACGTTGGCGAATATGCTCTAATATTTCATTCTTTTTATCGATATCTTGCTGAACAACTTGCTCCAAAAATTGTTTTTCTGGATTGGCTCTTAGTTTTGCTTTATTAAGCTGCTCTTGCTGAGTTATTCTAGTTAAATCAACATCGACAGCCTGTTGATGCAGCATCTCATTCACCGATTTTTGAATAAATTTAACAATAAGAGACAACCAAGGAAAAGCAAACAAGTAAAACATAGTAATGATAAGTGGGACAGTAAAAAGACTATTCCACGCAAAGATCGATGTGTGTGATAGATAGATATAAAAGGCACTCACTCTTTCCGTTACATTACCTTCTCCCCAAGCGAGTAGAGCAAGGTAGTTCCAATTACATATTAGCCATGAACATATGAATGTACCTATAAGTGGATCGGTAACTCGGGTTTTTGCAGGTCCTGAAATTGCTGAAAAAATGTCGTCTAATACCCTCATCGCCCTCTAAAAATCCTTGTTAACGAGTTCGCCTAAAGTGAACTAGGTAAATAATTTATCAAATTCTATCACGCAAAGCTTAAGCTATCAGTAACTTTAACAAGTGTGATTTGTGCGTTAAAAACTAAAAATGGAGCATGAACGAGTTAAGTATCATATCCGAAAGTGATGCATGAGTAATTTTCAAATTCGACTAATACCTATCACTCGACTCTGGTAAATCAACCTGGGACTTATTAACACCGTTAACACAGATTCGCCAAGCTGAATAGCATGACGAACTATTTTTATTTGTTTTTTTGAATAAACTACCTTTTATTCGGCGGATTCGTCGGCTGTAATTCTGAACGTTCAGGTTTATGTCCATTCTGAGCATCTTCTTTCCCCGGTTGGTAGCCTTTTTCTACCGGTACATAGCCTCTGCTATTATCGCTTTTACTGTTATTATCACTCATCTTGATTTTCTCCACTGTGCATAAATTCAACTGATAATATTTCTGTAGATAAAATAATTACTCCAGAGCTTTGAGCCACTTTTCTTTCAAACCCCCCTTCCTCATTTAATAGCCACTGCTCCTCTAAATAAATTTGTTCTTCAGCTGGAGCGCTAGACGCGAAAGAATTAAGTCCATACATACCAGCTATCTTTTCACCATTTTTCAGAGTAACAATAATCCAACTAGTCTTCTTTTGTGAAAAAACAAAATCCCATGGCTTATCAACTGGGTGAGGTATAAACTTTTGTACAGCTTCACTTTGTCTAGCTTTCCACCAAGTAAGAACAGTAATAACTGGAAATAAAAGCAGCACAAAAAAAATAAAAAAGAGCATATAAACTCGGGCACTTTTTAGCTAATTCAGCGTTTTCAACCAGACTTATTGGAAAAAATAACAGAGCATAGTTTATACAGCTATATGCTATCGCATCGACAATTTGCTTTGAAGTGTCAAGTTGTTTTGCTTGTGATAGCAGCCCATAAGCCTTCATAGCAACAAACCCAGGTACTACAAACGCTATAACAATTAGTAGTTTATTTTCATCCCAAATATTCAACTTAGTTCCTTTTGGTATTTCTAAAAGCTTGAGAGGCCCCCTTATATGCTTTTGGAAATACCAGATTAGTATAGTTTTAATTCAAAACAATGTAGCTTATTACTCTAAAAGCAGCTAAGAAAACACAAGGTGTCAGGATAACAAGGTTATATTCTGTAGTACTAACTTTCAAACTTAATTCACTTTTTCAACAACTGCACCAACGGGACTTTCTTACAAAACAGGGTATCTATAAATGGGTCTTCATCTTGAGGCCCATCAGGTTTAAACGTGGAATACTGTTCCACCTCACAGCCTTGAATTTTATTAACATTCATCTCAAATACATTGTCGAGCTCTGGCCGCCATGCCTTAAACGCAGAACTTAAGCATTGCTTGTTGAGCGTTACAGTGTCACTGATAAGTGCTTCGGTAAGTGCTGAGTCTAAGAAATTTTTCAGCTTTCGAAGGCAGCCATTTGAAATGGCAAAAAGTGATAATGCTATATCCAAATCCTCAAAGCGGGGCTTGTCTGAAAATGGCAACCGATTTGCAAACCCTTTAAGCACACGAATAAAAAGTTGAAGCTCTTTTTTCTCTGATATTTTAAAGTAAGGAATAAAGCGGCGAATAAAAATACGCGATGACCACTGTGGCTCATCTGCTATTTGGTCTATCCAAGGCATACCGACTAATACAATGGAAATCCCCGCTTTTTCATTGATGTATTTAAACTGGTTCGCAATGTCTCGGCGCTTTTTACCTAGATTATTTTCAACAAGCTCTTGAAATTCATCAATAATTATTAGCTCAGTACCTGAGCGTTTTAGTTGCTCAACTAAACTTTCAGCCAACGCGATTTCATTGCCATGTTTAAGTCGTTTGCTAGATTTAGCACCAAACTGTCCTAGGTCGTGTAGCAACTGCTTTAAAGTGGATTCAATTGATGGGTTACTCGGTATGCGGCTCAGCAGTACAGGTACTTTTCGCCTACCATCAGCAAAGTGCGGAGGGTTGTTATCGTAATAGTGTTTAATCAATGCCGATTTACCACACCCAGTATCACCACTTAACATCATGCATGGCTTTTCACCCGCAAGGTCGTGATGCAAACGCAGTTTGTCAAAATCATTTATGATGGTCTTTGGTATGGTGTATTCAATAAACACCGCTTTGAATTGATTGAGTTTTGCCTTTTTAGCCTCGGTCAGCATAACTAAAACGCCTCAAGATCTGAGACAAAATCATCCCAACTATCATCGTCTTGTTTAGGCTTAGTGTCAGCGGGGGTTAGTTCGGCTTGCTTTGTTTCAGGCGTTTTAGCAATGGATTTGAGTGTTGTCTACGCCCTGCGCCCGAGCAATTGCTTTGGTGCCAGCAACCTTAGTTTTTGACCCTACGTTTTTAAGCTGTCGCGCTTCTTCTTTCACTCGCTCATCAATAAACTGCCTCGCCTTGGCAAGCCCCAATAGATCTACTTTTCCTTGAATGTAGTCTCTGTGAAACTTAAGGTGGATTTTATGCCTGATCAGAGACAAGCCAATTGTGTAGCCCTCTGAGTCAATACTTGGCACTTTTATATAGTGCTCTAACGCATCTAGGTAGACGTATACATACGACAGATCATCTGGGTTTATTTTAACCTTAACCTTTATGCTCTTTTTGGGGCTGTATCGCTTGCGATATTTAGATAGTTCGTCACTGTCATAGTTAATATGTAGATTTTTAATGCCTCCTTTGCGCAATGTTTTCTCCTTCGCCATGCACATAACAACATCAAGCTTATCTGTATCTTGCTTTGTAAGCTGAGCAGGAGGCAGTAGAGCAAACCCTTTGTTCCAGTCTTCATAGGGAATATATCTAAATCTCGCATCAGCGGATTGATGATAAACATCAACAATCCACTTATGAAACAACATAGTAAAGGTGCCAAAACGTAATATGGCACCTTTTTTCGGGTTATAATCGTGCCTTGCGAGCATGTTTGAGAATGTTTTACCGGGGAATGGCGAAAGCATCATTTCGTTAATGGTTTTAAAAAACTGCTCAACAAAGAGCTTTAGCCAAGGTTTGCCAACAGGATTATAGCTAATATTTATCCCAACCTCTTCACACGCAAGCTCTAATGACTGACACCAAAATTCGGCACCATTATCAACCACTAAAGTTTCTATCTTCCCACAACACGGCCATTCATTTACGACTTCTGGATAGGTACTTTTAAGATAGCTTTTTGGCTTCATTGCGTGACTGATCGCTCTGCGCACAGCATCGTAACCAGGACTCTGAAAACCAAGGTAAAAGCCAACAACGCAGTGGCTATAAACATCAATGAGCAAGGTTAAAGTTGGTCTTCCCAATGGCACATCAAGTTCATCGTCCAATAAAATGAGATCCAGTGGTGTATGGTCTATTTCAACACGCTCAAGCACTCTAGTGGGTCTTTTATGGCTCATTACTTTGCTGTATTCAATGTCGGCTAAGCGTTTACCATAGCGTTCAAGCATCACCTCATACTGAGGTAGGTTATCAATGCGGTTTTTAAACGCTTTATAGGTAAGAGGTTGTAGTGGTTCACCTAACACTTTTTCATTTTCTAAAACGATTTGGTCACAATAAAAACGGTGTGCTGATGCTACATTCGGGGTTTCTTTCGTCAGATAACGTGTGAGGGCAAGCTCAAAGAATTTGTCTGTATCGGTGCGGGCTTGGCGGTTGCCCTTGCGATTATGCTTTGGGATCAAAGCATGAATGTCTTCTTCGGCTTTGATATAGTCCGCGTGCCAACCAGCAACTGTACGCCACTTTGGCTTTTTTTGTCCTGGAAAATCAGGCATTTCAGCCAGTAGTGGTGCTAATTTTTTCTGCGTCCAACCACCAACTAAACGCTGTTTAAGCCACTTGATATACTTAAGCCGAGCAAGTGTGGCATCTTGCACTTCCTTGGGTAATGACTCTAAATCACGAGGTTGAGGGTTAGGCTCTTCCGGCTTAGTTGTTTCAGCTAACTTTTTCGGTGCTTCTTCAAAGCTAAACTCGTCTTCAAACTCCATCAGCCCAAATCTCCGACTCTAAAGTAAGTTCTGTGTTTAAGTCTGAATTAACACTGCCTAATGACAATAAACGATAAACTGAGGCAAGAACCTCTCCAATAGAGGCTTTTAGGGTCATCACCAAATCTTGAATAGTGAGTTTTCGCCACTGATTAATTAACTGAATAATGGAAAGTTGAAGGTCAGTTACAGACTGAAACCCCGAGTAACGATGAAGCAACTTTAAATTGTCTAAAGCTGGATAAACACGAATTTGCTTTTCGGTGACTAATATCAGCTCAATGCCTATTTGTTCTTTGGCAACCAAATGTTTTTGAGCAAAGCGAGCTCTAAACTCAGGGTTCGCGATTTTACTGTAAGGCTTAACTTCAATATATTTTTGCGGCTTCTCATGATGATTAATCAAAAAGTCAGGCGTATAACGGCAAATTCTGCCCTCAAACTCATATTCAAACCCTAGTGGTTGAGCTTCAAAGGTTTTTATTTCACGAGAGTATTCAAAGTGAAAGCACGCGTCGAATTCTAAGGATGATTCAACTAAGCAAGTGGCTTTGTTCTTTTAACTTGCAAACTTATAGAGATTTTTGACTCTGGAGTGCTTTAGTTTACGCCTGATCATAACCATCACCGAATATGTGGGACAACTTAAAAGTAGGCTATGCAGGGTTATATTTCAATTTTTATGCGGGGTTTTACTACAAGTTTGCAGACTTACACTTCAAACAACAAATATGGAGGTTTGGGTGGCAGTCTTACCAGCCACATCCCGGCACACGAGTCATTCGCTGTGGCTGCTTCCTTCCGGACCTGACCAGGTTCACGAACTATCGTTGCGAGAGGACCAATAAGACTACCATTGAGGGCCTTGTTTGGCGCGGGATGAATTATCTCGAAGATTGCGGGGGGATGCAAGGGAAAAGTCAAAAAGCTTGGCTAACTGGGTGATGTTTAAACAGTTTGCCAAGCTTTTGCGTGTTTTTAGAAAATCTTTGGCTATTTGTTCAACGCCGCTTTGATTTCTTCTAGGCGCTTTTTCACTTTCTTCATGTTTTCAGGGCCCATTCTTAAAAATTGCTTTTGTGCTGGTGAAAGCTGCTCCCACTCTGCATAAGCATATTTATAAGTTACCGACTCTTTTACCAGTGGTAATGCAGTGTCTGGAATGGGTGTGGCAAGCAGCTCATCGATCGCTTCTGTAAGCGTACCGTCAAACGCATTGCCTTCGTAGCCGATTTCTTCGTAGGCTTCTTCGAACAAAGGTTTGTACTGATCATATAGCCTAACTACTTGCGCGGTGCTCATGGTGTCGAACATGGCTACATAAGGTGTGTAACGTTCGTAGCTGTTAGGGTCGGTAATAATAATATCATCATCAATGACGCTAAAACCGTCTTGTGGCTTAACAACTGGGGAGTGGTTTTCTGCCACTTTGCCTTTGGCAAGGTTATCAACGTAAACCACTGTGCGTCGAATAACGTCGTCATCCGCTAGTAATTTCACAGCTTGATTTGAAAGGTAATTTGAAACTGCATCTTTGATCTCAGCGTCGCTTTGCGAGAGCGGCGGTAAAGTTGGCGCTTCAGGCTCAGCGACTTCAACTTGCGTAGGCTCAGCAGGCTCACGGGTAAGTGGTTGTGTGCTCTGTGACAGTTCGGGCGTTTCAACTTGAGCAGGTTGCTCTTCTCTTGCGGTATTGACGGTGGGTGTTTGCGTTTGTTCAGGAACAACAATATCTTGCTTTACCTTTTGATTTTCCGTCGTTGGAGTATCTTTTTGTGCAAGCACAAACACAGCCACAATAATCAATGCTAGTACAACTACTGCGGCAAATAATAGCTGGCTGTTAGAAGGTCTTTTATTTCCTTCTTGGTGATTCTCTGACATGGGTACTCCCTCTTTGTCATTGTTGATACGCATTACTAAAGCTACCACCAAATACTTGACTAATAACTTAATGCGCGCTGAAACCCAAAAAAAATGCGTTGTGGTGCAAACATCGTTTGCTCTTTAGTCAAATATTTGATCTTAATAAAAATACTTGAGCACTTAGCTTTACTTAAGTACATTGAAGTTAAGCTAAATGAGCAATATATTAAATACAAAATCAGGGCAATTAGCGACAAAAAGCGGCCGCTAGATTGTTAAAATTTGTTGGTGTCACCATAGCGCTTTACTGCGTTGATTTCAAAACAATAGTGCAGCGCAATAGAACAAATATGTAGTGTCAGACCACTTGGGTTTTAGCTAGGTTCAACTAGAATAGTACTAAAGCGCTTCGATAACCCAAACGAGGTGACACGCCTTAATTAAAAATAACGCATTTGCCGTGGTTATCAACTATTTGACCTGTGTGGTTATACAAAGCGATGCACAACTAAAAAGTAAACCAGATAAATTCAACAGCAGGATGATCTTTTTTGAGAAAGCATAGAACGAGTGATAAAAAAATCGCCTTACTACTGACTGGTGGTGGTGCACGCGCCGCTTATCAAGTTGGTGTACTCAAAGCCATCGCCCAAAGTATGCCTCGCACCTCTCCCCTGCCATTCGACATTATTACCGGCACGTCAGCTGGGGCAATCAATTCAGCAGGGATCGCCTGCTATGCTTCTTGCTTCCACTTAGCGGTAAAAAAAGTTGAATATATTTGGAAAAACTTTAGCACCGACATGGTGTACAAAAGTTCGTTCTCAGGGGCCTATGGGCACTTGTTCGCCAACATGATGCGCAGCTTTCAAGCGCAGTACCTTAATCAGCCACCAGCTAGTTTGCTAAACAATTCACCACTACGAAAACTGCTCGCGAATGTACTTGATTTAAAACGGATCGATCACAATTTACATCGACACTATTTAGATGCAATTGCCATCACAGTATCGAGTTACTCTACAGGTAAATCTGTGGCTTTTTATCAAGCCAACGACGCCGTTCCTTGGCAACGTTCAAAACGAGAAGGGGTGCCCGGCAATATCTCGCTCGACTTACTGATGGCAAGCTCGGCTATTCCTATGGTGTTTCCAAGTGTTAGGGTTAAACATCACTATTATGGAGATGGCTCTATTCACCAACTTTCGCCACTTAGCCCTGCCATTCACTTGGGGGCCGATAAAATTTTTGTAATTGGTGTTGAACAGCCCAAGCTCCCTCAGCCTCTTG
Source organism: Pseudoalteromonas piscicida (assembly GCF_002744175.1). Lineage (GTDB taxonomy): Bacteria > Pseudomonadota > Gammaproteobacteria > Enterobacterales > Alteromonadaceae > Pseudoalteromonas > Pseudoalteromonas piscicida_B. The sequence continues at coordinate 13,615 of NZ_NKHF01000026.1, forward strand.
GTTACGAGCCTCACTTTCCCGGCATGTCGGTTGTGGCAGGTCACCTACTCGATAGTGTATTTAGCGACACCCTGAATTCAGATATCGAACGTCTAGATCGCGTGAATAGAACGGTTAGCCTGTTACCAGCAAGAGAAAAACACAAAGAGCTGAAACGCGTTGACCATATGATAATTAACCCCAACGTTAACTTTAATGAAGTGGCAGACAACTACTATGAAGATATGCCACTGGCAATCAAACTCTTGCTCAGAACCATGGGGGTGAAAAAACACTCGCCGTCGAGTTTAACTAGCTATTTGTTGTTTGAGAGAACATACACACAAAAGCTGATTGAACTTGGGTTTGAAGATGGTGTAAACCGGTTAGATGAAATTCGCTCTTTTTTAGAGCTTGATTAGCATTTGCTAGATTGGAGTTGGTAAAAATGTCTCAGTTCACGTTTGCAGCATTGTTGCTCACTACGATTTACTCTATCGCTCCAAGTGCCCATGCGACAGACGTAATCCAAACCATTCAAAACAATACCGCTCACTTTCATGGGCTCGATAATCCAAGGCAATTGCATTTTAATCAAAGCAACACACAAGCTGTTGCCGTCAGTGGTGATGACAATGCTCTGGTAACTTTTACAGTAAACGAACAAAACCAGCTAATTCAAACCCAGGTATTTCAATCAACTGAAGCCCAACCATTGCTGCTTACTGGCGCTTCTGATGCACACTTTATAAATGACAAACTAATAATTAGTAGCAGCTTTTACGACGGCGCGGTTACTTTATTTGGTAAAGATGAGTATGGAGAATTCCGATATTTACAAAGCTTCTCTGATGACGTCTCCTATCGTGATGTTTTTGACCCTGCCAAGGATGTATCAAAAAACGACTCGCTCGGTTTGTTTGCACCATGGAAAATTACCCTAAACCGTGACAAAAGCCTCGCATTTGTGCCTAGCTATAAAAGTAATGCAGTGGCTGTCTTTGCGATTAGTCCGCTTGGCAAAGTTACGTGGCTTTACGCTATTGGTAAGAACCAAGCGGTTGACTTAGGCTCTCCGGTTGATGTGCTTGTACATCAGAATAATCAGCACATCATTGTAGCAGGTTATGAAGGCAACTCACTTGCGGTACTACACCGGAACGTACATGGTGAATACGTGCTAAAACAGCGCATCTCGCAAAATAGCGAAGGTTTAGCTTATCTTAATAAACCCCAAGCCTTGGCAGCCAATAAGGACCTCACCGTTTTTTATGTTGCTGCATCTGGTAGTAACTCCATATTAGTTTTTAAACAGCAACCAGATAAACAATATCGCCTTATTCAAACCATAAATAAAGAACAAGTGGGCCTACCGCTAAAAGGTGTGTCAACGTTATTACTTTCACCAAATAATAATCAGCTCTATGCTGCTTCTGAAACTAGCACAGGCATTGCTGAATTCTCTATTGCTGCATCGGGAGAGCTCACCCACACACAAAACATCGATCAACCCGAGCAGCCATTGGCTAATATCTCTTCGATGACTTTTGGCACGCTTAACACGCACCTCGTCGTGTCACTTGCAAAACAAGACACCATTAAAATACTAAAACTAAGGAAATAGTCACCTATGTGGCCAGTCGATAAAATATTAGTTGGACAACACATTACCCTAGAGCCGTTAACAGAAGCGCATATCGAACCGCTAAAACTCGCCGTAGCAGACGGTGAGTCTTGGCGCTTGTGGTATGCTAATGTTCCAACACCAGAGGCCATGGAGGACTACGTTAAAGCAGCGCTGAGTCAGGTCGAGCAAGGCAATCTAGCTTATGCGGTGAGGGTAAATGGCAGCAGTGAAATCGTTGGCACGACTAGGTACTACCAAGCTGATATTGCCAACCGCCGCGCTATGCTCGGGTATACTTGGTATAGCGATAAAGTCCGCAGAACCGCTGTGAATACTGAATGTAAGTTTTTGCTATTGCAGCAGCTTTTTGAAGGCTTTGATGCCATTGCCGTCGAGTTTAGAACCCATTTTTTCAATCACGCCTCACGCCATGCCATTGAGCGCCTTGGGGCCAAACTTGATGGCGTATTACGCAGCCACCAAATAGGCAAACATGGAGAGATAAGAGATACCGCAGTGTATTCCATTATTGCTTCGGAATGGCCCACCGTTAAACAACATTTGTTAAGTAAACTCGAAAGGTAGGCTGCAACGAACCAAAAGATCGCTGGATAAACCAGCTCCTACCTACCTTGCAGGAGGTGCTTTACACACCGAGCCGTTGTTACAGATACCACAAAAAATCGCTGGATAAACCAGCTCCTACCCTACTTTGTAGGAGGTGCTTTACGCACCGAGCTGATGTTACAGATATCACAAAAAATCGCTGGGTAAACCAGCTCCTACCCAAATTTTTAGGAGTGCTTTACGCACCGAGCCGTTGTTACAGATACCACAAAAAATCGCTGGGTAAACCAGCTCCTACCTACCTGGCAGGAGGTGCTTTACGCACCGAGCCGTTGTCACCCATGCCGAAAACAAATCGCTGGGTAAACCAGCT
>NZ_NKHF01000044.1 GCF_002744175.1 Pseudoalteromonas piscicida
TCCGACATCTAACTGGTAGCCTGATGCCATTGTTTCAAAGCTAAATGGATTTGCATTTGCATCGGTAGCGGTTAGACCCGCAGTACCAGCAACAACGGCACTCAAAGTAAGCGCAATGGAATTCTTTTTAACGGTATTCATCTGTTTGCTCTCTCAGAAATAGTTGATTCAATTAATAGACCCAGCTGGCTAAAATTTTATTTCACCCCTCTTCAAAAAATTCGACACTGTTTATAAAAGCTGGACGTATAGACTTTATAGTTCATCAATTCACTTTTTTCTAACCTAAGTACGCCGAACTGTACAGCTCATCCACACTACTTAAAATGAACAGTTCAAGAGCGTTAAGTTAAGATGACTTACACATTATGATTCGCTAAAATGGCGCACTTTTTTACTGCGATTTTTTGTTCTGTTTAAGGTAACCACATGAAGCTTGTTCTAGCACCGATGGAAGGTGTCGTTGATTTTAAAATGCGAGAATTACTCACAGACCTTGGTGGCTTTGACCTTTGCGTTACAGAGTTCATTCGTGTTGTTGACTTAACTTTCCCGCGCAGAGTATTTACTCGCTACTGTCCTGAGCTTTTAAACGGTGGATTTACCAGAGCCGGGACACCCGTGAGGATCCAGTTGCTCGGCCAAGTTCCCCATGCACTCGCTGCGAATGCAAGAAAAGCAGTAAAACTCGGCTCCCATGGAGTAGACCTTAACTTTGGTTGCCCCGCTAAAACAGTGAACAAAAGCCGAGGTGGTGCAGTTCTATTGAAAGAGCCAGAACAAATATACCAAATAATTAAAGCTGTGAGAGAAGCGGTTCCCGCTGAGCACGAGGTCAGCGCGAAAATTCGTCTGGGGTTTGATGATGATGCGAATAGCACGGAAATTGTAGATGCTGTAGAGCAAGCTGGAGCGTCAAGCCTCGCCATTCACGCAAGAACAAAACGAGATGGGTATAAGCCCCCTGCTTACTGGGAAAAAATTCCTCCATTGCTTTCAAGACTCAGTATTCCCGTGGTTGCCAATGGTGAAATTTGGCAAGTGAAAGATGCCATGCGATGCCAAGAACAAAGTCAGTGCCAAGATCTAATGCTTGGTCGTGGTGCACTGGCGACTCCAGACCTTGCAGCAAAAATCAAAGCCCATGTCACTGACACACCTTATACGCCACTTAACTGGGAAAATGTGGTCCATCATATTTTGCACTCTTCCATGCACCAAGATGAAAACATGAGTGAAAAGTACTTTTCCGCCAGAACCAAACAATGGCTCAGCTACCTGAAGCGTCAATATGCTGGGGCCCACGTCCTATTCGATGAAATTAAAACGCTTAAAAGTAAAGGTGACGTCATCAAGGTGTTGGAGAAGTACGCAATATCCCCTGACCTTGATTCAAATCATAACAGCAAAATTTTACTGAAATGATAATGGGGCGTCGGATAGGAGAGCGCCCATGAATGAAAATACACATAACTATGAGCAAAGCTTACAAACTGAGCTCGCTGCATTAAGAAACGACTTTTTAGGAGAGCTTAAATCTTCTCCCAATGAGTTCACTCATAACCTCGCTAATACTCTAGAGCTTAATCCACCTAATAAGTGGCTAGACATTGTGATGGAAAAGATCAATCCGGAGCAATTTCCGCTATACGATAGGTTGATGAAAGTAGAAGCTGCACTTTGCCAAATGGAAATAGGTCAGTTTGGGTATTGCTGTGATTGCGAACAAACCATAGAACCGGAGTTGCTAGAGCAAGACCCTGCAACCCAGCGCTGCCTTAGCTGCAAAACTAAGGCTGTGAAAAGTGCGGATATGCAGCAAAAATAGTTGCTGGAAAATAGACAATATTGGCAATCAATTGTTGTGCTTGTTGTTCATTCAGCGCTAGTCTTGAGTTGAGCGCAACAAATGCTTGCTTTTGTGACCACCCCTGATAATGAAGTCCCACATCCACTTCCATCAGCGTTAAGATTAGCGCTTTATGTTGCTCAACCGCATCTTTACATTTTGTAACAGATGTAGGTACATTAATGAAACCATCACGCCAGTTTAGCCCAGCGACTTTTGGGCAGCTGGCTGGCAACAAGGCCAAAATATAAGGTTGTTTAGTGTCTGCCGAGATTGTTACTTCACTCAAGGCTTGGGTTTCAGCCCGCAGCTTGCTGAGACTGGCCAACACTTTGGTTGGTGAAGCTTGTATAGACCCATAAAAGTTCAATTTAGATTGATACCATTCTTTACCGTTTGGTAGTTGATGTAACCCTAACATAGATCTGGGTTTGTACTCGTTTAAGTAGCGCTGTAAAGCCTGACCAGCAGGGAAATCGCCACTCACTGATCCCAGCTGCTCTAGCAGTGCTTTATGCTCAAATCGGTTCAAACGGATATTGCTTTCGTCCGCTTCAATTAGCTTAGTCTGCACAAATCCCAACCATTGGTTAAGTGCCTCGTCACTCACGGCTCCCCTGACGTTCTCAATAACAGAAATATACGCAGGCCATGGCAAATAGCGCTCAGGATAGCGCTCTTGAATACGTAAATAGTCCAGCTCTTTATGCGCCATTACATTTGTCGTGTCTAGACTTGTGGCCAGTATGGCATGTCTAAGCTGCAAGTACCCTTCAGTGAAAGGAAGTGTATTGATATCGTCGCTATGCGTATTAATAAAAGCACTGTTTAACGAACGCAGTGCAACACGAAGCTCTTTGTCAGTCTTAGGATTAGTTTGTTCGCTACAACCGGTTAAAGAGAAAAAAATGGTGAGGGCTAGGAGGACAAGTAAATACTTTTTCATCGTTTCACTTCAAATTTTAAAATCAAAAAAGCCCCTTTCGGGGCTTTTTAATTAGAGGCTTACGCCTCTGCGCTGTGCTTTATCTTTAATAAGGTTTGCCCAGCTTTTAGCATATTTTCGAGTGCGAGGATCGTCCTGCGCTTTCAAAATAGCTGTATAAGCTTGCTTAAACTTATCTTGATAATAGTAGCTTTCTGCTAAGTCTACGTAAACATCACCCTTTTTCTTGGTTCCAAGTTCAAGGGCCTTGTTCAGTCTAACTACCGCTTCGCTAAAACGTTGTCTTTGTCTTAACAAACTACCAACTTTAGCGTATAGCTCTGCATCATCATCAAACTTTGCAGCTTCTTCATAGTATTTAGCTGCTTCGTCAAGATGCTTTGCTTGGTGGAAATAGCTAGCTACTGCATTGACGTTTGCTTTAGTACGCTCGACTTTGCCATCTTTGATCGCTTTTTCGTACGTAATAGCAGCATTCCAAGGTATCTCAACAAGAGAATATAAACTACCTAAAATCTTGTAGTGATTCTCTTTTTCAAAATAACCTTTGTCATATGCAACTTTCATTATCGTCAAACCTTTGCTGTATTCTTCGGTTTGAAGATAAAAACTACCTAAGCGAGTCCAAGACTGAGGATCTTCAGGGAAGATTTTTACCATTACTTCACCCACTTCAACAGCCTTCTTAAACTGTTTCAGGTCAAAGTAAGCACCAATCTTCATCAAGTAGTATTGCTTGTTAGGCTCTTCAGATGCTGCAATTGCTTTATCAGCTGGCTCAATTACATTAGCGTACTGCTTAAGCTCGTAATAACCCTGTGCGATACGGCCGTATACGGCAGGGTCATTCTCACCAGTAAAGTCCATCCACGCTTTGTAAGCTTTGATCCCTTCCGCGTACTTTTCAGTACCTAAAAGGAGATCGCCTAACAACTTCATCAAGTCACCTTGGTCTTTGAAGTTTAGCGCATCAGGTGCAATCGCTTGGCGAGTATACTTAATCGCTTCAGCATAGTTCTCTTTCTGAGCATAGAGCTGGCCTAGGTAACGGTTAACCGTTGCTTTATCGAACTCATCAGAAGGGTCTAGCTCGCGAAGCATCGCTATCGCTTCGTCTACTTTCTCTTCGTTATAAAGATCGAACGCTTTGGCAACTTTCTTACCTACTCGCTCACCCATAATCTTCGTTTTTGCTGCTTTGCGCTTTTCTATTTCTTCATAGTTCGGCGCAGCCGCAGCTGAAGTTGAGTACATGCCGCCAGTCAAAGCAATTAGAAGAGCAAGAGCTGTAAATTTAGGTAAACTTTTCATATCCTGCCCCCTTAATTACCTTGGTTCAACGTAAAGTCTAGCTGAACAGTGATGCCCGGCTGTTTCTGAGGTTTACCATCAACAACCTTAGGACGATACTTCCACTTACGAAGTGCACGCTTAGCTTCACGGTCGAAGATTCGTCTAGGTTCCGCTTCAATAACTTCGATGTCTTCAACACCGCCTAGTTCATTGATAGTGAAAGATAGACGTACCCAACCCTCTTTGCCGTCACGAGCAGCTTGTGGTGGATACTTAGGTTCGATTCGAACGATAGGTGTTGCATCACCATCACGACCGAACTCACCTGGTCCAGATAAACCACCTGCTGTACCACCTAGGTCAATGCTAGGCATGTTAAAGCCGATATTACCAGCAGTTGGATCAGCCGTGTCTGGCTGAGGTGGCTGCGGCTTTGGCGGCTGCTTTGGCGGTGGCGGCGGCGGAGGCGGGACACGCTTCCGCTGCTGCACCTTAGATTCAGGTGGATTCGACATAATCTCGACTACGATTTGTTCTTTTTGAACATCCGCCCTATCTGCTCCTCCGGAGATCAGATATGACATAAAAAAGAACAAGCCGAGAGTTACTGCCCCACCTGCTAGAAGTGAAAACAGAAGTCGAATCATTACTGATCTCCAGCTATTGAAATCTTCAGGTTGTCGCCAGTCGCTTTGATTTGGTCCATAACCTTCACAACTACACCGTGTTTCGCACCTTTGTCGGCTTGAATAATTACCACGTCAGTAGGCTGCTCAGCCATTAGACTTTCAAGGTTTGCACTTACACGCTCAACATCTACCTGACGCTTATCCATCCAAATCTCACCGTTTTCACGGATTGCGATGAAGATGTTCGCATTCTTAGTCTTTTGTGCTTGTGCCGCTTTTGGCTTGTTAACCTCAATACCAGCTTCTTTAACAAAAGAAGTGGTAACGATGAAGAAGATAAGCATGATGAATACGATGTCTAGCATCGGTGTCATATCTACTGCTGCATCTTCCTCTTCACGAAAACGTTGTTTACGTGCCATAGTTCAATCTCTCTCTAGTGATGAGGCAAGCTATCAACTAGCTTCTCTTTAGCCATTTTCGCACGTGCTTCTAGACGCGTGCTAAAGAAAACACCTGATAGTGCCGCAACCATTCCAGCCATTGTTGGTATCGTAGCCATTGAAATGCCTGAAGCCATTAATCGTGCGTTACCCGTACCTTGAGTAGCCATCGTTTCAAATACTGTGATCATACCTGTCACTGTACCTAAAAGACCGATTAGTGGACACATCGCAACCAATGTTTTGATAATCAACATACGCTCATCTAATTTTTCAGACGCTTCAGAAATCCATGCATCGCGGATTCTGTGTGCGTACCAAGACGTAGTATCTTGGCGGGCGTCCCACCTAGCGACGATTTCCTTTTGTAACTTAGGAAACTCACCTAGTAGGAACCAATAGCGCTCAATCATTAAAACCCACATTAGAAAGAGTGCTATTGCGACCACGTATAATACATCGCCGCCTGTAGCAACAAAATCCCTGATAGATTCCCATACCTCCATCAGGACTAACATTAGGCTTTCTCCTTCTCCGCGTGAGCAGCAACAATACCTGCGCTTTGCTCATCTAGGATATGTAGAACCGCTTTACTACGACCAGCAACAACAGCGTGAAGTAGAATTAGAGGTAGTGCTGCAATTAGACCTAGTGCTGTAGTTACTAGCGCTAGAGAGATGTTACCAGCCATGATCTTCGGATCACCAGTACCGTAAAGTGTGATTGATTCGAACGTCATGATCATACCAACAACTGTACCTAGTAGACCTAGTAGTGGCGCGATTGCCGCTAGGATCTTGATGATGTTTACACCCATCTCAATACGTGGCGTTTCACGTAGGATAGCTTCATCAAGTTTAAGCTCTAGGTTCTCAACGTCTTGATCTTTGTTATCGTGGTAAACTTTCAAGATACGACCAAGTGGGTTGTTTGTGTTAGGGTTGTTAGCATTTTTGATTTGTGCTTTCATTTTGCCGCTAACAATGAACAGGTCAAGCATACGGATAACGGCAATTAGTGCACCTAGAATTAGTAGTGCAGTAATGATGTAACCTACCGTATCACCTTGGTGCCAACGTTCTTCAATTGTTGCACGCTGTGTATTAAGTTGTAGTAGTGAACCACGAGTTGGGTCAACTGCAAACTTAACGTATTGGTTAGCAGATGCACCGATTAGACGATCAACACCAGCCAGCTCACCGCTTGGTTGCTTACCAAGTGGAACGATTTGCTTGTTCTCTGCATCATAAATAACGTAGCCGTCTTTAGTTACAAGGTTGAAATTACCAACACGAGTTACTTCTTTAACGTTAACGTCACCATTTAACTCTGCAACTTCAGCTTCGAACTTAGAAACTTTTGCTGACTCAGTCATTTCAGTTTGGAAAGCAATCCAAAGGTCTTCTAGTTCACGAGTAGTTGGAAGCTCTTTTGCTTCTGCTAGTGAACGAAGCACTTCAGCGCGTCCTGGTTTTTCAGCACTTACTAGTGAAGCTTCGATTGAACCGATAGCATCAGCCGCTGAACGACGAACAACACCGAACATCTCACCTAGTGTGCCTTTCGCGTTTTCAAGCTCAACTTCTTTCTCAGCAAGAGTAACTTCGTTTTGCTTGAATTGCTCATTTAAACGCTCGCCACGAGCTTTTTCAGCAGCAAGATCACGCTTTGCTTTGTTCAGTAATGCTTGTTTGTCAGCACGGTCGTTTAAAAACTCTTGCTCACGTTGCTTGTTGATTTTTCCTTCAGAGATACGGTTTTGTTTAACCTGCTCTAGGATTTTGTCTAAGGCTTCAGTATTTGCGTGTGCATTTAGCGCGGCACCAGCAGAAACTGTTAACGCTGCAGCAACTGCAAAACCTTTAAATAGTTTCTTCATCATTTATTACTCCGCGCCAAAGATAGGTAGGTTTACAAGTTCAGGAGCCGCTTGCTTACGTGCAATACGGATCATGCTCTTAACTGGCTTAAGATATTCTTCACCCAGTTGATCCCACTGCTTAGAGTCGTTGTTCCAAACCCAAGCGTGTTTTTGGTCGAACGACTGAGCAACGTATGCAATACGGCCAAGACGTGCGAAGTCAACATTGATATTTTTGCCATTTTGTTCAAGAGAACCTTGGCTTGCAACCATAGTTGTACTGTAGTCAGTTTCAATTGTGTAAGCTTCAAGCACTTGACGGAACTTCTCAGAAGTAGTCACAGATGCGTTAGTCATGATGCTACGAAGTTTCTCCACACGAGCAAGACGCGTTTCTTGATTAAACGGAACGTCCGCTTTGATGAATTGCTCAAGCGTATCGATCATGCGATACATCAAAGGCACAACGTCCTGTTTTGTCTTATCAATAGTACCAATTTGACGCTCAAGAGACTCGATACCAGCATTCTGGTCTGCTACTAGACGTGCAACGTGATCGTTGTACACTTTTAGCAGTTCTGTTTCGTCGATAAGCGCGCGGTATTCCGCGATCATTTCTAGAGACTGACCATACAGATTGTCAATCTTATCTTGAGACTTTTTAGCAGCCGTTTGAGTTTGTTGACCTACTTTTTGTATGTCATTCAAAGGATCTGCAATCACATTGCTGCTTGCAAAAGCTGTCGCGCCTAAAAGCGCCGTAGCTACAAGGCTCTTTCTGATTTTAACAGACATAGTTCCCAACCAATTAAGTAATGTTACTTTTATAATTTTCGCGCTCTTAGCATCACTAAGAGCAACCCTGACATCATTTGACAGATATCAACCGTCCAATAATGCTAAATGCAACACGATGTGTCAACTTCACCGTGAAAACATTTTTTGTCAATAAATAAGTAATAATTATATACAAAACAAAAAATTAACATCAAAAACACAGCAAAAGATACACAACTCCCGTAAAACCAACCTTTTGCATACGCCATTTACAATATGTCACATCAAATTTATTCCAATAACCTGAATAGATATTCTATATAAAAATGATGAATACATACAAAAAACAGGAAGATAGATAGATTTTAGTGTTGCACTTTACGCAAATTATTCCATCTTCCGCCGATTAACGCAAAATTTGTTTATTTATCCCAAATCTCTTGATCTATTTTTTCTTGTAAAACTCGAACGAATTCAGCGACGTGTAGACCGTCCATTAATGCATGATGGACTTCGATACAAAACGGCATAGTTCCGTCTGCTTTATTGTATTTTCCGAAAACAAATTTAGGGATCCCAAAATCATCCTTGCTATGCCGAGCATGGCCAAAACTTGAAAATGATAACCAAGGAAGAATAGAAACATGGACACAATTTGGCAATGTGCTTTCCGATAAAAACTGTTCGCTTATCAGCGGCCCATTTAATTGCTCAGCTTTTCCGTGAAGGTTAACGCTGATAAAACGGCTAAACTCCTTCTCAGGGGCTAGTCTAACAAACCTAAAAGTATCGTCCTCACGTAAAAACACACTACTGATTTCTACTTCTTTATACTCGACGACCTCATTGGACTCGAGACGATAGCGAATTGGGGCATAACTGTTTAACGCAAGCTGCAAGGCGTAGAGGCAACTTAAAGAGAAAGGAACGGCACTGCGCTTGCTCATTTCATAAACGCGCTCCATTTGCAGGCTTACCGTCACGGTAAAATAAGGTTGTTCAAAGTCTTTAAAAAAGGAATAGTGTTCTTGGCGCGGCCAATTATCTAAGGAAATTTTCTTTTTCATACAAAAAAGGGGCCACCGCCCCTCTCTAGTTATTAAACGGCTTGTCTATTATAGACCGTTTTCAATAATCTCTTGCGCTAATTTGTCAGCAATAATATGCGTAGAAGTTTGTTCTTCTTCAGAGCGCTTGAAGATTTCGCTAAGTGTATCGTAAATACCCTCAACGTGTTTAGTTGCTGCGGCTTCGTCATAACCTTCAGGTTTAGTCTCGTAATATACGTTGATAATACCACCAGCGTTGATCACGTAATCCGGTGCGTACAACACGCCTTTTTCACGAATAATTTCGCCATGACGAGATTCAGCAAGTTGGTTGTTCGCGCAACCAGCAATGATGGTTGCTTTTAGGCGTGGAATAGTATCGTCATTGATTGTTGCACCTAACGCACATGGTGCATATACATCAACGTCTAAGTCATAGATCTCATCAATGCCTACCGCTGTCGCATTAAAGTCATTCACAACGCGTTGAACCGACTCTTCGTTAATATCGGTGACAAATAGTTCTGCGCCAGCTTCATGAAGGTATTTACACAGCGTGTATGCTACTGCACCTAGACCTTGCACAGCCACTTTAATACCGGCTAAATCTTCATGACCATGTTTATGTTGGTATGCTGCTTTGATCCCTAAGAAAGTACCTAGTGCCGTGAATGGAGATGGATTACCACTTTTACCTTCAAGGCCCATCACGTAATTGGTTTCTTTGTGCATTACCATCACATCACCTGTGGTGATATTCACATCTTCAGCAGAATAATAGCTACCACCTAGACGGTCTAAATGCTTACCAAAAGCTCTAAATAGCGCTTCTGATTTAATTGTTTTTGCGTCACCGATGATGACTGATTTACCACCGCCAAAAGGTAGACGTGCAACAGCATTTTTATATGTCATCCCTTTGGATAAACGTAACACGTCGTACACGGCATCTTCGTCAGACGCATAGTTCCATAGACGACAGCCACCTACCGCAGGGCCCAATTTGGTGTTGTGAACGGCAATAATCGCTTTCAAGCCAGACGCTTCATCTGAACAAAAGACGACTTGTTCATGGTTATCAAATTCAACTTGGTTAAATACAGCCACTTTCTTTTTCTCCAAAAATTATCTATCCCACTCGGGCATGCACCTTGATATGACGTTGGTGAAGTATCACAGCAAGGGCAACTAGCGCTGAAATTGGCTAGACTCTATCACTAACTCTATTACCATGCCACAAATTGAGATGATATAAACCCAATTCCACACAAATACAAATATATAATTCAAAGTTAAAGACGAAAAAGAAAAAATGATTCAATAATTAACAAGTAAAGTCTAATTCAATCTAAGTTATTTAGGTTTTCTGAAGTTACTGTTTACGTAAACGGAAGGTAAAATACAAATGTAAAGAATTCCATACGAGAAGAGGAGGCACTCGCCTCCTCTTTTCATAACTAAGTATCTCTACAAGAGCGATTAACTCAGTTTGCTATCTAATTCTTCAATTTTAGCTTTCCAAATAGCAGGACCTTGGGTATGTGCATTTTCACCCTTGCTATCAACAGCAACGGTTACTGGCATGTCTTCTACTTCAAATTCGTAGATAGCTTCCATACCTAGGTCTTCAAATGCGACTACGCGGGACTTTTTAATAGCTTTTGCAACTAAGTATGCAGCGCCGCCCACAGCCATTAGATATACCGATTTATTTTGCTTGATTGATTCTACTGTTGCAGGACCGCGCTCAGCTTTACCGATCATGCCGATTAAGCCCGTCTTCTCTAGCATTAAGTCAGTAAACTTATCCATACGTGTTGATGTGGTAGGACCAGCCGGACCGACAACTTCATCACCTACAGCGTCTACTGGGCCAACGTAATAGATAAACTTGTTGGTAAAATCAACCCCTTCTGGCAAGCCTTCACCCGAATTAATCATTTCTTGTAAGCGCTTATGCGCGGCATCACGGCCGGTTAATATTTTTCCTGACAGAAGTACTGTTTCACCCATTTTCCATTCTTGGATGTCATCTTTAGTCAACGTGTCTAGATCCACACGGCGCGTGTCTTCGCCCACTTCCCAAGTAACCTCTGGCCAGTCTTCAAGTTTTGGTGCTGTTAGATCAGCAGGGCCTGAGCCATCAAGGGTAAAATGTACATGACGAGTGGCTGCACAGTTAGGGATCATAACAACCGGTTTAGAAGCTGCATGAGTTGGCGCCGTTTTGATTTTGACATCAACAACCGTTGTTAAACCACCAAGGCCTTGTGCGCCAATACCTAGTTTATTTGCGCGTTCAAAAATTTCTAAGCGTAGCTTTTCTTCAGCTGTTTGGGCACCACGCTCCATTAATTCATGAATGTCGACCGGATCCATTAATGACTCTTTCGCAAGTACCGCAGCTTTTTCCGCAGTACCACCGATACCTATACCTAGCATACCAGGAGGACACCAGCCAGCTCCCATTGTTGGTAGAGTTTTTTCTACCCACTCAGCGACGTCATCAGATGGGTTTAACATCACCATCTTAGTTTTGTTCTCTGAACCACCACCCTTTGCGGCAATCATCACTTCAACTTCCGCACCTGGAACCATATCAATATGTACTACTGAAGGCGTGTTGTCTTTAGTATTTTTACGACTGCCAGCAGGATCAGCAACAATGGATGCTCGAAGTGGATTATCTGGGTTAGTGTAAGCACGGCGAGTGCCTTCATCTACCATCTGTTGAACGGTTAAGTCAGTTTTATCCCACTTCACGTCCATACCTACTTTAACAAAACAAGTAACGATCCCCGTATCTTGACACAAAGGACGTTTGCCTTCTGCTGACATACGAGAGTTGATAAGGATTTGTGCAATCGCATCTTTTGCAGCCTTACTTTGTTCTTTTTCGTAGGCTTTTTCTAACGCTTGGACAAAATCAAGTGGATGATAAAATGAGATATATTGAAGCGCATCTTCAATGCTATCAATAAAGTCTTGCTGACGGATTGTACTCATGACGGTTCCTCAAATTTCGACGGTATGATTCGATATTGAAATTTTACGCTGACAATGGGTGTTATACCATTTTGTTTTAATACTTGCTCAAGTTGAGAGAGCAAATCAGACGCCAACTGCATTAAGAGTTTTTTAATATGGAACAACTCAATAGCAAAATTTTTGTCTGGTTATCGACAAGGTTATCTTGCCTCAAAATAGCTCACTTCATTAAGCAAATTGGTATTATTCTGCGCCAGAAAGTCAATTTCAATACCTTAAACTATGGAATAGCAGGCAACTATGATAACCTCCCCGCCCGTTTGGGGCTAGCTTTGCAGGTCAAGTAAATGATAAATGAGCGAATAAACTGTATAAAATTAGACATTCAGTACAATGCAATTGAATTATTTGAATACTTTGCCAACGAAATACAGGCAATACTACTAGACTCTTGTGATTCAGCGCATGTAAATAGTCGCTACAGTCTTATCGCTATCCACCCTACTCATACACTTGAGGCCAAAGGCGGCAAAGTCTATTTGGATAATCAACCTGTAGAGCAGTCAATTTTCACGGTAATGAAAACTCAGCTTGCAAAAATGAGTGCCGCTCAAGCACCTAACGAATTGCCCTTTAGTGGCGGCTGGCTGGGCTATTTTGGCTATGACTTGGGTCGTTATATAGAAACAATGCCAAGTATCGCAGCACAAGACATTACACTTCCCGATGCCCATGTTGGTTTGTACCCTGATGCCCTAATCTATGATAAGAAGGTCGATACTTGGTTTTATGTATCGCAACCAAAGGTAGATAGGTGCGCAGATTATCTAAACCTGATAAAGCAAGCGCCAAAATTCGAAACCTTTGCGCTTACCTCCAAGTGGCAATCAAATATGTCTCAGCCGCAGTATGAAGAGAAATTTAACCAAATCCAATCATATTTGCTCAGTGGAGATTGCTACCAAATTAACTTGGCACAACGATTTAGTGCCACTTATACCGGGTCACCATGGCAAGCGTATAAAAAGTTGAGAAATAACAATAGCGCGCCATTCTCGGCATTTTGTCACCTAGGGGAAAGTGCAGTCGTCTCGGTATCTCCAGAACGTTTTATTCAAGTAAAAGATGGCATTGTTGAAACCAAGCCGATTAAAGGCACATTGCCTAGACTCATCGATGCAAAGGCGGATCTTGAGCAAGCCGAAACACTGCGCAACAGCAGTAAAGACAGAGCTGAGAATGTGATGATTGTCGATTTGCTGCGTAATGATTTAGGAAAAGTTGCAAAATCAGGTTCGGTCACTGTCCCTTCTTTATTTGATATTGAAAGTTTTCCGGCCGTCCACCACCTAGTGAGTACAGTCACATCTCAGTTAGCTGAAGGACACTGTGCAGTTGACCAACTTGAAGCGGCATTTCCAGGAGGCTCTATTACCGGTGCACCAAAAATCCGTGCAATGGAAATCATAGAAGAACTAGAGCCCCATAGGCGCAGCGTATATTGCGGCTCAATTGGCTACCTCAGTGCATGTGGCAACATGGACACCTCAATAACTATCAGAACCCTAGTATGTCATGAAAATAAGATACATTGCTGGGCTGGCGGTGGTATAGTAAAAGACTCTCAGGTACAACTAGAGTTTGAAGAGACTTATCACAAAGTAAATAAGATCTTACCTATATTGAATGAAGACTGATCAGGTTATCTCAAAATTTCTGTTGGCGCCCGTTACCGCGCCAACAACACAAAGACTGACTAGATTAAAACAAAGTGCAGTCTTGCTCCCTATTGTTAATATTCAAAATCATGCACATCTTTTGTTTTGCAAACGCAGTAGTGTGTTGCCCAGTCACCCAAGTCAAATCTGTTTTCCTGGGGGCAAGGTAGAACAACAAGATACCAGTATTATTAACACTGCGCTGAGAGAGACCGAAGAAGAAATCGGCTTATCGGTCGCCATGTCCGAAGTACTTGGCACTTTACCTTGTTTCCAAACGCTTTCTGGCTATCAAATCACCCCTGTGGTGGCTTCTGTACAAGCAAATGCCAAATGGGAGGAACAAAGCGATGAGGTGCAGCACACATTTATCATACCGCTACGACAACTCAATGATAGAGAAAACTGGCAAACATTCCACTTTACTCACCAAGGAAAGCCAATTTCTCTTGAAGGTTTTATGACGCCTCACGGGCTACTCTGGGGCGCTACCGCTAAAATCGTCAAACAGTTTACCGAACTGTTATGAGGCCTAACTGGTAAGACCTTTAGTTATTTTTCCATCTAGCTCGCATCATCTTTAGTTTTCTAGCTTACTTGCAGTAAATACACCCCGCTGTTTTGCCGATTATGGGTTACTTCCCTGAGCAGACACGTTATGATGACGTCCGTTTTAAAGGCAATGTGAGTAAAATTTATGATCAGTGCATTCGATATGTTCAGTATCGGTATTGGGCCTTCCTCCTCTCATACAGTAGGGCCAATGCGTGCCTCTAGGTTATTTGTACAAGACCTATTAGCACAAGGCATCATTGATGATATCACTTCGGTGAAAGTAGAGCTGTATGGCTCCTTGGGTCAAACTGGAATAGGACATGGTTCAGGTAAAGCTGTGATCCTGGGTCTTGCAGGCTATGATCCAGAAACTATTGATGCTGACTTGGTTCCAGAAATACTTGAAACTATTGAAAATGAGCAAGTTATCTATCTCGATAAACAATACAAGGTAAAGTTCCCAAAACAAGGGGCTATTGTTTTTCACCGCCGAAAAACCTTACCTAAGCACTCAAATGCGATGGAAATTAAAGCGTTTAACGGTGATGAACTGGTACATAGCCAGATATATTATTCAATTGGTGGTGGCTTTATTGTTACCGACCAAGATTTTGAAGCGGAAAAACAAGCTGCGCTGGATATCCGAACAGAAAACCCAGCTCCTTATCCATTTAACTCAGCTGCTGAGCTGTTGGAAATGTGTAAAGAATCTGGGCTCAGTGTGTCATCTTTGATGATGGCAAATGAGAAGACGCTGCGAAAAGAAAGTGAGATAAAAGAAGAACTCTTCCACATCTGGCAAGTGATGAAAGCTTGCATTGAGCGCGGCATGAGGACCGAAGGTATTTTACCCGGCGGACTAAAAGTACGTCGCAGAGCGCCTAGTCTTTACCTAAAGCTCAGTGTAGAAACACATCAAGATCCATTACGGGCAATGGACTGGGTCGATTTGTTTGCCCTTGCGGTAAATGAAGAGAACGCAGCCGGTGGTCGTGTGGTTACTGCACCAACCAACGGTGCTGCTGGCATTCTTCCCGCTGTTTTGATGTATTATCATACCTTTATCAAAGAAGTCGATATGGAAATTGCCACTCGTTATCTCCTAACGGCCGCAGCAATCGGTATCCTGTATAAGAAGAATGCTTCTATTTCAGGCGCAGAAGTTGGTTGCCAAGGTGAAGTTGGCGTAGCTTGCTCTATGGCTGCTGGCGCACTTACTGAAATTATGGGTGGTAATGTGGTCCATGTAGAAAATGCTGCCGAAATCGGTATGGAGCATAATCTAGGGCTTACTTGCGACCCTGTTGGTGGCTTAGTACAAGTCCCATGTATTGAGCGCAATGCGATGGGATCAATCAAAGCGATTAACGCTTCGCGCCTTGCTTTACGCGGCACTGGCGATCAAAAAGTATCTCTTGATAAAGTGATCAAAACGATGTTGGACACAGGTAATGATATGAAGACCAAATACAAAGAAACCGCTCGCGGTGGACTTGCGGTGAATATCATTGAGTGCTAGCTGACAATTGTCAGTTCACTTTATAGACGAATTAATGGCATTATGATGACAAATCATAATGCCATTTTTTTAGCCTAAAAACGGCTGAGGATATGGCTTATTAACCAAGAATAAGGAGTAGCATTATCATGTCGGGCACTACAATGGTTTTTTTAATCGTACTAATTTGCGTTGGCGGAGGCATACTGAGTGAAATCTACAAGCGACGACTAGAGTTCAAAAAAATGGACTCTCATAGCCAAAAGGAACGAGAGCAGCTGCAAACCGAAATCAACGCGTTAAAATCCAGAGTGGCAACACTTGAGCAAATAGTGACTGACGAAGGATATCAGGTGAAAAAAGATATTGACCGCTTGTAACTCGACACTTTGTGTCATTTATACTTTATGACCTTGGGGGTTCATTTGATGAGCGCCCTAGGCTCGTATTAAGTAGATGTGATCTCGCGTTGAAGGTTTGAGCACAGTATTTCAGTAATTAGAATAATTAAAATGTTTGATAAACTTAAAACCTGAAAAAACTTTCATAACAATTAGGAAACATCACGATTTAGCATCTTTGCACTTTTAGCCTCGTCTGAGAGAAAAATCTACGTTAGATTAACTGCAAAATATCAAATAAGAATTCATATCAAGCAAGTTTAAGCTAGAGCTTAATTCAAAGTTAATACTTTACTACACAAATAAGAGTATGAAAGATACTCGCTACAAACAGGTCAACTTTCAACCAAAACAGACCTCTATTTACAATTGTTTTCATAATAGGTAACTATTTGAAATATATTATTTTTTTAAACCACCCTTCCTGAAATTGCACTGTACGCAATAACAAGTCATTTGCTCAAAGATTTTTACTTCAGTACATTTAGTTCCGCAAATAGTACAAAGGTAAATAATATGAATAACAATAAGTTCAAATATACCGCTTTGTCCGCAGCAATAGTATTAGCACTATCAGCTTGCGGTGGTAGCGACAATAACAGTGAACCAGAAAATAAAGACCGAGCTCCTCAAGCGGGAGTTACACAATTACAAGATGTTAAACTGTGGCAAACAGTCTCAGGGGAGATAAAAGCGTCTGATGCTGATGGCGATAATCTGGCTATAGCAATCTTTGACGGAGATACTCAGATCACACCACAGGATAATGTATATACTCTTTCCCACGGTATCTTAACCCTAAAAGGGATTAAGGCTTTTGACTACTTACCAATGACAGGTGAAGCAGCAACCATCAAATATACCGTGACATCAAAAGGCAAGTCCGCAAGTAGTAGCATCGAAATCCCAGCATCAATTTCGGATCCTCTTGCTAACCAACAGTGGCACTTAAATAATACCGCTCAAAAAAGCTTTTCACAAAGCGATGCTTATGTTAGTGCAATAGCTAAATTCAGAGCCGGTCGAGAGCCAACGCCTGAAAAAATTGCGGCAGAAGAAAAAGCTGAACGTGATCGTTTTGAGGGTTCTACAGTTGCAGGCATTGATCTGAATGTTACTGAAGCATATTCACTTGGTGTTACAGGTAAAGGCGTTGTCGCCGTTGTTGTAGACCGAGGTGTAGATATTAGACACGAAGATCTAGCGAACAATGTATTATCAGGTCGCTCAATTAATCTTCACCCACAAGCTTCCGATCCAACAGACCCTACAACAGCTGGATATTGGAAGGAAGTCAAGGATGATGACGGAAACTTCGTCAAACTCGAATATGTAGCAAATGACGAAATTTACCATGGTACAGCTGTAGCTGGACTGATTCTAGCTGAGGGTTGGAACGGGCTGGGAGGTCGTGGTGTTGCTCCAAATTCAAGTTTAGTGAGCATTAACTACCTAGATTATCAACTTGGTGGGTTAACGCATGACGCCATCATCCACGGTTTAGATGGCAGTGGAATTCAGAAACATGAAGATGTGTTATTTAACCGTAGTTATGGTTATAACCCACCTGTTTTCTTACCTGAAGACCCGATTGAAGACGCATTATTTTCATATGCACCAACACAGTTACGAGATGGGAAAGGGGCGTTGAGTGTAAATGCCGCGGGTAATGACTTTGTCAATGGACGCATAAACGGTGACTATTGCTTACGCACAGATGTAGCAGAGACAGGTTTGAGTTGTATCGATGTAAACGTATCACAACAAAATCGAACTCCTCACGGTATCACCGTTGCAGCACTGGCTGCAAACGGAAAGAAAGCGAGTTATTCAACCACTGGAAGTGCAATCTTTATCTCTGCCCCAGCTGGAGAAGATGGACGCGGTGCGCCTGCAATGATAACAACGGATGAGATGGGGTGTTTAGAAGGTGCATCAAGCTTTGTAGCAATGGAGTGGTTATATACATACGGTTCTAACGATTTCGTGTCTGGATACGCGCATTTCGACTACCCAGGCCATCCCATGAATGCAAACTGTAACTATACTAACTCCATGTCGGGAACTTCTTCAGCAGCACCAAATACCTCAGGTGTAATTGCGTTAATGATGGAAGCTAATCCAGAACTTACAGCACGAGACATTCGCCATATTCTTGCAACTACTGCGGTAAAAAATGATCCTGAAAACCAACCTGTTGAATTAGAGACTGGCAATGGAAAGTTTACAGCTCACTTGGGATGGACCACTAACGCAGCTGGGTATAATTTCAATAACTATTATGGCTTTGGCCTAGCGAATGCTGGTGCTGCTGTTAAAATGGCACTAAATTACTCTGATGATCTCGGTACACAAGTCACTTCCGAATGGCAAGATGCGGGAGCCCAGATACTCGAAGCAGTAGCCGTAGAAGATGGTGTCTCTGAACTTGTTATGCCAGCAGAACCGAGCCTAGATCTTACAATACCAGATAACAATGCTGAAGGTGTAACGCATAGTATCGTTGTAGATGAGGATGCGACAATTGAATCAATGCAGTTCAGGTTTACGATCTCAAATCCACAAATGGTACTTTTCAAAAACCCAGATGTACCAGGCGACACTGTTAGTTCTGCTGGAACAGACTTAGCACTAGAAGTAACATCGCCTTCAGGTACTAAAGCAATTATTCTTTCTTCTAAACAGGCGCAGTTAAGGCCCGCAATAATGGAAGGCTCTTATCAAGACGGCTATATTCACTTACCGTCAGTTCATTTCCTAAGCAATGCATTTTATGGCGAAACAGCAAAAGGAACTTGGACTTTAAGGGCTATTGATACAGATAAACCTGCAACTACTGTTTATAAAAATAGAAATAAACTGTCAAGTGTAGTATTAGCTAACTCAGAACCATCGAAGCTAGAAGGTTGGGGTTTAAGAGTTATTGGTCGTAAATAAGGGGAGCTACCATGAATATAAATAAACTTATTTTGCTTTCTGCAGCAATATCACTTAATGCGATGGCAACAATAGCTGAAACAGACCTTAAACCATTAAACCTACCTGTTTCAAATATAAATACGTTGAAGCCGGCTAGTACTACGGGGGTAACTCCAGTTTTCAAAAAAGACAGTGGCGTTACAATTATACCGGTGGCTATTGCTGACCCAGATAAGACAATAAAAGTTCAACACGGTATCGCTTTTGTGGAGTCTGCGAAAACAGATTCTGAAGGCTATTACAAAGGCGATGTTTTGTCTGATGATATGGGTAACAGCAAAGTGGTGTCAGGTAATATCAAGGTACATTATGAAGGCAACCTCAATGATATCTCCTCGACATTTGACTTAATTGTTATTAAAGATTTCGGGAATAATGTTGCTCTTGTCAAACCAAGAAACGAAAAAGCTGAATTGAAAGATATCCAAAATAAGCTGATCCAAACAGCAGCAGTTAAAGCTGCACGCGTTGAACTATTAGGTAGTACAATGCGAGCTTTCTAAACAGGCTTTCATTCATACTATAATCATTAAAAAGGCTAGTGATCTCACTAGCCTTTTTCGTATTTGATTTATCAGCGCTTCAGATAAGGTATCTCGGCCTTAGTTTACCCCACCATCCACTTGGCCATAAGCACAATAACAGGAAGTGTAACCAGCGTTCTGAGAATGAAGATCACAAACAACTCCCATAAATTCACTGGGATTTTACTGCCTAACAATAACGCACCAACTTCCGACATATAAATCAACTGAGTAACACTCATAGCAGCTACGATAAATCTGGTTGTATCACTTTCAATTGACCCAGCAGCTAGAATGGAAGGAATAAACATATCGGCAAAACCAACAACGATAGTTTGCGCCGCTTTTTCAGCTTCTGCCACGTTAAGTAGCTCTAGATAAGGCACAAATGGCGTGCCTAAGTATTGAAATACTGGAGTATGCTCAGCAATGATCAACGCAAACGTACCCACCGCCATCACTACTGGCAACACTGCAAACACCATATCTAGGGCGTTATGTACGCCTTCTTCTACCGTGCCTTTAATTCCGGGGGCAGTTCTCGCTTTTGTCAATGCTACATTCAAGGAATGACTGAGTAATCCTTTTCCTTCTGGCACGGCTTCTGAGTCCTCGTTATGATCACTACCATCAACGTAGATGTCTTTTTTAAACCTAAGTGGCGGTAACCGCGGCACGATAATCGCAGCTACAAAGCCAGCTGCACAAACGGTCAGGTAAAACGGCGCAAATAAATGTTCTAGCTTTACTTGGCCAATTACAACTAAACAGAAAGTAATTGAAACCGCAGAGAAGGTAGTACCAATAATCGCAGCTTCTCGCTGTGTGTAGTGCTTGTCTTCATATTGACGAGCGGTCATCAAAATCCCCACACTACCATCACCAAGCCAAGAAGCCACGCAGTTTACAGCACTACGACCCGGCACGCCAAATAGCGGACGCATCACTTTGGTCAGGAGTGTGCCGACCATTTCAAGCAAGCCAAAATTAAGCAAAAGTGGCAGTAATAAACCAGCTAAGATAAAGACGGAAAACAAAACGGGTAGTAGATCATTCAACACCAGCGCACCGGTATTCTCTGAGTGAATCGCTTCTGGACCAACACCATTGAAGGTAAGCACAATAAACACCATGCCGACGAGTCTGGTGATCAACCAAATCCAGCTAACGTCAAACAAGTGCTTTATTATGGTTATTTTTAATAGCGCTTGGGGTTTAAAGAGTTTTATTATCAAACTCATGATACCTGTAATACACACAATAGCGACAATCATGTCTCGAATAAACGGCGCCACTTGCGCTTGTAACCATTTAGCCATCACAGCAATAGGGATGGTCATCGCCTCGCCTACCGCTACAGGTGTCATAAATAAAAAAATACCAATCAATGACGGTACAATAAACGCAAACCACGTTTGCAAGGTGGTGCGTGTTGTCACAGTGCTCTCTGTCATTTTTTACTTCCACAAAAACAAAGAAAAGAGCCGAAGCTCTTTTCGTTTTGAAATTATAATATTTATTAGATTGTTAGACCCTTTTGCCTAAGCAAAGTGATCAAGGCTTGATGCAGATTATTCATTGTATTTGCATCTAGTACATCACCTTTACTATCCTTCCAGGTAATTGACGTTCGCGTATCCTGCGCTTGTGCGATATTAATCGTGTAATCACCATCTTCTATTGGTAGTGCCACCGCTTCATCGCCCCAGATTGAATCCCACACGCTGTTTTCTGGTGCTTCATACCGAACCAGTACTTCTTGCTCCTCTCTATCAACACGTACAACCGTAAAGTTACTTCTTTCTAGGAAATTAGAAAAACGGTCAAGTACAGCTTCCTGTCCTTTTTCAGTCAAGAGTGCCGCATTGCCATTCTTGTCAAAGCCAAGTTCAAGTGCAAGCACTCCCTGACGTTTGCGCATTTCAACCTGAAGCAAGCGGTATTGATAGTCGAACTCAATGATGACTTCATTGAGAGCTCTAACCTCCAAATGGCGCTTTAATAGTGGAGTCAACGCTTTGCTTCCTTGGTAATCAACCAGTTCGGATGAAATAGAGGCAGTACGCTGGTGCTCTTTTTGCTCAACAGTAAACTTAAATCTTTGCTTTGCAGGTTCTTCACTTTCTTCCCAAAACCAACCGTCTTTTGGCTGAATAAGCGAATACCATGTAGTAGTGACAAAACCTTCGGGTTTATTATCAACCTCTAAACCTGCTCCATGCATGGCAAGTACACCATCAACGGAACTCCAAATAAAGGCAGGTAAGTCTTCAATACCGTCATTTTTATCAAAAAAGATCCGCGCGGCTTCTTCACCTTGCTCAACCCAACTTCCATGTGCAACCGTCAAAATCTGTTGTGGTGCGCGATAACTTACTGGTTCTGGGGCAACTTCATATTGCCCTACAGGCATCGCAAACTCCGGATCACGATACGGCTGTGATAGCCCTTCAGGCGCTTTCACAGGCGCATTTGCACGATAGTTTCTCTCATGATGTGCATCATTTGTGAAAATACTACAACCGCTTAAACTCACGGCAATTCCAAGAACCAGTGATTTTGGGATCCAATACTGCACTCATTTACTCCTTAGCAAACCCTATTATTATTCGAATCAAATTTATGATTTAGGATTGCCGAATTGGTTCACACAAAGTTGCCTAAATTTGACAATCTTTGAATTGTTAATGCTATGACATCAAATCATCCACATATCGTGGCAGACATTCCACAGCCAAAAATTTGCCTTATGTTACTTGTCATACATTAGAAAAACAAGCAACCATGCGCAGCCCTGGTGATTCTATTTTTTATTACAACGAGCTAGCGCTAAAACTCAAATATGTTAGTATTTCGCGTTGACTATTTAAGGCACGTTTATCGTTACTGTTTGATTTTCGTTCTCTGGGCAGGTTAAGCACAATATGGCGCTTGGCCCTCACTTGGACTTAAACGACTGCGCTTGATTGGTATTTCTACTGTGCTATCGCTCCATTAACATAGAGTAATATGCTTTGCAGACACTGCTTAGTATCAATACCAATCTGTTGCAAAAACAAACTTGTGAAGACTAAGCCGCCCCTTCCCTTGAGCGCATTACGTGAAATCAGAGGTTTAAAAATGACCATGCATGCAAACCATCAGCTCGTCTTAACAGCAATAGGCGAAGATAGATCTGGTATTGTTGGCGAATTGACACAACTAGTTAGTGACTGCAACTGCAATATAATTGACAGTCGTATCGCCATCCTAGGTAATGAATTTACCTTTATCATGCTACTTGCTGGAGACATGGCATCTATTAGCCGTGTAGAACATACCTTGCCAGCCAAAGGAATGGAGCTTGGCCTATTAACCATGATGAAACGCACTTCTAGCCATCGACAAGGCGAGTACAGTGCTGGTTACACCTTGGAGTATGAAGGGCTAGATACCCCTGGTACACTAAGTAAAGTGACTCGCTACTTTGCAACCCAAGGCGTGAATATTTGTTCTCTAAAATCAGATACCTTTGAACAGGGTGACGAGCTTCATATGCGCTGTGAACTTGAATTTAATATCCCTGTCGACGTAGATATTGACAACTTTAAAGTACAGTTCGAAGATCTTTCTCATTCCTTAAACGTAGACTACATATTTAGACGCATTCGCTAAGGACATTATATGAATACTTTAAAAGCTGGTGATAAAGCACCATTATTCTCACTGCAAAATCAAAATGACGAAACCGTTGAGCTCGAGGCTTTGTTAAAATCGCACCAGGTTTTAGTCTATTTTTACCCTAAAGCGTTAACGCCAGGCTGCACTGTTCAGGCAGAAAACCTGCGTGACCACAAAGCAGACCTCAAAGCGCTAAATACAATTGCCGTTGGGATCAGCCCAGATCCGGTGAAAAAGCTAAAGAACTTTGAAAACAAAAAAGAACTCAATTTCGACTTACTATCAGATGAAGATCATGCAGTTGCCGATGAGTTTGGCGTCTGGGGTCTAAAAAAATTCATGGGTAAAGAGTACGATGGTATTCATCGCCTTTCTTTTCTGGTGGGGCAAGATGGTACGATTAAGCATGTTTTCAATAAGTTTAAAACCAAAGAACACCATCAAGTAGTGATAGATTACTTAACCAACAGTTAAGTATTGCTTTGTACAATAAAAAAACCCAACAGCCTTGAAGTCGTTGGGTTTTTATTATTTAGCCGTTTTTTAGCTGCTTGTGGCTACCCCTAATATGGATTATTTGGCACATAGAAGTTAGTTAGGTTTCCGTCAATTGTTACCTCAAGAGTATTGCCCGTATGAGCGTGGCTAAAGACATTATAGGTTTCTCCTGGTAATACCTTTGTACGCAAAAAGTTTTGATATTCAACAGGCTGCCCACACGCTAAGTTTATTCTCTGTGTTTGAGCGGTTTCTCGCAATATGTAGACTTCTGAGCTACCGTCAACAACTCCATCACCATCCTTATTAATGAATATCGAGGCTGATTCACTTGCGGCGATGTTGAAGTGATTTGCACTATGACGTGCTAAAGATACCGCCGCTCGCCCCATTCTGTCGCGCTCAGCGAAATGCGTGTCTGTTAGTGCATTATCTAGCATCGGAATGGCGATAAATCGACTGCTAAAGTTCAGTGTTTCGTGGCAAAAGTCAGTGACCACTTCACTAGATATCGCGCCAAGCACACCATCAGGGTCATAAATACTATCCGCCATTAGCGCCATACCTGCAGAAGTGCCACCAACGACGCCTCCTTTATCAAACACATGCTGCACCGCACTTTGCACTAGGGTTCCCTGCCATTGATTTAAATAATCAGATTGATCTCCCCCTGCAAACCAGACAAATTCTGCGCTTCGAATAACCCACTCAACGTAAGGGTCATTGGCTTTATTTATCGAGTCTACAATTAACGTTTCAACAGAATCAGCGGCCATGAGCGCCAATAAGTACTCGTTGTAGGCATCGGTACCTGAAGTACGCAGCACCACCACATCTGCGCCATTACCAACATGAGGCGCTACTCGTTGACTAAATGCGTCATCAACGTCTGTCCCTCCTCCCATCAATAATGTCGCACCGTTTCCTGATATTAAAGCATTGCAAGTATCGCTAGTATTACCAGCAATGTATGCCTTCAACGCACCAGGCTTAGATGGGCGACTACCATAATTACATTCTGAGCTTGGCGGCGGTGTTTGCTCTTGGCTAAAGTCAAGGGTTAGATCATACCATCCAGCACCACTGTAACGCGTTAGCTTGAGGTAATACGTTCCCACCGTATCAGCATAATAGCTTCCTTGCTCCGGCACCTGACTTGTTTCTGCGGTTGCCACCGCAGGTCCAGTTTCTTGATATAAAAACCAGTCAAAGTCATCCCCAGAGCTATGATCAAGCGATACATCAATTGCTCCGGGCTCTGTTACTTGAAACGAAAACCAATCGATATCGCCCCTTGATAACTCACCGCTAATCATTTTATTGCTGCATACACCGCTATTAGCGTTACTTTCAGTGTCGTTGAATTCAGTTTCACTGCTTAAACACGCAGCGCTTTGATGGGTGACAAATAATAAGGTGGCTAGTGATACAGATAGAATGTTGTTTTTATTCATAATATTAACCTGAATTAGATAGTTACTTTATCCAATCCGTTCCATGTAGCCAGTAGGTAATACAAACTTTGCGCCGCAATAACCTTTACATTCGATTATTGCCATCACCAAGTCGATCACGCTTTGTGCTGTGCTACTTTGCTATTTAACTGGTGCAACAACATAGGTTGCTGGATTAGTGCAAGTCAAAACGGACTGGTGTCGACCCCAGCGATCAAAAATCACTTGGGGCTAGCTTAAAACTCAGGTGGGGTTACTCGTCGAACCACTCGCTCAAGTGGTAGTTGACCGAACATTCATGCAGATCACTAGGGCACTGTTTGGTATAAATAAACATAGTCGTCTCCTAGATGATTGTTGAAAGAAAAATCAAGCAGATGTAAACAATCTGCTCAGAAAATATGGCACGCAACACGCAACCTTTCAACTATTATTATCAAAAAGTCAACAAAAAATCTAAAAAACTGATTCCACAAGCCCTTCATAAAAGTAACTTGCTCAATTTAGTGATTTGCTCAAAGGCGAGTAAATATTGTCGAAAATACCGCTACCGCATCCTCCTCATGCCAACGTATCAACATCCATATCAGCAGGATAAAGCTTTTTTATTTACTTGTTTTAAATAAGAAATTTCAACGGGCTAGTGTGTGATTTGTTCCCTCAAATTGAGCAAGTATTAAGACAAATTGGTATAACAACTTGGTTGCCGTGGGCAGGTCTTTCCCCTCGTACAAATCACCCTTACGGAACCTTCAAGCCCACGCTCTATCCATTGAATATTTAAAATTTTTGCGACTCTAAGCAATTGCGTTTTCATATGATAAGGCACAACACTCGCTCCCCCATGGCTAATGCACGCTTGCTGTAGCTCTCCAATTAGTGCATCAGCGTCAATTCCTTGTGCATTAATTGCAGGATTTAAATCCAATCCTGCACACAACACCCTTGGCCGCTTCGCAACATCAACAATCTTGACTGATTCACAACAATATAAACGTGGCTTGCCGTTAACATTCAGAATGGAAAGTTGGGCACTGGCACTGTTGCTATCATCATGGAACTTTCTAAATACCGCCCAGTGTTGGCATGGATCGGCAACACTACGCATATTTCCCCATGGCAAAGGGATACCATTACCACGATAAACCGCTTTTAGTTTGCCAGCTTGGTACGCATCAAAATAGTGCCAATGTGGATAAGGTGACACCGAGGTCATTCTACGCATCGCAACCGAAGCCGAAATACCTAACTGTTCGTGAACCCGCACATCATATCCTCTACTTTCAAGTAGTTGTCTGAAGGGCGTACGCGGGCACAATAATGCTCCAGCAAAAAAGCTCGACTCAAAGTCCTGCCAGGCACTCAAAATGTCTTGAGCGTTTGGTGTATCGTGGTCAGGATTATCGCTATTCTTACGACTCTCCCCCGTCGTTAACACACATTCGAGCCCTTCACTATTGTGCAACACAGCATGACCTATATGAACCGCTAAATCGTACTTCATTCTCGCGGGGTGAGAGCGCAAAGTACGGTTGATGAAAACCACATTCGGCTCTTTAAAATAAGAGGTTACCATTCCCTCTCCCACTGAAGATGGCTGCTCAAACCACTCAATTTTTCGCCCTTTTGCTGTCAAAATTGAGATTAAATCATCACAGCTCAAGTACAGGTTCTTGCCCCCCACCTCATCAGCAGCACGCTCTAAATCAGGAAAGTGGTTTTGATGGTGCTCTTGATGGGCGCGGATCAGTAAATGCGCAAATTGCCTACCGCTAATACCAGCTTGAGACAACATCTCGGGGATCGCAATCTGTAGGATTTCTTTTGCAAATAAAAAGTTAGGCTCGAGTGCCATCCCCATAATGCCACCAAAGTTACCTTTGTCTGGTGCAATTTCTGGCGCCTCGGGCTGACTGTCTAAAAACCAATCAATGGGCTTTTGAAATACAGTTGAGAAGTTTTCCAGCATGGCTTCGCTCGGTGTTCGCTGCCCTCTCTCGATCATAGACAAGTAAGAAACGGATGGTGCGCTGGCAGGATCTTGTTTAATACAACGAGCAGATAAGTCTTCTAAAGTCAGATGGTTACGTTTTCTTAGATTTCTTATTTTAGTCCCTAAGAAGTGCGACTTTCTAATTAAACTTGCTACTTTTGCCATGATTTCACATCCCCATTTTTGTGAAATTCACACTGTGAAATTCTTTTTGTGAAATTATTTGAATATTTAACTTACACTCAAAATGTACACGAAACAACCAGAATATATTTCTTAATTTATGACAACATGCACAAAGAGGTGGATCATGGCAGCGCAATTACAACCGCATTCAGAGCAATTAATTGACAGAACAAAAACGCAACAGTCAGCGCTTGCAAAGCAGTACTTAGATGAGCAATGTCCGTTAGAATTTGGCTCACACCAAGAAGTCACTGACTATGTGATTTATTACAATCACCTACTGGCATTTTTTGCCAACGGTACACATTGTGGTCTAAAAAATTGTCGCCAGTTTGTCGCTCTTTGCGGTCACCGAGAAGCACCAGACGCGATTTTGTTAAAGCAAGATGATGGCTTACATGTCGAAATTACGTTTAACCGTACTGGCGCACTGGGCCAATTTGATAACGCACATATTGAAGATATTGTGGTAGAAACGCCGTTGGCTTCTGTTGTTGGTAAAAAGACCAAAACACAACTACAAAAGTTATGGATGAGTTTTTATCATGGCGTCCAACAGCCAGTAGGAAAGGCCTGTTACCGTGCCAAAAATGGGGATGATTATGAACTTTGAGTAAACACTCAATAATTTGTAATCAAATCGCGCAAGCATTCAGTATGTTTTAAGCTAAGCTAATTAAAATACCGCTCTTTTTTTGACTGAGCTGATGACGAAATTGCTTAACTTTTTAAAAAACATTAACTGGATGCTTTGGGCACTCGTACTTGGCATTTTTGCTGGTTTAGTTTTTGGTGAACGACTATCGTTTTTAAAACCCATTGGGACGGGTTTCGTTAACCTAATGCAGATCACCATCCTGCCTTATATCGTCGTTAGTCTTATCGTCGGCTTAGGAAAGTTCAATCCCGATCAAGTTAAAAGCATTTTAGCAAAAGCCGCGTTTGTGATGATCTCAATTTGGGTCATTGGCCTTGCGGTGATCTGGTGTTTTATCATGACACTACCGGCCCACGACGCAGGTACATTCTTCTCTCCCGCTTTGGTCGCTGCCGCACCAGAAGTCGATTTTGTTAAGCATTACATTCCTTCAAATCCATTTGCTTCTATGGCGGAAGGTAATGTACCAGCTTTGGTGATATTTTGTATCGCACTGGGCATGGCACTTATCTCTAACCAAAAGAAAAATCGTTTATTGGATGTGTTGGAAGTGGTTGGGCAAGGCTTATCGGTCATCTCTAAAAAAATTATCGCTATTTTTCCAATTGGCATTTTTGCCATGACCGCCAGCACAGCAGGCACCATGAGTGCAGAAGAACTTTCAGAATTACAGGTTTATTGGGTTGTGGTGTTGTGTGTGGGCACCTATTTAATGTTGGTATTGCTCCCTATGCTAGTCGCGGCCCTAACCCCAG
The DNA here is from genome assembly GCF_002744175.1 of Pseudoalteromonas piscicida. Lineage (GTDB taxonomy): Bacteria > Pseudomonadota > Gammaproteobacteria > Enterobacterales > Alteromonadaceae > Pseudoalteromonas > Pseudoalteromonas piscicida_B. The sequence continues at coordinate 28,715 of NZ_NKHF01000044.1, forward strand.
TGAAATATCGAGATTTAATTATGGTCATGCGTAATGCTTGGATCACCGCCTTTAGTACCGGTAATGTTTTTATCGTTTTGCCTGTTATTACCGAGGGGATTAAGGATCACTTGCGCAAAATTAAACAAAGTGATGAAAGCTCAGACCATATTGCTGAGGTGCTCGTTCCTATCGCCTATACCTTTCCCAGTTTGGGCAAGCTGACTACCTTAATTTTTGTGTCTTTTGCTGCGTGGCTAACGGGTAATCAAATTGGCATCGAACAAATACCTAACGTGTCTTTGTCGGCAATGCTTAGCTACTTTGCTAACGTCCATATTGCTATTCCGTATTTGCTGGACATTTTGCGCGTGCCTGCTGATACTTATCAGCTGTATTTATCTATGTCGGTGTTGACTGCAAAAGTGGTTTCTCCCACTACCGTGGTGTATATTTTTGCCTTTGTATTTCTGTGCATCTTTATCAACCGTAAACAGCTACATTTTAAACGCGTGCGCTCGGTGTACTATTTAACTTTATTATCCGCTTTACTTCCTGCCTTTATGCTGCTGAGTTTTACTGCAAACCATTACTTAGGCCAACAAAGTAAGTCCGCAGACGAAGCGATCGCCAACATGGTAATTTCTGACACAGTTCCTGCCCATGTATTAAGTTACGTGCCAAAAGCTTATCAAAGTGGCGAGTTGTCACTAACCAATATTGATGTGATTAAGAAACGTGATCTCCTGCGCGTTGGCTACTTGGTTGATAATGTACCGTTTAGCTACTTTAACCAAAACGATCAGTTAGTCGGCTTTGATGTTAGTTTGGCGCATAGATTGGCCTCAGATCTAGAAGTAAGAATTGAATTTATTCCGTTTAAAAAGCCACAACTCGCAGAGTATCTCAATAAAGGATATTTTGATATTGCCATGTCTGGCCTTGAAATCAATATTGCTGACTTACAAAACGTCCGTTTTAGCGACAAAGTGCTGGAGTTACAATTGGCACTATTGGCCAAAGATCATGACTTGAAAAAGTTTGCCGATAAGTCTGCACTGTTAACGCTTGATAAGCTGAATTTAGCTCATGTTGAATACGCGCCGCTCTTAAAACAGTTAGCGCAACAGAATCCTAAAGTGAAGATATCCAGTATTAATAATCTCCAACACTATTTTAAACATCCACAAGAATATGACGCTCTGGTGATTAGCGCAGAAGCAGGCTTTGCTTGGAGCATGTTTTACCCCGAGTTTGGTGTGGTTGTCCCTGAAGGGGCAAGCTTAAAGTACCCTGTTGGCTTTGCCGTTGCAAAACGTAATCAAGACCTACTGAGCTATGTCAATGCTTGGCTAAGTATTCAGCAAACCAATGGTCATATCAACAAGACTTACGATTATTGGATTTTAGGGAAAGGTAGCGTACAAAAACAAACGCGTTGGTCTTTACTGGATGAACTTGAAATAGACCCAAATACCTTAATGGAAAAACTTAAGTTTTAAAAAAACGCCGTCAGTTAAGGAGTTAACTGACGGCAAGTCTACTCACTGGGCGAGCTAGCTTTCAAGCTCACATTAACCTTAGTCAAACCACAAAACAAAACAAGTTTTTAACATAAAATTCATCTTTTATTTTGTCGAGAGACGACTTCTAAGACCACTGCTGCGACTCACACTTCTATTCATGCCGCTGAGCAAAACCTTATATTGTGCAACCAATTCGAATTGCTTTTTAGCTCGAGTAATACCAGTATAAATAAGTTGTCGGTTAATACCTTGCTGGGCACGCTGTATTGGGGGCAAAATCATCGCCGTATGAGCGAACTCCGACCCTTGAGACTTATGTATTGTCATAACATAAACTCTGTCGAAGCTCGGCAACCTTGCAGGGTAAAAACGCCTAACATTTCCTTGTTCATCTATAAACGAAGCCTGTAACTCGCCCTGTTGATCTCGCAGAATAATCCCAATGTCTCCGTTAAAGAGCTTTAGCTGATAATCGTTTTGCGTGATCATAATCGGCATACCGACGTAAAAGCGCCCGTTAGGTTGGATCAGGCCCAGTTGACTGAGTTTGAGCTCAATCCTACGGTTTAACTCATTGACACCATATGGTCCTTCACGTACGGCCGCCAGTAGTTGATAACTGGCGAATTCGCTGTGTATGTAAGCTTCACTCTGCGCGCTGTGAATTGCCTCAAGATAACGTCGATAATGCTCTGCCGCGCGTGCAATTAACGCATTGTAAGCATCGCTATTGAGTTCATGTAACTGGAGATCAGCAAAGCCTTGTTTTATTACTGAGTCTAATTTCCGCTTATTGTTACTATTCACAGCAAACGCCAATTGACCGATGCCGCTATTGCTATCGAAACGATGGCTCTTTTGTAAAAATGCGAGGTTATCCTCAAGTATAAACTGAGCAGTTTCATGATTTGTTTGTGGTAGTGACTGCTTACTTAAGTGCGCCAATTTCGAGCTAAGTTCATCACTATAATTTGGCGCTTGCCCAAGTGTTAAGTTCTCGCATAAATCACTGAGTACATTACCGGTATCTACCGACGCTAGCTGATCTTTATCCCCTAATAAAATCAATCTGGCATGTTTAGGTAGTGCATCCACCAGCTTTGCCATCAAAGACAAATCAACCATGGAAGCTTCATCGACAATCAGTACATCCAAGTGCAGTGGGTTATCTTGACTGTGACGATAGTGCAAACTATTAGGAATAACACCGAGTAGACGATGAATCGTTTGTGCTTGCTCTGGCAATAGTTTAGCCAAATCAGGTGGCAAATTTAGCTTAGCCTTTGCCCCAATAATAGACTCGCTTAACCTAGCTGCCGCTTTGCCTGTTGGCGCGACCAGCTTAATGGTCAAAGGCGCACGTTCGTATAGCGACTGCAAAATTGCCAGCAACTTAGTGACAGTGGTGGTTTTGCCTGTACCGGGTCCACCGGTAATCACACAAAAACGCTTTACAATGGCAAGGGTGCAAGCCACCTTTTGCCAATCAATTTCTGCTGTCACTTCTTGAGGTGGAAAATAGGTGTCTAACAAAGCACCGAGTCTTTCCTCATCCAGCGTAACCTGTGCTGTTGCCAGCATCTCAAAATGGCCAGCAAGTTTTGCTTCGTAATTGGCCAGCCGGGCTAAATAAAGCTTGCTTCCATAGAGCCTGAGCGGTTTATCCTCACCAACAGCCTGATGCTGCGCAAGCGCCTCGACTGTCACTGGTACGCTTATAAATGGCGATAATACTTCGCCATCGCTGTCAATAAGGTAACCCAAGTCAAATGGATCCTGCCAATTTATCTCATCAAGCACCAAACAACTATGCTGGCGGGAGTGCGTGATTAACAGGAGTAAAAATACATACAAGTAATCATCGAGGCGCTGTTCATTTAATAATTTGGCCAATGCCAAGTCGGCTTTCCCGATGCGCTTATGTTCTAGCAAAAGGTCAATAAAACCGTGATGATCAAAGGCATCAAAGTCCATACTTAGTTGACTCATACAGACTCCTCAAATAACGCATCAAGTTGTAGCACTTGCTCAACACTTAATTGATTAAAGAAAATACCTTGCTCATCGGGTAGCGCACGTAAAAATAGATAGTAGCTCCCCCCTAAATGCTGCTGCGGTTGGTAGTTAGGCAGGCGTTGTTTTAATAAACGATGCAGAGCAACGGTATAAATCATATATTGTAAATGATATTGATGAGAAGACATTGCCGCATCTAGATTATCGTGTTGATAATCGTCTGGGCTGTCGCCTAAATAGTTTGACTTGTAATCAAGGACAAAGAATTGCTCTTGCCATTGGAAGATCAAATCAATAAAGCCTTTTAGCATGCCTTTAACATCGTCAAAATTCAAAAATGACTTTTGCCCCGTAATATCACTTAAGATCTTATTAAGTTTTACCGCACTCAGGGGTTTCAGAGGCAGGTAAAACTCCATTTCAACAATACAATGTTCCGGCTTAAGCTGGCTCAATTGTAGTGCTGGATGAGGTGTTAGCGGTGTCGCTAAGCAGCTCGCTATCCACTGCTTAGTGGCTGCTTGCCATTCTTCGGCAATACCATATTTATCCAGCGATTTAGTGACGGCATCAGTCAGCGTTAGCTTATCATCTCCTTGTGGCAAATGTGGGGCTGTGAAATCTATCAGTTCAAAAATTTCGTGCAAACAGCTGCCGGGCTTCGCCCCTTTGGGGAAGGTATAAGCAGACTTCTCACTTTCTTGACGTTGCTCCGGTAAATCGAGCAAATGGTTTTCATCTACGGCACCTGCGGGTTTATCACCATGATGGGTATGGTAGCTGAGCTGACTAAAACTGGTTGTTCGCCAGTGCCGCTCGATGCTACCGGTAAATGCTTTTGCAAAAAGCTGCGATGACGCTTCGTTTATCGAGTCAGTGATCACTTGGTTTGGATATTCGGTTTGATCTAACAAAGTAAAAGTCATGGTGGCATGTGCATCACAAAGCTGTTGTAATTCGCTTTGCCATTCCTCTGCGCTATCAAAAGTCTTTGCGCCAAATAATGCAAACCCTAACGCGGTTTTATGTAATGCTGACTTTTTACTTCTGCCTTGTTGGATATCATACAACCCCAGCTCGCAATAATGCACAGCTCGGGTGAGCGCAACGTATAGCAAACGAATGTCTTCCGCTAGGCGCTCCTGTTCGGCGTTTTCTTTTGCCTCATCATCTGCGTCAAGGTCAACAACAAGTTTCTCCCCTTGATGATAGATGCATGTATTTGATTCCCGATAGCCAAGTGCAAAGGGCATAAAAACAATGGGATACTCGAGCCCTTTTGACGCGTGCATCGTGACAATTTTAACGAGGTTAGCATCGCTTTCTAAACGGATCTGACTGCTATCACTTTGCGCATTATTCAATTGTGATAAGAACCAGCGTAACACTCGACCGCTACCATCTAGCTCCAGCTGTTTATGTTGGAGAAGCTCAGCTAAATGACGAAAATCGGTAAGCCAACGCTCGACCTCAATACCCTTTTGTCGCCATATAACAGGGAGCTCGCACGCAGTGAGCAGGCGCTCCAACATTGCCATTGCACCAGAGCGATACCACAACTGAGTTAATTCGCTGAAGAGTTGCAAATAATGCTGCCACTCTTGTTCGTTAAATTGCAGGTCATACAATGCTTGATGTTCTAGGTTAAACAAAGGTCCTGCGAGTACCCCTCTGAGGGCAGCCTCATCATAACTACCATGCAGCACTTCTAATAATTGATATAAGGCTATCGCTAACGGCTGGCTAAATACGCTGTCTCTGGCAAGATAGACACTGGCAATCCCACGCTGACTCAAAGCACGTTTCATTACACTGGCTTCAATACGATCACGTACCAAAATACAAATATCGGCGGGCACCACGGGTTGTTCACCAATCTTAGCCAGCCCAGCTTGCCCCTTTTCTACCAAGGTGGCGACTTTAGCCGCAAATGCTTGGCTCAAACCGGCTTGTGCGGCACTTTTATTCAGCGCTTCATCATCATTTGGTAGCAGGCTAAAACACAAGGCGCTATGCTTATCACCATCAATAACAAAGCGTGCATCCTGGGCTTTGCCTTTTGCACTCACCTCGACAAAAGGAATATCTTTGTTGTAGATAAAGCTATTTGGGTGACGTGTAAAAATGGTATTTACCGCAGCCACAACGTCACTGTCGGAGCGATAGTTAGTAGCGAGTGTAAATTGGTTATTACTCGCAATCTCCTTTTTAGCTCCAATGTAAGTGAAAATATCCGCCCCACGGAAACCATAAATCGCTTGCTTTGGATCGCCAATCATCGTCAAAGCGGTCTGTTCACGCTTGTAAATTTGGCTAAAAATGCCGTATTGCACTGGGTCCGTGTCTTGGAACTCATCGATCATGGCAACGGGATATTGCTGCGCTATCTTCTCACTTAAGCTTTCACCGCTATCGCCTAGCAATGCGTGATGTAACTGTTTTAGCAGATCGTCGGGTGAAATTAACCCATATTCTTCTTTATGAGCCTGAAGTAAGGATCTCACTTCGCTCACCGCTTGCTGTACCAGCGCAATGCGAAGACCACTGGCAACTAACTGATGTAACTCAGCTAACGTATCAAAATGGCGAATAAGCTCATGCTGCAAAGGCACTGTATTCTTTTTGTAATGCTTAGGATCGGCCAGACTTTCGCTTCCCCATAAACCGAATGAGTAATTGCTAGTGCCGAACTCAAACCACCACTGTTCACTATTCACATAGTTTTCAAGTGCTTGCAAGTTGTTTTTGTGACCAGGTGTGCGATTACCAGCCAAGCCCGCACTTCTGAGTACATTAAGATAATCCGTTTTGACGATTTCAGCCTTTAACCAAAGTGCTAGCGTTTGGTACTTTTCTCGCGCGGCAAACACCGCATCTAGTGACATCGCAGGCTGAATATCAGCGTTTTCTTTGCTAAGTAACGGCCTGACTTGCTTTGCAAGTGCATATGGCGTAGCAAACTGTTCGACCACAGCTTGGGTCTTTTCTTCGTCTAAAGGGTACACAAAGCGTCGCCAATGATCTGCCATCGCAGCGTCAATCAGCTCACTCTCATCAAGAATAAACTCAAGGTTAAATGCCACCTTAGATTCAAAAGCATGCTGCTTTAGCATTCGTTGGCAAAAGCCGTGAATGGTGAAAATAGCCGCTTCATCCATCGACTTCGCTGCCGCATCGAGAAGATCAAAAGCTCGTTTTTTATCTTCAATTTGCTCAAGGATTGCGGTTATCAAGTCGTCGTTGATTGTTTCGCCCAGTAACACATCTCTCGCTTGGATGATGCGTTTTCGTACCCTGTCTTTGATCTCTTGCGTCGCGGCTTCGGTAAAGGTAACCACAAGTATTTGCTCAACGCTTAACGGCTCGGTATGCTCACCAGGGGTCCGCAAGCCAAGTAAGTAGCGTAGATAAAGGCCGGTGATGGTGTAGGTTTTACCTGTACCAGCACTGGCCTCAATGAGATTTTGTCCACTCAGTTGCATGGTGATGGGATTAAGCATTTCCATGAGCCACCTCCGTTGCAATGGTTAGTATCGGCTCGAATAAAGCCAGACTTAATTCACAAAAACGTTGCTCGTGGGCCGATAAATCATCAAAACAAAGTTGCACATAAGGGTCTTCTCCCTCACCGCGACCTATATATTGTGGTTTAAATTTGCTGGCCGCTGCTTTAATGTCTTGCGTCTTGGCAAACTCCATGCTGGTATTGGCAAAAAATGGCAGTGGTTCACTAAGTGCTTGTTTATAAAAAGCCAGCCACTGCTGCAAATATGTCTGCGATTGTTGCTGCCCCAACACTGTAAACTGAATGCTTTGGTCTAAACCAACAATATAGGTGGTGACTTCTTGCCCCATTGCACAAGCGGCGCAGTGGTGTAGAAAACCTTTAATCAAGTCTTTAGCCTTAATGCTAGCACTGCGATAATACACTTGACGGTTTTCATACAAACTATCGAGCCATCCCACCACCATATGATCATCGAGTTGCAGCTTGAGTTCGATAGGTTCTTTAGGCTCAATGAGCAAAGGAGTCAGCACACGTACCATAGGTTCTACACGCGTTAATAGCCCATCTAACTGGAGCTTGCCAATGTTGGCCTGCGGTAATGAACCTCGCTGTAGGATTTGTTCAATATTCAGGGGCTTTTGCTGCAGTTGCGCCTCAAGGACTTCGTCTAGATATTGATAGCGCTCCAAAGCATTCAATGCAAAAGGCTCTTCGTCTGGGCTTAATGCCTCTACGGGCTTGAGCTTTACACCAAGAGATTGCTGATAAAATAGTTTTTGTGGCTCACAGACTCCGCGCAGCAATTCGCTAAACTCTATTTCAGTATCTAGCACCACCTGTAACGGCTTGTCCTGTGGTTTTTGAACAGGTGTATGCTGCCATAACCAAGTTTGGTTATAACTTTGCAGCGCTCCTGCTTTAAAGTGGTCTGGATTAAATGGTTGCAACGGCAGTTGTTGCGTTAGCCTAGCTACCACAGACTGCTCAGGAGCGTCTTCAAAATAAAAGCTACGCTCTAGATACTCAGCCAGCTCACTGACCAACACCGAAGGTACCTGTGCTTCGTTATTAAAACATGACCGACCAATGTAGCTGATGTAAAGGTTTTCTCGTGCACTCAGTAACGCCTCTAAAAAGAGGTATCTGTCATCAAGCTTACGAGAGCGGTCACCTTTTTTTCGAGTCGAGTGCGCAACCAAGTCAAAACCAATGGGTTGTACCGTACGAGGATAATCGGCGTCGTTTAATCCGAGCATACACACCACTTTAAATGGAATTGCTCGCATCGGCATGAGTGTACAAAAGTTGACGGCTCCAGCTAAAAAGCGTTGCCCTACGCCCTTTTCCTTTACCCCTTGCTTAACCAAATAAGCCAATATTTTTGCCGACACAGGCTCTTGAATATCGCCATTTTCATAATGCTTTTCAATATTCTCGATGATCTGCTCAAGCTTGAGTAAGTCCCAACTTTGCTCCGATTCAGAAGCATAAAACAGTGTCATTGCCTCTCGTAAGGTAGTGGCAAAATGCACTAAGGTTTGTTCTTTGCTCAGCGCTTGCTTCAGCCACATTAAGGCATCAATAAAGCCAATCAGCTTATTTAATACAGCGACCGACATACCCTCGACTTCATCTGCTGGGTAAATTGATGCAAACGAGGTGAGCTCGTCGTTGGTTGCAACGCCTAAAAGCAGCCGGTTTAAGCCATGTTGCCAAGTGTTTAGCGATATTTTGGGCAGACCATACTCTCGCTTATGCTGTTCATTTATGCCCCATTTCACATTCACCTGTTCCAGCCAATAACGGATCAAATCAAATTCATGAGCTTCAAGGTGGAACTGCTCCGCAATCGGTGTTACCCCTAACAAATCTAAAATATCAGACACACAAAAGCGATTATTAGGTAAGTCGGTTAAGGTAATAAAAGACGTGAGTATGGGTCGCTCTTGTTCAATGGCCAAGTCTGAAATCGCATATGGAATGCGAAGGACTTCTTCGGTACTATCAAAAACCGCTTTGATAAATGGTGAATAGGCACCAACATCGGGCATCATTACGATTACATCTTTAGGGGTAAGCGCTGGATTTTGCTCAAACAGATTCAGTAAGTAATCGTGCAGTCGCTCCACTTCACGCAGTGGCGTGTGGCAATCCTGAAACACTAGACTACGGTCATCCACCGTGATTGGCAATTTGCCCTCATCAGAGACAAACCAGTTTGGATCAGCCGTTAGCGACTCTCCTTTAAACGCCAATTGGTAGATTTCTTGCTGTACTTGGCCAAGCAAATGGTCATCAAACTCACCGTCAAAGCCGTCTAACCAGCTCGCGTCTAGTTGCAATAACTGCTCAAAGTAGTCTCGTCCGAGTTTTCCCCACGAAGACAATAAGGGGTTACCAACATAGTAATACTCGCCATCTTTTGCTTCAAGCTCAGGCTTCTTGGCATATTTTGCAGCAACTTTGGCTTGCGTTTTTTCATCCACCAAATCGCCCCAATAATGCTCACTGGGGTTAAAAAAGAACAGAAATACATTGGTTTTTTTACCAAGAGCCTGAAAGATCTCTAATTGGCTTGTGGCTATGGCCGAGAGTCCAAAAATACAGATCCGTTCTGGGAGTTTTTCTGGTTCAGCATCGTTTAAAGCCTGTAATAACTGTTCGTGCATATTAGCGCGATGATATGGACTTTGCTCAAGCTCTACTACATGACTTACCAAGCGTCGCCACAGATCTGGCTGCCAAGGTGCAATAGCCGCAACATCAACGTCTAGGAGGCTATCTTGACCTTGCCCCCAAAGCTCAATCCACTCTGGTCTATACATTAAGTATTGGTCAAATACGTCGGCAATCTTTTCACACAGCGCAAACAGTTTAATACGAGAAGGGTCTTCGCCTAAATAACGCTTTAAGGCAATATAACTTGGGTCATCGATACAGTTGGGCAATATCGTAAAGAGCTTCCACGCCATGTTGCCTTTGTTAAATGCGGACTCACTTGGCACATCATCAATAAACGTTTGATATAGCTTCCAAATAAAACTAGAAGGTAACGGAAAATCCACTTGTGCACTGATCCCCAATTGTTGACTCATGCCAAGCTTCAGCCATTCAGACATACCTGGAGACTGTACCAATACAGTTTCTTTTTCGAAAGGGCTCGCGAGCGGAGCAGATTTAATTAATGTGCAGAGTTGCGCCTGCAAGATTTCCATTCTGTTCGATTGGATGATGTGTAACATGTTGTCTGCCATGCAGTTTAACGCTGGGTTAAGTGTATCTGAATCTCCCTGTAAGCGGTAGTAATTGAGAAGTGTAACGACGCAGTTGGGTAGAAAAGCGGCGCTGACCGCTTCTCACACTCTACTCGGCAGGTTAAAACAAGTCGATATCAGAGTTTTCTTCTGGTATTTCAATCTTGTGCTGTGATAACAGCTCTTCATAAAAACACATCATGTCGCGCCCGTTATCTTTGGCGTAATACAGGGCTTTGTCTGCGTTTTCTAATACAGTAATGGGAAAGTCATATGGGCTGATCCGTGACATGCCAACACTGACCGTCAGTTTTTTAACAAACGGGAAATGCGTGTTTCTAATAAGCTCCATAAATTCGTCCATTTTTGTTTTAATGGAGTCATAGTCAGTTGGCTCAAACACCAATACAAACTCCTCACCACCAAACCGGAACAATAAGTCTGTTGATCTAAAGAACTGACGCATACGCTGAGCTAACAGAAGCAGAACTTCATCACCACAGACGTGACCATAGTTATCGTTTACTTTTTTAAAGTGATCTATGTCCATAATTGCCAGCCACGATGTCGCACCTTTATGTACAGAGCGTACATCACCATGCCAGACCGTTTTATGTTGCTTGATCACTTGCTTTTCGATCAGCTGCTTTAGGCGTTTTTCAAAGGTTTGACGATTAAGTAAGCCTGTGAGCTTATCACGCTCGTTTTCATGAAGAATGGTCAGGTAATTTTCAAAAATACGACAAAAAGCATTTAACAATACTTGGTCTGCACTAGACATACCGTTGCTGACTACGGCTATTGCCCCGACGGGTTTTTCTAGGAGACTAATTGGCACCCAGCGCCGCTCCGTCCCATCTTTTGCCTGAACCGTAATAATACATGCTGACTGCAAACAAGAGATAAGCTCCTTGTCTGGTTCTTTGATCAGGCTTCTTTCTTCCCAGTCGAACTCTTTGTCTGATAGTTTTCTGAGCAATAGGCTTCTTTCTATGGCTATTTCTCCGGGTACTAAAAGATCTTTAAACACAGCGACTTCTTCACAACCAATAAACTCTTGGATAGTGGATACTAAGCTATATTCGAGAGAATCAACGTCTCGCGTTTTGGTAATTTTGATTACGGAATTTAATAAGTCTTCTTGCATGTTCGACGCACTCACAACTGCTCTGCTGCCATATTATTACACACTTACCGAACAAATAAACCGCAAAATACTCCTTTATTCGTACTAATGTTAATGAATAAGCTACAATCCAGTTGATTAATAATTAGCAAATGCTTGAAGGGGCAATATTTATAGCCGCTCAAACTTAAATAGGTAGATAAAGCAAATAGACTGCTTAATAAATACATAACACTTTCTAAGCTTATGCAATACACAAAAAAATGCCAAACTTAAGTGTTTGGCATCGCTTAAAATTCATACTTACGGATTGCTTATCGTAAAACCAATACAACTCCAACCTGAGCCTTGGATAAAAAGTTAGTTAATCAACTAAAATGCCAACGCTCACAGGTGTAATATCAATCTAGCCAGAAGTTGTTTCTTAATACGAGGTAAATTTAACGTAGTAGTAAGAGATAATACCTGCTAGAGAACAAGCTGTTATCAAGTTCAGGCTATTCTAGGGTTGCTAGCATAGACTCATCATAAGCTTTGATAGCTTGACCTTTACGCACTTTCTCAACGTAGTCTGGGTTGGCAATAAATGGTCGCCCAATCGCCAGCAAATCAAATTGCTGTTTTTCAATCGCTTCAGCGCCAGACTCAGCAGTGTAGCTACCAACTCCAACTAACGTTCCCTTATACAAGCTCCGTAAATAAGCAGACGCGCTACCTCCTAAGTAATCGAACTCCATGCTATCGTCAAAAATTCCAACATGAACATATGCAAGTGTGCGATTATTTAAAGCTGAGAGTAAGTAATCAAATACTGCTCTATCTCTTTGGTCGCCTTCCATGTTGAAGTATGCCCCAGGAGACAAACGCAAGCCAACACGCTCTCCTCCAATACTCGCAATAACGGCATCGGTAACCTGCAACGCAAACCGGCTCATATTTTCAGGGGTTTCACCATATTCATCAGTACGTTGGTTTGATGCATAATGCAAAAATTGGTCAATCAGGTAGCCATTCGCACCGTGGATTTCAACACCATCGAACCCAGCTTCAATGGCATTTTCTGCTGCTTTCGCATAATCAGCAACCAGCTGAGCAATGTCTTCTGTTGTTGCCGCTTTTGGAGTTTGGTAGGTCAACTCTCGCATTCTTGGCACTGAGCCTTCAATACCAATGGCAGAGGGTGCGAGGACATCCCCACCAAAGAAGTGAGGGTGAGCAACACGACCTACATGCCATAACTGGGCAAAGATCTTGCCACCATTCGCATGTACCGCGTCTGTTACTTTCTTCCATCCAGCAATTTGCGCTGACGTAAATAACCCTGGGGTATTGGGGTAACCTTGGGCATCGGGGCGAATAATGGTCGCTTCACTAATGATGAGTCCCGCCTCGGCACGTCGAGCATAGTACTTCACCATATCATCAGTCGGCACGAGATTATCGTCTGCCATACAGCGTGTTAGCGGTGCCATAAGAATGCGATTTTTAAGTGATAGGGTGTCGTTGAGCTTAACGTCGTCAAAAAGTACCTGCGGCATGTTTGTTTCTCCTTTTTTGAATATACATTCAACATATGGATTCTTGAATCATTATTCAAGTAAATTTCAAATATTATTATTTAACCTCAGGTTTGGATAAGAAGTGAGCTAATTTATTTTTCAAAATCACATTAAACTATCTCCTTTTCTAGCCAGAAAGTTTTGGGGATAACTCCACTCTCGCGTCATGCTACCGAGCTGATACCTACATCCTTGTAGGCAAGACGAATTTACGCACCAATAGCAGGCTGCTAGAAAAGCATTAATTATCCGAAGCTCAGATTATTTATGCCATAAAAGCCAAGGGATTTTGTTATAATGTCTACCTGACAAGTAACTGCCAAACCTTGGAAAATAATGAGAACAGCAGAGTTTGATAGAGAATCCGTATTAAGAAATGCAATGCACGCATTTATGACATACGGCTACAACAAAACCAGTATGCCAAAACTGACCGAAGTAACTGGCTTGCACCCAGGCTCTATTTACTGCGCATTTAAAAATAAAAAGGGCTTATTACTAGCTGCCATCGACCAGTATCAGTCAGATAGACACGCTCACTACCAACAGTTATTCGAAAACAGCACATGTCTTCGCGATGCTTTAACACTATTTTTGGACGATTTACTCAGTGAATGTTTAGCAGATGAATCAAAAAAAGTATGTCTGTTGACCAAAACACTTAACGAAATCGGTGAGCAAGATAATGAGATCCAAAGCGTATTAAATGCCCATCTTCAGCAGTTTGAATCTTTGATAAGGCAGCAATTTTTGACTGCTTGGCCAGATAGTGAGGTAATGACAGAAGAAGCCGCAGCCAATAAAGCGCGATTTTTTATTATGTGTGTTTATGGTATTCGAACTTACTCCGTCACCCAGTGTAACAGCGAGCATCTACAAACACTTGCCGATCAAGTTCTAGCGGCTTCACTCTAGTCTTGATGCGCCTTACGATATTCCGCGCTAAACGAGTCGTGCAAGCTTTTATCAATATAATCAAGGTGCCATTGTATAAAACGCGAGTCGTTTCTTAATAGTTCAAGCTCAACATTTAGCACAGCCAGTAACGCTTGTGTTGCCGGTGTGTCACTACAGGCAATATGACCTGTGATCAACGGTGAAAATGTATTGAGTTCAACTATCCTAGGCTTTACTTTCCCATTCTTGCCGTAAAAGGCTACGACACTCGGATATTCTAATAATACTTCAAACCGCCCGCTCATTAACATCGAATACATTTGCGCTTCGTTTTCACTTCCCTCTTTAATGTAAAGCTGCTCAGCTACGGTATTTGCAATGATAGCATCCGCTTTATCACCATAAGAGCGCTCCTTCTCTATTCCTAATAGCCAATTAGGATTTGCTGCAAGCAAGTCTTCAAGACTCGAGCTGTTTTTTGTACCACTCACCTCAACCATTGGTCCAACAAATACCTGTAGCCCTAGAAAATAGGTGATTGGATCAGAAACAATAGCGTTTTGCTGCGCTCCTTATTTTTAACTAGGTTTCTAACACAAGCGACTTCACCATTTGCAATGTTTTTCAGCGCGCGGTCAATACTTGCTTCGCGATTGTCGATCACAAAACCAGCCAAACGACTCTGCAGATAAGAAAATACGTGGCTTTCTGTTTGCACCCCTTGAGATGGATTATGGTATATAGTGACCACTTGAGATTGAACCTCTTTGCAACAACACCCAATCAACAAGCTAAACAAAAAACCAAATTTCTTCATACCAACATCCCTTTGATGTTACCTGTACAAGTAAACTACCTACTACTTTTATACTGCAAATATCACTCGTAGCAAAGCAATAACTTACGTGACACGTCAACGTATGTCATAACAACTAGAATGAAATATCTTACCGTAGCACTTGCTCGGCATAATATAGATGTACTGGACTATTTTGCTTCTCGTCACCTTTGAATTAACAACACCATAGCTCTTGTAGTTGGAGCGAACTCGCAAAGTATTTACACTCCTAAAAACTTTTTCCTACAGGTGAAAATAGTGGTGGGTGCCAGTATAGTTCTATGGGTGTCTATGCTATTTATCTAGAGTTATTTCCCTTAGGGGAAAATATTGGCAATGGTGGGTGTCTTGATAGTCCGCTTTTTCCTGTAGGTGAGAATAATGATGGGTGTCAGTATTGTCCTGTATGATTAGATTGGATTTTTTAGCAAAGTAATCCCCAATGATTCGGGAAGGTGTGATTTCCCATTATTAACCTCCAGCTTTAATGGTTACAAAAGACATCAATTATCCCTACCTCTTTTATAGGAAGGTTAAATAGCTATCTTTTTATCATTGTTGAACCCACGAGTGCTAAGGTAAACTAGCACTTCATTCATCATGAGTTGTGAACATGAATCGCAAAAAGAAAATTTACGAAACCCTAAAGAAAAAAGACAAACGTGCAAATGCAAAACTCCAAAAAAGCAATAAGCCGCGCTATATCTCAAAAGCTGAACGTGAAAAAATTGCAGCCCAGCAGAAAACCTGTGAGGAGTTAAATGACGAAGACAATGATAAGTAATTACTTGGATTTAGTATCAGCTCGACCTGTAGTTCGCCGATAATCTCCTCATCAAGATCACTGACACCCACCTCAACGTTTTCCAAATTTGCAAGCCTCTTAGATGTCGTCTACGCTCTAACTCTGAACTCAAAGGATTGAGGAAAAAGCGATGGCG
Organism: Pseudoalteromonas piscicida; assembly: GCF_002744175.1. Taxonomy (GTDB): domain Bacteria; phylum Pseudomonadota; class Gammaproteobacteria; order Enterobacterales; family Alteromonadaceae; genus Pseudoalteromonas; species Pseudoalteromonas piscicida_B. The sequence goes on from NZ_NKHF01000044.1 coordinate 44,359, forward strand.
ACTGCCCGTAAAAAACTGATTAGTTTAACCGATACCAAATACTACCACTGTATCTCACGCTGCGTACGCCGAGCATTTTTGTGCGGTGAAGATGCACTCACTGGCAAATCCTTCGAACATCGCCGCGGTTGGATTGAGGAAAAACTCCTAGCGCTAGGCGCTGTATTTTGTATTGATGTGTGTGGATATGCGGTGATGAGTAATCACTCTCATCTTGTTCTACATGTTGACGATGATGAGGCTAAGCGATTGTCTGACAAAGCCGTTGTGATACGATGGCATGAATTGTTTAAAGGCAACGCCGTAACGCAAAAGTTTGCCAACGGCGAACCGCTGAGCGAGTCAGAGCATGTGATTTTAGCCGAGCAAGTTGCCAAGTATCGCGAAAGATTGGCAGATATCAGCTGGTTTATGCGGGTTCTCAATGAGGATATCGCCCGTAGAGCAAATAAAGAAGATGGCTGTACAGGTCGCTTTTGGGAGGGTAGATTCAAATCTCAAGCACTGCTTGATGAAGCAGCCCTAGCAGCCTGCCTTGCCTATGTAGACCTAAACCCCATTCGAGCCAAAGTCGCTACAACACCAGAAACTTCAGACTACACCAGCATCAAAAAGCGGATCGACTATGCCAAACTCGGCCAGCAACCCAAGTCTCTACTATGCTTTGCTGGCAGCCCACAAAAAAACATGCCAAAAGGACTCCCCTTTGAACTCAGCTATTATATTGAACTTGTCGAGCTCACAGGCCGATGTATTCGTGCTGACAAGCCTGGGTATATTGACGATATGCAACCCATCCTTACTCGATTAAATATAGAACCCGAGAGCTGGTTCAAACTTACCACGCAGTTTTCACGAGTATTTCACGGCGCGGTGGGTAGGAAGCGCGCTATCACCGCTCATTGTAAAACACTTAAAAAGCACCGGCGTACTAACCTAACCAACTGCGAACGCTTGCTGGGTTAAATAAACTCACATCCATAACTTCCATATTCCTGACTATGTGATCTCAGGAGTTCTCCTGTGCGTGATAATAACTTTTGATCTTGAAAGCAATTCATTTCTGTAAATCAACTGGTTTATACAAGTCTTATCCGCTAAAAGCGCTACAGATTAGCCTCTGTTGAGCGACTTTTCACATAAATACCTAAAATAACAGTGGGTGTCAGCATTGTTACTTTTGAATGAGAATTCAGGATGTGGCAACTACCCTAATTCCGTAGATGAAAATAGTGATGGGTGCCCGCGTTGCTTTTCTCCCGCGTTGCTTTTCTCCGAAAATCACTCACAAATACCCGCTACAAGTACAATAAATTTTGTCGGACTACTTTTCTATCTTTGGTCTTACGAGGGTAAGACCCTCGCAAGACCATAACAGGTATCCAACTAGTGAATGATATATTCTGGCCTGTAGAACATATAGGCCTCTAAGTTATTGGGTAAGCCAGTTGAAACGGCTTCTAATGAAATTGATGCCTTTACCGCTTGAGAAGGAGCAGTAAACTCTCCTTTCAATAGTTCCCAATTATCAGCATCAGGCCAAAATCCACTGCCATACGCTCTCTTACCTGCATATTGATGACCTGAAGGATTTATCCCTCGTTCCTCTCCTCTACCGCCCTCAAAATAAGCTGATTTCATTGCGTGTGTTAAGCATGCATACTTAAATTGCTCTTTGGTTAGTCCAACATTCTGCTCAAGCAACAGTGTATTATTAGTATCGTAAAACGATACACGAACTCTTGGCTCGGCTGAACAGCGAACCAGATCATCTTCCTTAATACCGGTTATGTCTGACTTAAAGGCTACCTCTTCCAGTAATCGGGCCCTTACTAGGGACTTGACTGATATTGTCTGTCCGGATGAGATTGCAATGTTATCTAGTTTTTTGCTACTTACTTTTCCGGGAATGATATCGTGGTTAGTTAGCATTATAATAGGCTCTTTTGGAAAAATATTATTATCTCCCTGGAAAGCTTTGGTAGCTAACCCATTGTTTTTCTTTGCAGATCTTGTTGCTTCAATGAAGCTATACAGGCTGCGTAAATCACTGATCGACTCTACTAAATCCCATCGGTGGAATTTATCTTGTGAATTATCACCCTTTATATATCTCCCGGCTACACATGAATTTTTCAACCCACGCGCATACTGAGAGTAACAATATGCCAAGCCACCATTGTCATCGTAAAGAAAACTGCGTTTCCCTTGCCTGAATTCTGGCGGGAACTGAGTCATAATATAGTCAGTATAGTAACTTAAATCACCATAGAAGCCATCCGTGTATTTAGTCTCTCCATGCAGTCTAGATCTGTATGAGGGGTATTCAAAGTTTTTAAAATGAGGATGTATGAGGTGACCTGGATCCGTCGAGAGCAACCCAAAATCTCTTTCATTATTAACTATCGGTTTACCCAATGCTCTAATATACTCAATCATGAGTGAGTATTTACTTGCATCAGACTCAGGAAGCTTATTAAACAACCCTCGCACGTACCAATCTAATACTTCTCTATCAATGGCCTCATCACTCATATCTCCACTTTTTTTATTGCCAAATCTTCGTGAAGTCGCATTCGGCTGGAAAAATACTTGGTCAAAGTGTTCAACAAAACCACCAGCCTTTATAGAAGAGAAACGAGTAAAGCACTCTTCTACCTTTTCTTCACTTTTTTCACAGGTAAACTCAGAAAATTTCTTTCCTGGCGATGCATGTGTTTTGAAATCAGCATTTATTGTACTATAAACAAAAGCAAGGTGCTGGAGCTGACCTGTTGTGCCTGGGTTATTGGCTGTAAAGCCATTGAGATAGCGTTTGATTTCTCGCAGATAATCATTAAATGCCGAGAGGCAGGCTTCATCTGTTTTTGATGCTTTACAGACGCTTTCGTTTTTCATACCAGATGATTCTTGACCCCATTTAAAACCTGCGAGTCTTACATTGGTTTTTTCGCCCCTTTCTTTGACATTTTCCAAGAAAATACTGTACTGCTCAATTACTTCATCAATATAGTACTTTGTTCTTTTCAAATGCAAACCATAGTCAAAGCTATCAGCAGAACCTGGCTCTATAAAGGGGGCGGGAAGAATCAGGTAAACACCTCTTGGCGCCTCAGTATCCAAAGTTGTTTTATGAATAGCATCAAATATCGAAACTCTTTTGCCATTTTCATCAGGTTTAAACAAGTATTTAGTATTAAATTTTGAATCGTTCAAATCAACTAAATCAAGTTCAGACTTTACGCCAAACACATTATCAAGATACTCTCTCCAGAAATGTCTACTATTGACCGTTGTCAGCGGAGCAATAAGCCCATCACTTTCATGGAAAGTATTTTCAAGTCGATTTACGCTTGTGGTGTTCTTATCATACTTTCCTAGATTATTCCAAAGCACAACACCATCAAATAGTACTTTTGACGTTTCCGGTTGTGCAGCCACGCCGCTGTTTGCCTTGAGATTGCCTTGTGCATCATCAATGGCGTAGGGAAACATGTATGCTTTTATTAGCTCATAACCATCTACTTCGTAGAAGTAATGCGGACCCTTCGCGGGAGCTGCTCCAGCAGTTCCAACCTTGGCTCTTGGCCATAGTTTATTGTATACATTCTGTTGACTACTATCCGTTTCAGCATGAATTGCAACGATGTGAAGCGGAGTCCCCTCGTAATAGACATTGTTATTCCATTTAGCGAGCTTTATTGTTGGAGTAGAATTGGTGTCAGTTACATACCTGCACTGATTATACCTATTACAGGCTTTCAACTTCACTCTTACACTCTGATTTGTTTTATAGTTCGTACTATTAATGTTGTTACCGAACTTAAACCTAACGTTACTCCCTACATTCTCAGTGTTATAGGAACCTAAAAGGCTGCCACCTTCTGCTAAAACATCAACCTGATAAGAATTAGCATTTTTTATTTGTGATATGTTCCAAGAAAGATATTCATTCTTATTGTAGTACGGGTCAATTATTTTATTTCCTGATCCATGCTCATAATTAAATGAAGCATTACCTTCGACTTCCGCGCTACCCGACACATTAATAGTATGATAGCTTTCTGTACATGGTAAGCTTGGATTGCAAGCTGCAATCTTATATGTATGCCAACCCGGGTTACTAGAACGATGCGTGTAATGAAGATCCTTACCTGAGTATAACTGACGACCATCTAGAGAAATAGCGTAATACCCAGATGGGATCATACCTCCAGCAGGGCGCCAGGTAATGTTTACCGCTTCATTGAGTTCAACATCCACTTTCTCAGATGTCAGGTTTCTAACAAAACCAGGGGATGAATAGATATAGACCCCAGTTGTTGCTGCGGAGCTACATTTATCTTGCGAATTACAAGCCTGAACAGAGAATGACTGCCTACCATAATTTGCGAAGTTCAGTTTTTTACTCTGACCACTAAAATAAGCGCCATTCAGTTTATAATAACTTACATATTGCCCCCCAGACTGGGGATTCCATTTTAGCACAAAATCTTTATTTACCGGCTGATAATACTCATGCGATCCGAAAGCAGGTACGCTAGGAGTTGGTAAGTCTCTGATCTGGACGCATTGCTCATTATTTATATTAAATAATCCGAACTCGCCCTCATTCGAGTTCCATCCTCGAACAATAAAGCACCAACGACCTGTCTGATTAAGCGAAATTGACGTACCTGAACCTCTATGATCCTGAAAAGTGTAATCGCCTCCGTTTAACCGATAGCCTATTTTCACGAAAGAAAAGTCGGCGAACGAAAAGCCCGGTAAGGGAGACCAAGAAATATTTACAGGGCTATTCAGATATCCAGAGTTTGGTACAGAAATAGAGTGTGTTACTTTACCGGCGACGGTATTGGCTAAGGCTGGAAGTGACAATGATGAAACAAATAGAACTTTCGACATTGTCAGCCAGATTTTATTTGATATTTTAAATTTCACAATTTTCCCTTTTTATTTAAAATCAACTCAATTGTACCCATTCATGTTACATTTGCTAGCAATTTCCTCATCAATTTTTAATTATCTCAACTTCATAATTTAAGAGATCATGTACGATGTTTAGGGGACTAGGAGGAAGAAAAAGCCAACTACAGCAATTGATGGAGAACTGACCCAATTTTAGTAGAAGTTATTTGGCCTCTTATCTTCAAAGAAGAAACGACAAAATCGTGAGCCAAATTGCTGATAGCAAATTGCTGACACCCACCTTAATTC
>NZ_NKHF01000023.1 GCF_002744175.1 Pseudoalteromonas piscicida
TTAATTCTCAGGGGAGTAGCTCTGTTCAACGATCGATCATGCTACACAGGCTAGGTGTCGCATAAATACTAAAATATGATTTGTAAAATCAGTGAGGGAGCATGGAGCAAATACTAATAATAATCGGTGTATCACTATTCGGTGTGTTGGGCACTATTCACTTGGTGTATACGTTTTCCACTGAAAAATTTAATCCTTATGATGCTTCCGCAGCCGAAGCTATGAAGCGTACATCGCCACAGCTTACGAAAGAAACAACAATTTGGCGAGCTTGGATAGGCTTTAATGCTAGCCACAGCCTGGGAGCTATGTTGTTTGCAGCTATTTATATTCCTTTGGCTATCAACAATTTTGAAGTTATCGAAAACTCTCTTTGGTTTTCATTGCTACCCGTAGTTGTAAGTGCATCATATTTAATATTGGCAAAAAAATACTGGTTTAAAATTCCGTTTGTTGGCTTTCTTGTTTCTTTAGTTTGTTTCTTGTTCTCGGCATGGTTAATCCACACATAACAAACCGCTCAAATACGCTCAGGCACCAAAAATGTGGCCTACACAGACCCGATCCCACCTGCCGTTTACCTAGGTGACATTATATTCCGCCCAACTTTAAACCCGCTTCTCGTCGGCATGCGGCCAATAAACTTTCTATCGAATCTTGGCTCTGAAGTGTTCTAGCTATAGCGACTGCGCCAATCATCATTGCGGTTACCGAAAAAATATCTTGTTCGTCACAGTCGCAATAACTACTCGCATAATTCATAATTGCTGCATTCATCCCGTAATAAACATCGGCATAAGCTGCTTTTGTTGCCTTATCCTGCATATTGATATCTGTAGCCAGGAACGCTAACGGACAAGACAAAGCACGGTCTCCCTTTACATGCTCCAAGCTTAAATATGCATTTAGCAACAAAGACAACCACTGTTTGTTGGATATCCCCTCCGGCTTGAGGTTGGCGAGTTTAGTACTGCTCGCTCTAAATTTTAATGCTTCACTGTAAAGCTCGGCTTTACTTTTGAAATGCGCATAAAAAGCACCTCGGGTAAGCCCGCAATTGTTCATCAAACCGTCAATCGTAACACCTTCAAAACCTTTCATTGCAAATAGCCTGAAGGAACTCTCAAGGATTCTTTCGCGGGTAGAATTTTTGTGTTCCTTTGTATAGGGCATTGGTATTAGTTTTTATGCGTTTATATATGTTCTTTATCATATATAAAAAATACCCTAGGATGAAACCTCATCTTTGGCAGAAACTAAATAACCTGAGGTTTAGATAAGAAATGAGCTAACTTTTTTTAAAGCCACATTAAATTGTTTCTTCATCTAGTCAGAGAGTTTTGGGGATAACTAACTTGAAAAACACCGGCTTTCGCGTCCTGCTACCGCACTGGTACCTACATCCTTGTAGGCAAGGCGAGTTTACGCACCAATAGCTGGCTATTGGGAGGGAATTCAACGCAGTTAGCGCTAAAACTGGCTGCTAGGAAGGCTTTAATTATCCGAAGCTCAGGTTAAATATGAATATTTAACTTCTCATACTACGTTAGGCATCAATCAGTTCGGAGGTAACATGGAAAAACATATTGGAAATTGTAGTTGCGGTGACATTGAGTTTAGCTTTGTTAACAAACCAATAAATTCACTTTTTTGCTATTGTAAAGCGTGCCAAGCCCTTACAGGCTCAGACAAATGGTTTGGTCTTTGGGTGCCTAAAGATAATTTCAAATTTACAAAGGGGGCACCATTAGCTTACACACGTGTTGGTAATTCTGGTAAAGACGTAAATTATCAATTTTGTGGTACTTGCAGCACTGTTTTATGTGCAGAAATAACTGTAGGTAATTTTTATTCGGTATCTGCAACATCATTAAAAGACAACAAGTACATCCCCAAAATGTCAATCTACGTATCTTCAGCTCCAGCATGGGCAATATTCCCGAACGATGTACCAAAATTTGACATTCTCCCGCCAGGAATGAGGATCTAACAGCCTCATAAGGCTAATAAGCTCATGCAACTGCAGCACTGGACGGCCAACAAGTTGACCACCGTTTATAGCAGCGTTAGTTCCATCAACGGAAAGATAGAGTTGTGAACACAGCCTAATACAGACACCAATGCAAAATACAGCTCCTAACATCAGTAACCTTTCTTCAACTCAATCATGGCGGTGTTCATATGACTTTCCAGTAAATTTACCTTCACCACATAGAAATGCGCACCTTAGGCAACAGAAGGTGCAGGGGTAGCATTTAATGTCGGTTAAACTGATTTGTCTTTTACGGGCAGTTTCCATAGTGTGGTTTCCTCACTCCTTTAAATGCAGAATAACAGTAATGGACAAACGTTATGAACACCGTTCGCAATGGGAAAGTTACATTTGTTTAATCTAAACAACCATAGGGCTGGCTTTCTTGTCCCTGTTATATATAATTTCTTCCTCAGTCGAAAGTTTAGCTTTTCACTGAAATATCATAAATTTAAAGGATTTAATCATGTATAAAAAATATTTGGGTTCAGCTCTATTTTGCGTTGCTGTAATTTCCTCTTCAGCATATGCTGCCGCCCCAGCTATGCCTAGTAGCGTCTTTGCTACTGTCAATAATGGTAATGATGTTCATCTTCAGTGGTCAAGTGTGCCTGGCGCGCTTCGATATATTCGCCAAGTTAGAATTGATTCAGAACATTGGAGTAATCCAGACTTAGCTTGGAAAAATGGAAAATTATATGAAACAACTTCTGCTAATTATTACAATATCAGAGCAGATGGTTACCAATATAGAGTAAAAGCGTGCAATAATGATGGGTGTTCAAATTATACCTATTCTAACAAGATAGTAATTAATGGTGCTCCACAGGCTCCAGAAAACGTGACAGCTACCGTGCAAAATAGTAATGACATCAACATTTCTTGGTCGGCTGTTTCTGGTGCGAGTAGTTATGTCCGTGAGGCGAAAGTCAACGGTGGTGATTGGATTAACCCCAAAGCGTATATAGATACTTCAGTTAGTTTCAATAATGTGTCTACAAACAGATATCAATACAGAGTTAGAGCATGCAATTCTGTAGGGTGTTCTCTTTGGACATACTCAAATTCGGTTACCGTTTACTAATACGAAAACGCGAGTTTAGATGTTGGCCTCATTCGAGAGTAGGCCAACATCTTGCTAAAATCACTTAGAGCCGACTATTATTTGAGCAACAAATTACTCAAACCTTCGCAAATCAATAACCCCCATCACTATTTACATTCATGTTGAAAAATTTAGCTTGAAAGTATCAAAACGCTTAAACCACTGAGGACAAAAATGTTCATCGGTAGGCTGATTTTTAGCGCTCAAGCGTTTCTATAATTTTGGCTATAATAGGATTTAGGTCTACACATACTAGACAAACAGCCAGAACGGTCTCGTCCAGCAGCACTTGAGATTTGAATCGCCCTCCCCAAAGTCGGCTTCCCTCTTTATTTTACTCGCGGGTGATGACTTCGTTAAGTACGTACATAAACCAGCTAATATCTGCAAGCCTTTCTCTGTAATTATCGACCAGCTTCTTGAATATCAATTACTCCGACTCACTGAGTGACTCACTTTCAGTAAACTTTTTACCATAACAGTTCTTTCTTAATGGGTGGCCAAATTAACTCGACAAGTACACCCCCAAAATGTCAATCTACGTATCTTCAGCTCCAGCATGGGCAATATTCCCGAACGATGTACCAAAATTTGACATTCTGCCGCCAGGAGTGAGGGTCTAACAGCCTCATAAGGCTATCAAGCTCATGCAACTGCAGCACTGGACGGCCACCGTTTATAGCAGCGTTAGTTCCATCAACGGAAAAATAGATCTGTTGAACACAGACACCCACAACAATTCGCATCTATATTATGATGGGTGTCTGCTATTCGCTTTTAACCTGCCTAATTGCTCAGGCTAGCGGCCTCTGTGCGTCTAAAAAATATAATTGCTTATTAAGGCAAATTTAGGTGTAATGAATAAATAATAAGCGCTGAGCAATGCAGGGAAAGCTTACACAACACTAGCCAAACTGATTACCCTAGCTAGGAAAGTGAGAGCCTCCAAAAAGCCTATTTTTTCTAAGTAAGCCATAGCATAAACGACACCAGCTCTGACACACCGAGCAGGTGACGGCTCAGTCCGACCAGCGATTATGCAACACAAACTGCGTGTCGCATAAATACTTAAGTGCTAGCTTCAAATAGGAATTACGAGCATATGTGGCAATTTTGTGGAGATATTGAATACACATGTGAAAAATGTGGCGACAGTGATCTTATACCGATAAGCGATTTCGATAATGAATGTATCGGTGGCTCTGAAAGGGGGATGGGCGAAGAAAACATAATCGAATTATCGTATGAGTTTGATTGCTGCGAGTGCAACAGCCCTATTTCTCTAAAATTCGAGGTATCCGAATATCCTCTAGAGTTTTTAAACTTTGTTCTTAATAAATCTACTGGAGCAGAGACATCAGGAGAACCCGACATTGAATATCTTCGAGAGATTTATAGTGCTGAAGATCTTCTGTTGTTTTATGAAAATATTCAGGAACTCATCGCAGCACTGAGATCAAGTCCAGAGCTAATGAGAGAAATAACCCCTAGGGAGTTTGAGGAAGTGGTTTCAGAAATATTCCGATCTAAAGGATTCGAAGTTGATCTAACTCAGAGAACTGCCGATGGTGGAAAGGACATTATTGCAATTCACACGGATTCACTTGGGATACGAAATAAGTATTTCATTGAGTGTAAGCGTTACGCAGAAAATAAAAAAGTTGGAGTTGCCTTAGTAAGAGCGCTGCACGGTGTTAAAAACACGAAAGATGGTCCAAACAAAACAGTTTTGGTGACCAGCTCAACTTTCACAAAGGGTGCCAAAAACTTTGTTGAACACGAAGCATCAAGCGAATGGGACGTAACGCTGGCAGATTATAATGTATTGGTGGGTTGGTTGGGTGACTACAAACAAAGCTAACAATCACAAACAGAAAGAAAAACCTAACAAGAAAATTCAGCAGACGAAACAAGCTTTTCAGCTGATTTAAGGCTTATATTCAAGGAGGTACTTTGAAACTCGAGTTTTTACATTACTGGGTTATCGAGCCTATAGAGACTTCATTAATCCCCCTAGACATTGAAGACTTTTCCGTTTTAAAGAGGAAAGATGTTATCGCTGGATCGAGTTTGCTAGGTGAAGAAGGCAAGGTATTCTTTGAATTCCTCCAAAGGAACCATGGTTTGTATGACAATAGTCTTTGGATATTTCTGAATACGCCATTTTCATCCCAAGAAGATAGCTTTAACTATAGTGAGTGTTTTAGGCTAGTTGGTGAGGCTCTTTTTCATTTCAAAATTTCTAGCCCCGGTCTTATCGTTCGCAATAGTACAACAGGGGATATAACAACAAAGCAACCACCTAATCTTCATCAAAGTAGTGAAAGTTGCCGTATTGAAAGTGTTAGCGAGCCAGACCTCAAGAGGTTAATTAGACTAACCGCTGCTCTTCAAGACCTTAAACATGAACAACAACAGTATTTTAAATCAATTTTTGATTACTTGAGAGACATTAGAAATTCTCCGTTATTTGTTGCAGAGTTAGCTCTATGGTCGTTTCTAGAGCATCATTGGACACCCGATAAAAATGGAAAATCGGATATTAAAAAAAGCTTAAAGTGTCTTCTTGAGTTTGTATGTGTAGACCGAAGTGAGAAAAATAATTTTAATAAGCTAGTTACTAGTGTTGGTTCAGAGTTAGGTAGCTCATACAATGAGCATCTATTACGTAACATATTAGCTCACGGGAAGCATTTTACTCTTAAAGAAAAATGGTCAAATGAAAATTGGGCTAACTTTCATAAGGTACACGAGCAACTACTCGAACTTGTCACAAGGGGAATTGAAAAGCAGGTGTTTGATACATGAATATAACAAATAAGGATAGACCGCGCGAAGCCGTGATCTTATCCGAGAAAAGCTAACACAGACACTCACCACAATTCGCATCTATATGATGATGGGTGTCTGCTATTCGCTTATTGGCTCTATCTGCTACCAGCTTCGTTTATTTTAAAAACAACAACTTAAAAAGTATGTTGATATTTAAAAATACTTTACCCATCGCGCAGGTGTTTTCCGTTTATAACCTGCAAACCATTTACATAATGGGTATAAAAGCACGCTTAAAAACATTGCGAATAACCATATCTGCCAAACATGATAAAAGCCAAAATATGCAGTTTGATTGCTACCATAATGCTGATTCGCACCAAATAGCCATTGTGCCAATATACTAAGAACAAGTAGCGCGTATAGGTGCGTAATGTAGAAAAACATTGGCGCTGACCCTAATACCCGAACTGGCTCCAATACTCTGAGCGCATTAGTCTCTAAAAACGCTAACACGAATGCACCAACTCCCAAGGTAAGTAAAATAAAGTCGAGAGATGGTGGATATTTGGTAAAGTTAAAAAAGTCCATTGTGGTGAGAAGTATTGTTGCCTGTTGAGACCAATCAAGCGTTTCTCCGTATAGATTTAATCCTCTTAGGATCACTAAACCCGCTAACAGAGCTGTCCCACTTTGCAATAAAATGGTTTTACGTACTTGCGATGACACTGAGCCTGAAAATAAAGGCCCTACCGCATAGCCGCACAAGATAACGCCAATCCAAGGTAAAACCGGATAAGACGCTTTTACGTTAACAACAGCATCTGTTACTAAATAACCTCGGTCATGCAGAATCGTCCAAACGGTATAGCCTATTTCATTCGGTGCAAACTCGATGGGCGACAATAAATTATGACCAGCCACAATACTTACACCCAATATTGCTATCACACTACGAGGTAAAGCGACCATCAGTGCCAATACCACCATACTGACACCAATTGCCCAAATAACTTGCAAGTACAGTGTTTGATACGCGCCAAACCAAGAAAAATTAACCAGTGTCATTTCAAGTAAAATTAAAAATAGACCACGCTTTAAAAGAAATGATTGGGCCGACCGCTTCGCACCGCTTGCGGGGTTTTCATACAACCAAGCTGATAAACCTGTCAAAAAGACAAAAATGGGCGCACAAAAATGGGCACTTAACCGGGTAAAATACAGATCTGGACTCGTGGTATAAATGTCCATGGGATCAAGAACTGGTACATGCAAGAAAAAACGCTCTCTCACATGGTCAACCAGCATAAATAACATCACGATGCCACGCAGTATATCGATAGAAGACAACCGTGTTTTACTGTTTTGAAGATTATTCATTACACTCTTTCTCGTGTTAAAAACGAAAAAACAGTCCAAGTAAAATGACTCAGACTGTTACTCTCTCGACAAGCAGATGACTTAGAATATGCTAAGACTTTACGCTCGAATTAGGGATCAAAACTGATACTTCACACTTGCGCTGTATGTTGTAGGTGATCCCGGCATGGTCCATAGTTTGTGATAGGAGTTTTCAAAATAGGTCTTATCAAACAGGTTGTTGATGTCCAGTTTCACACTTACCTTGTCATTTAATTCAACCGAGGCCGATAAATTAACTAGCGTATAGGATGGCAAAATGAAGTTTGCGTCTGTTGTTTCGCCTAGACGATCACCCACATAATTCACAGTTGCCCCAAGATAAGATTCTTTTCCTAAAAAAGTGGTGTAATGCTTCAGTGAAACATGACCAATATGATCTGCAATATTGATCAAACGTGAGCCCTTGGGAATAGGCACACCCCAGTCTGCATTAATCACATCATTTGCTGTTCTTGCGTCGGTATAAGTATAAGCAAGCGCGAGTACAGTATCGTCGGTTAACTCAGTCGTTAATTGAAATTCAATACCTTGGCTTTCAACTTCGCCCAAGGTAGCCGATAAGCCTGTATCAGGTTCAGCGGTAAGCATATTGGTTTTTTGCGCATCAAAAAGTGCGATGCTACCCGAGAAACGATCCGCAATACCTTGCCATTTAGCGCCGATTTCAAAGGATTTAGTTTCCTCTGGTTCAAACGCATTTCGATTAGAATCTAAACCTGGGTTTGGTCTAAATCCTTCTGCGTAACTTGTATACAGATTAACTTTATCATTCGCGTTATAAATAAAACCCAAGCGTGGCGTAAACTCAGTTTGCTCTTGGCTTTGCACTTCATCACTACGAAGGTTAAGAATGTCTTGCTCAAATTTATCAACACGGACACCCACTAATACTTTCGAGTTTTCGGTCAGTTCGAACAAGTTTTGAGCATAAATACCTAGGCCTTTTTGGCTTTCTTCGGTCAAAGTTTTTAATACAGGCTCTGGTTGTGTTTGCGTGTAGTCAGGGTTCTTTGGGCTAATGCTATAGGTGGTATCACCCGACCCCCATGCCGTACGCCATACTTTATAGTCTGTATCAATATCAAAGTTATAGTGATCAGCGCCCACTAGAAGGTTGTGCTTTACACTGCCAAATTCAATTTCACCACTAAGTTCGATACGCGCAGAAACATCCAAAGCTTGATAGTCACGAGCACGTCTTTGACGAGAAAGTAGGCTCGCGTCGGTGTATATCAGCTGTCGACCATCTGACAATTCGGTATCTGAAGATACACCTTCAAATGAAGAATCTCGATAAGCAAACCCGGTGAGTATGTGCCAATCATCGCTTATCTTATGATTTAACACTAACTGATGACCTAAGGCTTCAACTTGGTGCGCTCCATCACGAATATCACCGTAAAAAGCGTCCGTGTTAACGTCATCAAAGTCATTATGTAGAATATACACACCTCTATCCAACGGCTTTTTCTGATTGAGTACTTCCATTTCATAGCTCAGACTCGTGTCATCAGAAATATTCCACAGTATTGACGGCGATAAGTGCAAGCTGTCGATTGAAATATGATCCCTGTGTGTGTCTGAGTTTTCATATGCGCCATTTAGTCGATAGGCAGCTTCTTTGGTCACTGAGTTTGTGTAATCAAATTCAAACTGTTTTTTACTGTAATTACCAAACGTTGCTTGAATATAACCCTGCTCTTCGAACTGAGGCTTTTTGGTAATGATATTGATAGTACCACCGGGCTCCCCTTGCCCATACAATGCAGAGCCGGGGCCTTTCATGACTTCAATACTTTCGATATTGGCTGTACTTCTATTGCCGTTGTAACCTCGAGAATTAAAGCCATTGACAAGATAACCTGATGGATTATTTTCATCCCCCGAGAAACCACGAATAGCAAAGCTATCAAACATGCCTCCAGAGTTATTTTGCCTAACAACACTCGGTGTGAGTTCTAACGCTTCCATAAAGCGAGTAATACTTTCACTTTCAAGCAGTTCTGAACTAATGGTATCGACTGCTTGAGGCGTTTGAACTAAAGGTACATTACCGCGATAGGGCTGCCAAAATTGTTTAATCTCTATACGTTCGATTTCACCGCTTAGGCTATGATTTGAAGCTGATTCTTGCGCAGTAGTGCCATTAGCCACCAAAATGAGGGAGAGTAGTAATTTTTTGTTCACTGGTATCTCAATTTTCTGGAATTTAAATTTTGATACACTATAACATACCACCACGTATTATTGTGAATTGATAAATTGTCAATTGACGCTTTTTTTGTGTATTTGGCCGAAAGCTCACTCTTGTTTTAGGTTGTTTGCTACTGAAGCTGAGCTGTTTTTATCTGAATTAGCTCTGATCGATGTGATTAACAAGGGATATTAACGGTATAAGTGCCTAGCAGTTTTGCACATTCATACTCGTAGTGAATATTTGTTCTTCAGTTATGCATGGGCTTTATACGTTAATTTAGTCGGATAGATTAAGGCGATTGAACTCTAGAGCATTAACAAAAAAAGTTAACAGAAAAGGTAACAGTGACACCCACCGTTATTTGTTCACGTTAAAACTATTCACGTAATGGCTTAACCAGTACCAATACTTTAATCCACCTCTTGGTTAAAACATTTTAAAAAAGCGAATTAAGATAGCTATTCCGGGTTTTTATCGGTTAGCGCTCGAAGCAGTTTTGGCAACCACTCTGGCTTAAATTGCGCTGGATTTGCCTGCGTCATTGCGTTAAGACTCCACCACTGCCATTGTTGAATTGTTTCTTTTTCTTCTTCAGTCCAACGTGCCGCAAAGACCTCGTCGTTACTTGAGCATCGAATCAAATAATACTTTTCTTGCCATACCGCAGGAACGGAGCGAGCAACCGCATAAATAGCTTCACGCTCTTCCACTAAGGGGCCAATCTCTTGCTGCAACCCTGTTTCTTCATAGAGCTCTCTGGCAGCGGCATCTAAGTAAGTTTCATTGTCTTGTAACTCACCCCCTGGCGTTGCCCAGAATGCTTCATGGTGATGTTCATCGTGATACTGAAATAGCAATAACTCTTGCTTTTCATTGACGATAATTAGTCTTGCACATTGCCTTTCTTTCATTATGTCTTCCTAGTACCTAGCGAGTAAAAATAAAAAAGCCCTGTGAGCAGGGCTTTGCTACTAACACGGTAAACCTATTACGCCGCAGCTTGTCCTTTGTGGATCAATCTCTCGCAGAGGGCTTGCCACTCATTGGTTTGCTTTTTGCCTTCAATTCGGCGGCCAAATAGCGTTAATACTGTTTCACGATTGGCATCAAAAAACTCAATAGAGGTGACCACGGTATTGCCGTTATCCGTGGGTTTTCTGACCACGAACGCGCGGGTTAGATCGTCTGCTTTTATATGTAAGTTAAACTCAGGATCTAGCACGTTAAACCAAGGGCCAACTTGCTTGAGGCTTTCAACCTGCCCAGAGAAGATCTGTACCGCACCGGGGTTGCCAACGAATACCATAATCTCTTGCTTAAACGTTTTTGCTTGTTGAAAAATATCAGCAAGGTCAAAGCTCTGTAGCTCAAAGCTCCATGGTGAGCCAACAAGCTCAAGGGCCTGCAAGCGTTCAAGGTTGTGTGTCTCTAAAAGCTTTGGAAAATGATGCACATCTTCAAGCTCACTCCACTGACTCCTAAAGTTATCTAGTTGCTCAGCGCTCGGCGAGGTAATTACAGGCTCCACAAGTTCAAATGGCTTAACACTAAACGAGCGCTGTGATGTTAGTTGATAGCGCGCTTTAATATTCACCAGTTCGTTAAAGTCCGACTCAGTCGTGGTGTAAACCTTATGTACCGCACGGCCATTTTCATCAAAAAACTGCAAGCTCGTATGACTTTCGGTTTCAACTAAAAATACGCTTTGCCAACGATACAAAAATAGCCGTAAGTCGATACCACCGGGATTAATTGCTATACCACTTAGCTTGCCATTATTGTCTGAAACATAGAGCTTTTCGTATAACCCTTTAATTTCATTGACCACGCTGCCGTTACGCGTCAACGCCATCACTTTACCGAGCTTTTTCAGGCTCTTGAGGATATCGGCAAGCTGCGTTTCGTCTAAGCGCGTTACCGTGGCTGTGACCCCTTCTTCCAGTTGAGCATGCAATAATTCGGCTTCACTCACCCCCAGTTGCATTGCTACGTCAACGGGACGCAGCCGTGGCTCGCCTGCTAACAAGGTTTTATAGTCTTGAATTAATTGCTTCATGATCTCTCCTTAAAAACGCCAGCTGATCTGAGTTTTAATGTTGCGACCAAAACCGTAATCGCCTATTCCACCACCAGTACCAGCCATCAGTTTGTACTCTTTGTTAAAGACATTATCGACGGCAACTCTTAGATTAAAGGCAGCATTGATATCCCAACTCGCGTATAAGTCGGTCAGGGTGTAGCTTTTTTGTGTTTGCGTTGAGTATTGCCTTGTTGCGCGGTCCATCACCTGTACATCGCGGTCACCACGCCTTACTATTTGCGCACCAACCTGAACAGCTTGGTCAAATAACGAGGCGCCTAAATCCAATGCCATTTTATCTGCAGGTAAATACCATAGCGGCTTGTTGTCTTGATCTTTGCCGTCTACGTCACTGTAAGAAAAGTTGCTGTAAAAACGTGGCGTTGCAAAGTTCACTTCTAGCTCAATGCCATCTCTATCGTTACTAGCGCGATTCGCATAACGCGGTGCTGGTACGGGATTGGTCACATTACTTGTGACTGACGTGATTTCATCGTCTACCGAGATATCAAAGTAGATAAAACGCGCAGTTAATGTGTCATTGTCAGTGAGTATGTTGTTTGCCTGATAAGTCACGCCAACTTCGGTGTTATTACTATATTCAACATCTAACGCTAACCCTGGTTGTCTGCCACCGTATTGATCGTATAGCTCGTCAATGAGTGGTGCACGGAAACCTTCTTGGCGATTTGCAAACACGGCCCACTGTGGCGTCAGTTGATAGTTCACACTCAAGGCACCCGCCCAATCACTGTGTGTCACTTTACTATCTAATGATGCAAACGCCTGTTGAAATTTGGCCGTTGGCGCAGTGCTATAGCGTTCATAGCGAACCCCTGCAATCACAGTGAGTTGCTGCCAAGTAAATTCATCTTGGATATACACACCGGAGCGCTTTTGTGTACCACCCGGTTGGGATGTCATCTCAGCGGTGGTTGGAGTCGAGCCGTATTGCTCACAAGCATAGGTCTCATAGTTAAGTTGTAAGCAAGGTAATGCTGTCTTTTCACCAATGCGCTCTTTGTCGGTATATTGCACACCGTAGGTCAAAGTATGTGAGTCCAATACGCTGGTATTCATTACATCCAGTGTCGTAATGTTGTACTCATAGTTAGATTCAATACCTATGTAATCCTCAAGCATACCGACACCGTCAGATTCGGTCACTTGGCTGCTGGTATAACCGGCCTTAGCGCTGAGGTTCAGATAGGGATTATTCGCAGGGTTGAGTTCATAACTCAGATTAGTAACGGACTGCTCCACTTCTCGATACACAGTACCCCATGCGCCAGGATCAGTTGTATTGAACTCAGTTCGCTGGTTATCTGTGGTTTCGGTGTAGCTTGCCCCCACAATGGCATCATCACTTAAAAAATATTCCCCTTTTAACAGAACAGAGCTGTTTTCGATTGCCGAATTGTCTAAAGTTTCATCGTTAGAAAGCTCCCAATCATCACTGTCACGCTTTACAACGCCCGCAAGCAAGTCGAGCGAATCATTCGGCCTTGCAAAAGCGATCACCGAGGCATTCTTCTGAGCATTGTTGCTGTCATAACCGAGTTTAATTTTAGCACCTGCGACTTCATCACCCTGTAAAAAGTCAGCGGCGTCTTTTAGCTCAAACTGAACAACACCACCAAGTGCACCACCGCCATGCAGTACGGTGCTCGTGCCTCGTTTAATGCTTATTGAACGATATAACTCGGGGTCGGTAAACAAGCTACCCATGCGATATTTTTCAAAGGTTTGTAGCATGCCATCAATTGTTACCATCACGTCTTCTGCATCACTAAAGCCGCGAATATTGAACTTATGTCCTGTCGATCTTGGCCCACCATTGGCAGAAACATTAGGAATGGTATCTAAGGTATCAAAAACACTGCTATCTAATTTGCGTTCAATTTGTTCAGCAGAAATAACATTCACTGCTTGTGATGATTGCAATGCGGTTTTTGCGGTACGCGTTGCCGTTACAGTCACTGCATCCAAGTCGGTTTTTACTACTGTCGACTGAGAGCCATCGTTATTTGAAGAAGAGGCGGCTTGTACCCAGGTGGCAGAAGTGGCAAGCGCGATAAAAAGAGTTAATTTAGATAAACGCATAAGAATACTCCGAGTGTCGTTATTTATACACGCACTTCAGCTTTGCCCCTGATCTTCCCTAGTGTTCTAACATAGTGCCGGCCTTTAGTAGACAGGCTCCCCAAGATGAAATGCGATTGTCGCTGGGCAATATAACACACACCAATCTAAATGGTAATTATTTTTATTCGCCTTTAACAATTAAATTTGCTACTTGAATATTGAGTGTACTGAGCTGTGCAAAAAGTGACACCAGTGCCTCGCTGGGTACTTGTTTATCCACAGCAATGTAGATCACATCTGAATTGTCTAAATGATCAAGCGCTTGTATCAGTGTATTTTCTGCACTAAACGGCTGCTCGTCCAAGGCATAGGCTATTTGACCATGATTGAACATAACACTCACGATCTTAGGTGTTTGCTCCAGCACAACCTCACCGTTTTTTCCCGCTGTTGGTAGGTTCACCTCCAAGACGTTTAGCTTTACGGCCACACTGAGAAGCAAAAAAACAAGAACGATAAAAAGTACGTCCAGTAATGCGGTTAAATCAGCACCAAGGTGCTGAGGTTTTGGTGCTGGTAGCTCAAGCATGCTCCGCCTCCACTGGGGCAAATTGGGTATTCATATAAAGCACAAGCTCGCTTTGAAAACGCTCGACCATCGCTTGCAAAACCCCATAAATAAGTAAACATGGCATAGCTATCGCCAGCCCCGCCATGGTTGAATACATGGCTTCCCATAATCCATCAGCTAATAACGCAGGTGTCACTGCTTGCTGAGTTTCTGCAATGGTTCTAAACATTAATACTAATCCCCACACTGTGCCAAAAAGCCCCATTAGTGGGCTTAACGTGCCGATGATGCTTAAGATCACTAACCGCTTGCGCCATTCAAAAACATACCGCTGTAACCGTAATGCGCCGCTTTCTTTGCTACTAAAAAAGCGAGATTTACGTTTTATTTCAAGAACGGTGAACCAAGCGCGGCTAAGCACCCAAAGACGCTCGATGATCACCGCAAGCGCAATAATCGACAAACATAAAAATGGCCATTGCATTGGGCCAAGTTGTGAAAACCAAGACTGCATCGTAGTAATACTCTCTATGATAAGGAAAACTTAATAGGCACGGTAAACAAGGCCTTTACAGCATTACCGTTTTGGATAACTGGATGAAACTGCCATTGCTCAAGGTTTTTGCGCGCAGCAATGTCCAAAGCACGGTGACCGCTGCTTCTAAGCAAAGTTAAGCTAACGATTTCACCTTTTTTATTCAGTTCAATCTCAAAAATGGTGACTCCTTCAAGCCCTCTTCGCTTGGCACGCAGTGGGTAACTAAGCGCAGGTCTTGGTGCTTTAAATAAAGGTAAAGCACCTAATTTAATAGGAGAGTCATCGGTACTATTTGCTTCACTGAGATGCCTCGCTGAGGCCATTTGTGTTGACTCTTGCTGCGAAACATCTTCTCGTTTTGGGGTTGGTTCTGACGCCTCTGGTTGCTTTTTATTCTCTGTCACTATAGCTTTGTTGAGTTTTTTAGGTGGTGGCCGTTCAGTGCTCTGTTGCTTAGGTTTAGGCGCGGGTTTGGTTTCCTGCTCTTGCTTTTGCTTTTGCAGTTTTTCAATCAAGTGCGTGGTGCCATTAAAATCAGATGGCGTTTGCTCTGCTACCACTTTTGGAGCCGGCTCCTGCTGGTAGGGTTGTGCCGCAAACGAAATCATGAGTGGTTTGGTGACTTTACTCACTTCATTTGCAACAACGCCTGAGTGCCAAACCAGCGCAGAGCTTGCAGGAAATAACCACCACAAGCCATGCAGCAAAGCAGAGATGATCATACAGATTATTAATTTCATATTGATAAAGACAAATGATAACTGTTATTATTCGCAATAAATACTAACAAGTTTGGATTTGTAATGAAAGCTCAAATTACTGCACTACTCACCTCTAGTTTGCTACTACTCGCTTCGGCCATAAAGCCCGCTTATGCAAATCAAGAAGCCAAAAATATCGTCGTTTCTGGTGGTTCTATTACCGAGATTATTTATGCGCTTGGTGAGGAGAAACGTATTGCTGGGGTCGACAGTACTAGTGTATTTCCAGTTGCCGCAACACATAAGCCACAAATAGGTTATGTTAGAAAAATCAACGTTGAAGGGATCCTTTCCTTGAATCCAGACTTGTTACTCGGCGAGGCCGACACCGGCCCAGACAAGGTATTAATACAACTTCAGGAGACCGGACTTCCCACCTATATTTTCAGTGACAACGACAATCTCGCTGGCGTCGAAGAAAAGATAGCTAAAGTTGCCCAATTACTAGCTGTTAAAGAAAAAGGCCAAGCGCTAATCAACCATATTCAAGCTGACCGAAAAGCCTTAATTCATGTCCTCAAACAAGTAAACGACAAACCTAAGGTATTATTTGTCTTGAGCCTTCGTAGTGGCCAACCAATTGTTGCGGGGGCTGGAAACTCTGCAGATGAGGTTATCAATGCAGCTGGCGGTATTAACGTTGCGGCACAGCACTTTGACGGCTGGAAGCCCCTCGCCACCGAGGCGGCCATCGCCATGAATCCTGATGTCATCATTAGTATGGGTCGCCATGGCGAACAAAAAGCCATGGACTTAAGCCAAGTTCCTCACTTTAAGTTCTCAAATGCCGTTAAAAGCAATCGGGTTTTACTCATCGATGGGACGTATCTGCTTGGCATGGGCCCACGCACACCGCAAGCCGTAGTTGAGCTGGCTACCTTACTCCACCCAGACGCCACACTGCCAAAGGGTTACCGATTCAGAGCAGCGCAGTCTGCATCAGAAAGTGAGCCGCTGTGATGCTAGCACTCGAGCAATCTTTAATTCCCGCAGAAGTTGCCAGAAAATGGATGTTGTTGGGACTGATTATTGGCTGCATCCTCGTTAGTTTTATTGGCCTTAGTATCGGCGGAGTGAGCATTAGCTACAGTCGTCTGATGGATATTCTCTTTGCAGGCCAATCGAGTAACTTAGAACATGCGGTGATCTGGCAAATTAGATTACCAAGATTAGTGCTGGCAATTGTGGTTGGTGCTGGACTTGGTGCATGTGGAGCCGCAATGCAGGCGATCTTTAGAAACCCACTGGCAGATCCTGGGTTAATAGGAATTTCAAGTGGTGCCGCTCTTGGGGCAATTAGCACCATCGTATTAGGCTCTACATTACTGAGTGGATTTGCTGATTATTATGGAATTTATGCGGTGCCAATCGGCGCTTTTCTGGGCTGTCTTGGTGTATGCAGTTTAATCTACCGTTTATCCAGCCATGGCAACCGCTTCACGATTGTCAGTTTATTGTTAGGGGGTATCGCAGTCAACGCCATTGTCGGAGCGGTCATCGGAATACTGACGTTAGTCAGCTCAGATCAACAGTTACGAGACTTAACTTTTTGGAGTATGGGGTCACTGGCAGGCAATAGTTTCACGGTTATTATCCCTTCACTGGGTTTAATGCTGGCATGCTGCTTTGGTTTCAGCCGTCTAGCGCAACCGCTCAACCTCTATTTACTAGGCGAGCAACAAGCTAAACATCTCGGGGTCGATGTCGTAGGTTTAAAAAAGAAGATATTTGTTTATACCGCATTATGCACCGGTGCAGCCGTTGCGCTGACTGGTATTATTGGTTTCGTTGGTTTTATTGTTCCCCATATAGTGCGCTTATTAATCGGTCCAGATCACCGCTATTTGTTACCTGCTTCAATGTTAGGTGGGGCAATTTTACTGTGTTTGGCAGACTTACTCGCTCGCACACTTATTCTCCCATCAGAATTACCGATAGGTCTTATTACTAGTGCATTAGGTGGCCCTTTTTTCCTGATCATGCTGGTGAAAACGTACCGTATAAAGGAGCTTTAGCATGCTAGAAGCGAATAATATTAGTGTTCAAGTGGGCCGAAAGTTGCTACTTAACGAAATAAACTTTTCAATTAGCACTGGAGAATTTGCCGTTGTCCTTGGCCCCAACGGCGCTGGAAAGTCTACGCTTCTCAAAGCGCTGTGTGGAGATATTTCGCTAACACAGGGCGATGTCACCTATCATCAACAACGAGTGCAAGACTTAAACGCTCTAGACCTTTCCCATATCCGCGCTGTACTCACGCAGCAATATGATTGTGAATTCCCGTTTAGCGTGCAAGAGATAGTGGATATGTCGCACTATGTACATCAACATAATTGTACGCCAGACTCGCTTCGCGCATATTCGCAGCAAGCGATGCGGACTTTATCGGTCGATCATTTGGCGGCGCGCTGCTTTACTCAGCTATCAGGAGGAGAAAAACAAAGGGTTCAGTTTGCACGGGTACTTTGCCAGCTGCTACCTACCTTAGATGCTAACAAGCCCTGTTACCTTATGATTGATGAGCCTACTGCAAGCTTGGATTTATATCATCAGTATCAGGTCATGAAGCTAGCTCAGCAGATAGCCAAACAGGGGGCGGGCGTAGTTGCGGTAGTTCATGATCTTGCCCTTGCCGCAAGTTTTGCCGATAAAGTATATCTACTGCAACAGGGCGAATTGGTTGCCACCGGATCCCCAGAGGAAGTACTTAGTCATACGCAGCTACATCGTACTTACGGAATTGAAGCTGAGATCACGCTTTCAGACACGTTTTTACCCATGCTTGGAGTAGCAAAGGCATTTGGACTTTCGGCAGAAAAATAACCAGCGCGAAAACAGGCTGGCATACACCAGCCTGTTTAATAAACCGATTAACTCAGTTCATTGCTTTGAAGCCAAAACTAAGTAGTTTTCCTAAATTGATGCGCCTTTTACGGGGCGCAAACACAAAATAGCAAGACTAAACAAAGTAATAGCAAGCAGCGTCATCGCAGTCACACCAAGGCTATAAGCAAAGCCTGCGACGGCAGACCAGCTCGCTACGCCCATGTGCATCATGCTCATAGCCAGTGAGATGAGCACACCGCGATGTGCAGGCGAAAGCGCTGAAATATATGCCTGTAATGCCGGTGAACCAACGCCGCCAGCCAATGCCCAAAGAGTCATCAAAAAGTACAAAGGTATGAGAGAGACACCTTGATACCAATAAATGCCACTACTAGCAATTAGACAAACTACCAACGAAGCACGCATGACCTGTCGCCCACTTTCAAAGTGGGTTGCAAGCTTTGGCATCATCAGGTTTCCGACAACACTCACTAAGCCTAATAAGGCATACAGTACACCAATAAACCACACTGACAGCGCTTGTGTATCTCTTAAGTGCTGACCAATCAAATTGAACAAGCCAATACCACCACCTAACCCAATAAACATGGTAAGTAGCGCACCAACAACACCTGGTATTTGCCACAGTTTGACTGGTATTTTGGTGCCTTCAACCACTTTGTCATTTGGGATGGCGCGATGGTTTACAGTCAGTAATAACGCAACAACCCAAGTGGCGATCCCCAGTGCAACAAAAGCGGCTCGCCACGACATTAAATGCGTTAAAAACGCGCCAAACGCAGGGCTTGAGATCATGCCAAGAGTTAAACCAGCTTGCACCCAACCGATCCGTTTGAGCGCATCTCCACCAGAGGTCGCCGCGATGGCGAACGCAATAGGTAACATGCCAGCACTGGCAATACCTGTGATCACACGAGCAACTAAGCCCCATTCAAATGAAGTGACAAGCCCTGTCGCGATGGAAGCCCCACCAAAAACCACGATTGCAGGCAAGATGATAGCTCGGCGCCCCGCTTTATCTGAGAGCGCCCCAAATAAGGGAGCCACAATCGCTAGGGCTACGCTGTAAGTGGTAATAAACAGTGTAACTCGCTCAGGCTTTACACCTAATTCGAGTCCAATAGGCTCAAGAATAGGCCCAAGCATCAGCTCATCGGCCCCGACTAAAAACGCAATAAAGGCGAGTAATAAAGTCAATAACATCTCTTTACCCCTTTTCTGCGCAGCAAACGCTTACCTTGCTAATAATGAGCAAAGCAAAAGAAGTAAAGCCAATATTAAGTTGGTCTTTGTTTAGGTTACTGCCTGACATTATCAGGCCTTTTAAAATCAAGTTCATTAAATTACATCCATAAAAAACGGGAGTTCGGCTGTGATGCCGACCTCCCGTTTCAAAAAATTTGAAAACTTGTGCCCCTGTATTTCAGGCACAAAAAAGCCGGCGATGAAGTATCATCGCGGCTTCGTCTTTCCAATCATCAGATACACTAACGCTGCCCACCTTTATTCAGGTAGTCGCCAATGTCTCTGATGAAGGTTTAGAAAGTAAGCTCCGAGCAACACTTCATCGTGTTAATGCGCGGAGCTAAGCCTTCTGACAAAATTCTTATATAGGATGTAAAACATCGTGGAAAGATCCAAATTAAAATCGCGCGCCAATTTATACGATGTCGATTAAGTAGTCAATAATCCAAACCAAGATATATCAACACAACCACTTACTATCTCCTGTCCCTAAGCGCAAAGCGGTAAACACCTGCAATCAGCAAACAGATGGTTATGGGCAACCACAGCGCCTGAAAGTAAAACTTATTATAAAGCCAAGCGCCCAACACACCACCAGCCACAAACCCCGAGATGATCAACACAAACAGTTTTGCTTTTCTGGTATCCAAAGGCTCGCCTCTAAACAAAGCCCCAATCATTAGTCCCAAGTCGGTAACAATTCCAGTTACATGGGTTGTCCTCACGACAGCCCCACTATAGGTAGTAGCCAATGCGTTTTGTAGTCCACAAGCTGCGGAAGCAAAAAAGTGGCCGTAAAATGAGCCTTGTATCAGTAATACGAGAGATACAGTAAGCAAAATAGCTTCAAGTATCAGCGCGGTATCGTAATGCTTGCCAAGGGTTAATGTGGTGCCATGCAGCAAAAAGCCAGCAAGTGCAGAGCCAAGCAAGAACGCAATTAACACACCAAATAAGTGCAGGGTTTCTTTGAGGTTGCCACCTAAAAAGCTGGTTCCAAACATAGTCGCAGTGCCGGATAAATGAGAAACAGATTGGTGCTCGAAGCTAAGTAGGCCAATTGCATTCACAAACCCTGCGACGAGCGCCAATATAAAGGCGCCGACCTCAACCCATTTTGGTAACTTTGAGATCATCTCTTTGCCAAGGGATGATCTGGGTTTAGTTGCAGTAAGTCCCAGCGGTTGCCATAGAGATCTTCAAATACAGCAACCGTGCCATAATCTTGCTCTTGCGGCTCGCGGACAAACTGAATGCCAATAGACTTCATACGCTCATAATCACGCCAGAAGTCAGCGGTATTTAAAAATAAAAATACCCGCCCCCCAGCTTGATCACCAATAAACTTCTGCTGCTCTGGTGTAGAAGCTCTGGCAAGTAGTAACGCCGTACCATGTGAATTAGGCGGTGCCACCACCACCCAGCGTTTATCTTGCTCGGGTTGATAGGTATCCTCGATTAGATCAAAACCTAGTTTATTGACGTAGAAGTCGATGGCTTCATCGTAGTCTTTAACGACGAGCGCAATATTGACGATATTTTGTTTCATGATGACGACAATCCATAGCCTCTTGCAATGAGCGTAGCAAGTAGCGGTAAAACTAAAAGCAACAGCATTTCTACTCTTTTAATAACGATAATACGCTGGGGCACAGACAAATTAGCTGCGGTTGTATTACGGTGCTTCAGTAAAAACACAGTAGGTATGATAGACAATAAACCCACTAACAAAAACAGTCCAACTTTGGCATGGAAAATCGGATTTTTAGTATAAAATTCACTGGGTTTACCAACTACAAGCCACAACGTTAACCCCGCGCCAAGTGTTACAAGCGCACTGACACCATACAAGCCATCGATTACTGCTAATCGCTTAATCCCCTGATTACTCATTGATTTGGAGAGTAGCACGTTTTCAATCGCGAGCGTCGATGCCAAAAATAAAATACCGATAAAATGAATATACCTAACGACTATCTCTTCCATGCTGTGTCCCTATTGCTATTTTAGTTTTGATAAAATGTGCTGTTTTCTTCTAAAAAGTTCACCAAAGGCAAAAACAGAGGCTGCGGCAATTCATCCTGCGAAAACCACTGCCATTGTTTGCATTTATTTGGCTCTTTAACTTGTGCATCATGATTATCGCACGTTGGCATGACAAACAAAGTGACATAATGTTTCTGTTCATCGGCAAAATAATCATTAGTAAAACCAAGCTTTTCAACGTTTACAACATGAAGTCCTGTTTCTTCACGCACTTCTCTTATTGCGCATGCTTCAATCTCTTCTCCATACTCTAAATGGCCACCTGGGGTTGCCCAAGTATGTGCGCCATGAGCGCCAATGCGTTCGCCAAGTAGAATTTTATTTTGGTGCATTATGACCACGCCAACCCCGACGCGTACGACTTGCTCCATCACTTTTCCTTACCATTACTTATTGACTACTAGGTAATCATAACTTAAAGAATCAATGTAGTTCAGCTTACAAAGTTACAACTCCCGGCTAAAACAATTTAGTTACATAAAAACCACAAAACTCAAAAGTTTGACATCATTACAAAAACATGAAAATTTGGTTCGACCCAATTGGATAAGATGGGTAAATAAATTTTATAATAACATACTGATAACTAAGGAATAAGTAATGAAATTAAAAATAAAAAAGTCAAGTTTGAAATCGCTTTCATCTCAGTCGCTTCAGCTTAACCTTGCTCAAACACCAAATATCGCGGGAGGGAAGCAAGAGTACCAAGATCGTCCTCAAGCTGTCGGAACACGTGTAGATTGCGTATCTGTTGCGGTTCACCTTCCTTGTGTGATTATGTAAAGTACGATTTTTGTACTTTTTGTATAGAGACTGACAAGGCCACTTCCGTGGCCTATCTATAATCTTTTTTGAAATCTGCGGTGTAACCCGAGTAGCTTGCTTAGGGACGACTAAAGCTATGCTAAGCTCGCTAATATCTCAAGCGCATGTTTTCTATCGTTTAACTCGTATAAGTCATTGGTAAAAATAAACTCATCGACCGCTAACTCACGTTTAATCATGCTGAGTTTATGATTGACCGTTGCAGGGCCTCCAACCACAGATAGGCCTAAAAAGCTTTCGACTTGCATTTGTTCTTGGGCACTCCATAGACCCTCCATCGAGTCAACAGGTGGTTTTAGCCACAACGCCTGACCTCGCATCAATGCAAGGATACGCTGTTTTGACGTGGTAGCTAAATACTGCGCTTGCTCGTCGGTATCGGCTGCAACTACGGGTAAACCAAGCATCACATAAGGTTTATCTAATACCTCTGATGGTTGAAAATCGCGACGGTAGAGTGCGATCGCATCATGCACAAATCGTGGCGCAAAATGACCAGCAAATGCATAAGGTAAACCTCGCTTTGCGGCAAGCTGAGCACTATACAGACTCGAACCAAGCAACCAAATCGGTACCTTGGTATTTTCGCCCGGAATAGCACGCACCGAGGAGTTACCATCATAAGGACCGAGCAAGGCTTGTAATTCAGCAACTTCGTCGTCAAATTGCTCTGCCCGTTTCTCGTCGCGACGCAGTGCTCGGCTGGTAATAGGATCGCTGCCTGGCGCGCGCCCTAACCCCAAATCAATGCGCCCGGGATAGAGGCTTTCTAACGTGCCAAACTGCTCTGCGACAACTAACGGTGGATAGTTTGGCAGCATCACACCACCCGCCCCCACCCGAATATGTCGGGTGTGCCCGGCTATATGCCCTATCAATACAGAGGTTGCTGCACAGACAATTCCACGCATATTATGATGCTCAGCCATCCAAAAACGCTTAAAGCCAAGTTCATCCGCTTTTTGCGCATAAGCCACATTGTTTGCGAGGGTTTGTGAAACGGTATCTTGCTCTTTCATCGGGCTTAATTCGAGCAGAGAAAATGGCGTGTTAGCGAGTGAAGTCATAACAATCCTTAACGGTTTGAATTAAACCTTAGAATAAGGATTGCGGCGCCCATTTCAATCGGAGATCTCGCACCACATTGTTGCCGATTTTCGACTCTGGGCATGGTGGTGATAACAAGCCAGCTTAACCTGTGACTTTATAACTCTGTAATAAACCTGAACTTGGCATAATAAGGCTTTTAGATCCTGTTCACTTTAATCGGCCAACCATTTGTACATAACATAGCTATCTACCAAGCCGAGGATGCTTGTAAGCCTTGGGAATAGTGCCCACAATCGTAAAACCAAGCTTTTGCCATAGTTTAATCGCCAGTTCATTGGTCGAAACCACGCTATTAAATTGCATGGCTTTGAATCCTAATGTGAGTGCTTGCTGTTGAGAATGTTCACACATAAGCCGCGCAATTCCCTTACCACGTGCCAAACTCGACACCATGTAACCACAGTTACATATGTGGCTACTCGGACCCATCGCATTTTGTCGCAAATAATAGGTGCCAAGTACTTGCCCACTTTCAACATAGGCAAAAGCCTTAAGTGGCGTTTCACACCAAAGTAAAAATGCCTGCTCTATACTCATGTTTGCGTCAAATGCATACGTTTCTTGCGCTTGGATCACTTCTGAAAATGTTGGCCAAAACGACTCAAAATCATCCCGAGTTATTTCTCTTATCATATTGTGCCCTCAGATTTTCTCGTCTTGTTAAGTTCTGAAAACCAAACAAAGAGTAGCATTGAATTATACCTCATCGAAAAATATTGCAAAAATGCAGCGAAGTTTGGCTTTGCCTACTTTTATTATTATTTTTTGAATATTTAATCGACTCGCACCACCACAGTCTTACCTATGTAATCGTGAAGCGCTCGAGACTTGTGATTTGATAATACGCTGACAAGTTCCGCTAAGAACCAAAACAACAGTACCGCCTCAATGCCTGATAAAAGATACAACACGATAGTTGGAACAGTATCGTTTATAAATAATTCGATACTCAAAACCATAAAGAGTGCCCACAGCAACATATAAAGCACCAGACCAACGGACTCGCGACGAAGCGACTGCTTAATATTGATCTTTTGTTCTGTATCATGGTCAACCACCTTGATTCTGGTAACCACCTTACCAAACGTTTGCCCATAACGCCCGTGCATAAATAGGTTATAAAGCGACATTTGAATCCAAGCAAGCGTCGAGAGTAACAAGTTACCGCCGTGATAATTAAAACCAAAAATTAAACTCTCAATAGAAAAGACAGCAGAAAGAATGAGCGCATCAATAAATATTGCTCCAACTCTTCGCCAAAATGTCGCATATTTACACGGTTCGATATGCACTTCAGTGCTTGTCTCACTTTGTCTGTCGTAACTATTAAACTTGTTGTTAAGTAGCGTTACCACCGTTTCGTAACGCTCAGGGTACCTGTCCCTATCGATATGTTTTTTTGCTTCTAGTAGTTCTTCGTATGAATATTCTGAAAATGGGGGCACTTCAAACACTTTTTATTTTTCCTAAATAACCTGAGGTTTGGATAAGGAGTGAGCTAACTCATTGTTTTTAAAATTACACTAAATTATTTCCTTATCTAGCCAAAGCATTTTGGGGTAACACCGCTTCCGCGTCCTACTCTCGCTAAAGTATCTACATCCTGTAGGCAAGGCGAATTTACGCAACAATAATTGGAAGTGAATTCAACGCAGTTAGCGCAAAAGCTGGTTGCTAGACAGGCATTAAGTATCCGAATAAATAGTGTTAATGCCGCAAACAAAAATGCAGACTAAACAAAGCTTGTAAAACGTGCCTACAGCCTTTACCTAGCTGTGGCCAGTCGTTTAAATTCGAGTTATTTATACCAAATAACGGTACAAACTTAAAGTGTATAGGGTAAAAACTAGCAACTAAGCGCCATTTGCGCATTTACTATATTGTAGAAGGATGACACTGCGCAGTTAGGAAATAGGCGTCGGCTCTGAGCCATGAAAGTCGAGATACAAGGCTTTTAAATTCGTTGGGATCAGAGGCCAGCCAAAATCAATACCTTGCTGCGTTGCACACCAAAAAAGGTGCTCTACGTAATATACATCAATGAACTCACGTATTGCAGGACTTGCATCAACAAGTTGATTACTGATAAATCCCAAATAAGCTTTTGAACACTCCTGCTTTTTGTGATTAAAAGCCTGTGTCGTTAAATCGGCAAATGCTTCCATTTGATAGGTTGTTGCCCACGGTTCATGCTTGTCCATTAACGGCCTCACTTCTGGAAACAAGCATTTGATTTGATCGAGTAATCCCTTTATTTCTTTTTTAGCCACGAATTAATTGCCCTCATTACAACAAACTCATTAAATTACCTAAAATAACCACAATATACCAGTGCCTGTCCTCTTTATTTCCCTTTATTTGTGCTACTTCGTTGGGACACATTTTCCCGTAATATGCCGTAACTTGCTGTAATGTATTTAGTCGTTATCAAGTACTAGTATGAACAAGCGGATTGATGAGTTACCACTCATCAAAAGGACATTTCTCTTTGTTGTGAGGTTGTTATGTGTACTAGAGTTTTTAATAATTGGGATAGCGCCTATTTGGCGACTGCCAGAAATATGGATTGGATGTTTATCTTGCCCACCAGCCTATTTGTATTCGAAAAAGGGCTGAAAAAATCGGGGCTTGAGCCAGTTTCGGAACTAGGGGCAATAGCAAGCGAGAAAACTCGCAACCCTCTTACATGGACATCATCTTATGACAGTGTTGTTGCGATGGTTGGGGATGACAGCAGTGGTTGGGCAGCCTCCGATGGCATGAATGCTATGGGGCTGGTAGCAAATGTATTGTACGACTCAGGCGCGACGTACGGTAAGTCAGTATGCAAAAATAAAAAACAACTAAGCGTATTGCGTTGGTTGCAGTATGTGTTAGACAAGTTTGTCCTTGTTAAAGAAGTCGTTGACGTTTTTAGTAAACAAGAAATTCAGATCCTCGGAGCAGAAGTTCCCAACAGTGAAGGAAAAACTGCGGCGCTACATTTAATGGTGTCGGATATCAGCGGGGACTCAGCCATTATAGAAGTTAATAATGGTACTTTTCGCATCTACCATAGCGCAGATTATCGCGTTGTCACTAATGAGCCGAGCTATGAAGAACAGCTAAAAATTAATGATTATTGGCTGTGGCAATGGAGCGACAAAAACAGTCATCCAAGCCATACGATCCCAGGTGGCCCATATTCAACCGACAGATTCGAGCGCGCTGCGTTTTATCTTAATCACTTAGACTTACCAAACGATGAGCATGACGCCCTTGCACAGGCTCGCTCGGTTGCGGCAAGTGCATCTGTACCTCTTGGCTATAATTTTATAAGCAGTGCCAGCCCAAATATATCTAATACCTTGTGGACAACCGTTGCTGCGCATAGGAGCCAAACCTATTACTTTTGCAATGCTCGCACGCCCCATGTTGCTTGGGTGGAGCTGGCAAACTTTAAGTTTGAATCGCCAGTCAGTGCCTTCACATTGATAAGCGAAAATCCTTCTGGTGAGTACATCAATAGCACCAGAAACGGCAAATTAAACAAGCATTTTGAACCCACAGAAGATCCGTTCAAAAAGTAAGGTTTGCTGCGCTTTTGAGCCAAACACGCCATAGCTCGTTTTGGCTCAAAAGCCTTTAATTTACCACCATATTCACAGCCATCACTAACAACAGCACCGCAAATACCTTTTTAATCGTGGCAACGGGCAAGTGATGCGTGGCTTTAGCCCCCATTGGTGCAGTAAACCAAGAGGTACATACAATTCCCAACAGGGCTGGCAAATAAACAAATCCGGCAAAACCATCTGTGAGTGCAAGTTGCGCACTACCCGAGCTAATGTATCCAACAGAGCCAAACAGTGCGATAACAATGCCACATGCAGAAGCGCACCCAATTGCCTTTTTCATATCAACAGAGAAAAACGTCAACAGCGGCACCAAAAGCGCTCCACCGCCAATGCCTATCATGGCAGATAAACCACCGGTGAGCGTCGTTAATACCGTGAGTATACCTTTATTCGGTAACTGTCTTTGAATTGTAGGCTCGTTTTTGCTGCTATAAAACATTTTTATTGCTATCAATACCACGCTTACTGCAAATACAATACGCACTGCGTTTTCGGGCAATAGTGCAGCCAAAAAACCACTGATAAGTGCACCTAGTGCAACGCCTGTCATTATCCACGGCGCCAAATCCCACGGTACATTACCATTTTTATGATGGGCGATTGCCGATGAGGTAGAAGTAAATAAAATGGATGCCAGCGATGTCGCTACAGCGGCTATGACCACTTGCTCCGGCGGTAACACGTTAAAGTACAATAAAATACTACTCAGCACCGGAACAATAACCAGCCCACCGCCAATACCTAACAATCCGGCTAAAAAGCCGACAACACTACCGAGTAGTGCACAATACACAAACAACAATATCAACTCACTCATTCTACTTTTCTCTTCTTTTAGTTGAGGCGCAATCACCTAAGTGAACAATACGGGCGTTGCTTTTAGCCTTTCCTGCCACCTAAGCGCTGGCGAGTATAACAACATAAGGCCTTGGTATTGGTGCTTTTGACTTAGATAAGCCTTGAATATTCCTCACGTTTTACTTGAAACAAATGCAACTTAGACATTTAGCAGTCTAGACTTTCAGAAATCCAGTTGGATTTATTCCAAGATTGCCCAAAATTTCTGCATATGCAACTGGATAAAGTGCATCACTCTACGTAACTCATGAATCAGGTTCATGTTTTATGTGAAATAAAACCGTTTTTCTTCATCTGGTGATCCACGTATAAATCTCACATCACTTAATGTTCGGCACACCCACAGCGTAACTGTGTATCTCTGTTTAACGCAGTGAAACGTCATCGCCGAGCACGTCAGCATTAGAATTGGATACCAAAAGATCATGAATAACGAGTTTACTTTCACTATTAAGCGCATTCGTCTTGACGAGAATTATCACCCGTCAAACAGCACACGGATCACCACCAACTTTGCTAATTTAGCAAGAGGCGAGAGCCGCCAACAAAACTTACGCAATGCTTTGCAGATGATTGATAATCGCTTTAACGCATTGGCTAACTGGGATAACCCAAAAGGCGACCGCTACTCAGTTGAACTTGAGATTGTCTCTGTTGATATGGACATTGCGGGTAGCGGTCAAACTTTCCCGTCAATAGAAGTGTTAAAAACCAATATCATTGATCATAAAACTAATGAACGTATCGAAGGGATTGTCGGCAATAACTTCTCATCTTACGTCCGTGACTATGACTTTAGCGTACTACTACTTGACCATAATAAAGATAAACCTAAATTCAGCATTCCAGCTAATTTTGGCGACTTACACGGTAAGCTGTTTAAATATTTCGTAGACTCTGAGACTTACAAAAGTCACTTTAGTAAACCACCTGTGATTTGTTTGAGTGTATCGGATAACAAGACTTATCATCGCACCGAAAACCAACACCCAGTGCTTGGCTTTGAGTATCAACCAAATGAATCATCGTTAACTGAACAGTATTTCAAAAAGATGGGCCTACAGGTGCGCTACTTTATGCCACCAAATAGCGTTGCACCGCTGGCTTTTTACTTCTTTGGAGACTTGCTAAATGACTACACCAACCTTGAGTTGATCAGTACCATCAGCACCATGGAAACATTCCAAAAGATCTACCGCCCAGAGATTTACAATGCCAATGCGGTGGCCGGCAAGTGCTATCAACCAAACTTGAAAAACTCTGATCACTCGCTAACACAAATTGTTTATGACCGTGAAGAGCGAAGCAAGCTGGCGATTGCGCAAGGCCGATTTGCCGAAGAGCATTTTATCAAGCCTTACCAAACCGTGCTTGAACAGTGGTCTGCGAATTACGCTTTATAATCAACGGGAATATGGAACAGTATTTATTATGAAAACACTCTTACCAACCTCGACCGCTGGCAGTTTACCTAAGCCTGCATGGCTTGCTCAGCCAGAGACCCTGTGGTCACCTTGGAAACTAGAGGGCGACGAGCTTATTGATGGCAAAAACGATGCGCTACGTATTGCTTTGCAAGAGCAACGACTTGCCGGAATTGATATCGTGAGTGACGGTGAGCAAACCCGTCAGCACTTTGTAACCACTTTTATTGAACACCTAAGCGGTGTGGATTTTGAGAAGCGTCAAACCGTTAAAATTCGCGACCGCTATGATGCCAGCGTACCTACTGTGGTTGGCCCAGTATCTCGCCAAAAGTCGGTTTTTGTTGAAGATGCCAAATTTTTACGCAGCCAAACAGACAAACCTATCAAATGGGCATTACCAGGTCCTATGACGATGATAGATACGCTGTATGATGACCACTACAAAAGCCGTGAAAAGCTAGCATGGGAATTTGCGAAGATCCTTAACCAAGAAGCCAAAGAGCTGGAAGCCGCTGGAGTCGACATTATTCAATTCGACGAACCTGCGTTTAACGTGTTTTTTGATGAGGTCAACGACTGGGGCATTGCAGCGCTTGAGCGTGCTATCGAAGGACTAAAATGCGAAACCGCTGTGCATATTTGCTACGGCTACGGTATTAAAGCCAACACCGACTGGAAAAAAACCTTAGGCTCAGAATGGCGTCAATATGAAGAGGCGTTTCCTAAGCTACAAAAATCCAATATCGATATCATCTCTTTAGAGTGTCATAACTCTCACGTGCCCATCGACTTGTTAGCGTTGATCCGTGGTAAAAAAGTGATGGTTGGTGCGATTGATGTTGCAACCAACACTATCGAAACGCCAGAAGAAGTTGCCAACACGCTACGTAAAGCCCTTGAGTTTGTTGACGCCGACAAACTCTACCCATGCACTAACTGCGGCATGGCGCCACTTTCTCGTGAAGTGGCAAGAGGTAAACTAGCCGCATTGAGCGCAGGGGCAAAACTTGTGCGCCAAGAGCTATTAGCCAAAAAATCAGCTTAATAAGCGTTGTGCTAGTAAACGCGCTAACAGCCAGATAAAGTTTAAACTATGTGCCGCCTTCAAGGAACGATAGTGGCGCAGCTTTACAAGCTTGTTCATCGTCCAGCTTTATCGAATCACAAAGGTGCACGCTAAGTTCTCAATCCTACATAGCTTTGTAAATCAAGATTCAACACCCTAAATACTATTCACTTCCATGCCAACTAACCAAGCGTAGATTACTGTTACACGGTGAATGAAGGGTGATTAATGCACCACACATCTGGTTCACATTTACATTAAAAATTTACATGTGATTATTTTATGTTAGAGTAAATCGCTCCCAAATTGAGAACACACTAACAGATCTTTTTGGACTTTTAGGTATGAGTCGGTTGGTGGTGAAAGTTGCTACTATGGAAGCACCAAAAACTACATCAGCCACTTTAAAGTTGTCTTACGTCGAAAACAGCGCACCATCTAGAGATAACAACATTTGAGGTGCTGGTAGGTTGTTTGAAGCGACCTCCCAATTTGAATCCTCAGAGTCTATGAATGAATTCATAACTAATGCTGCTGAGCATGGTATAGAAATATCTTTTAATGGTAGTTGGTCCTGTCCTCACTGTAGTGTTGTTATTAGTGACTCAGCTGAATAGAAATTGAGAAAGAGGTAATAAAATGGATATTTTAAATATGATGAGAGACGGTACTATTGGTGTCTTACCAGGCATGATTATAATCCAAACAATTCCGATAGCAATCGTCAGCTATTTGCTAGCTAGAGCCAAGTATAGAAATACTTTTGCTGCCGCTCTTTTAGGATTAATCCCCGTACTAAATTACCTTGTGCTGGTATATTACGTTGGCATACCAAAGCAGGAACAAGTACCAAATAAAAAAGTGTGAATGTGAATGACAAGTTAACTCTTCCATATAAACTGTGTGCAGGAGTTAACTATAAGCACCTTCAAGTATCTTGCGAATAAGATAGATCATTATAGATAATGGACAGCCACCTCAAACCTACCCATGTACTAGCTAACCTGAACATCGGATAATTAATGCTTTTCTAGCAGCCAGTTTTACCGCTAACTGCGTTGAAAACTTCGTTTTTAAACTACTAAATGGCAAATTTTTAGCCTTGTGAAACATGCTACCAACTTAAAATAAACCCGATAACAAATGTGAGAGCAAATGAGATTGACTCCAAGCTTTGGATTCCCTAAGTTGCTTTAGCTTTACTTTATCTAATTTCATATCCATTACTACTTTCTCCGATAATAATCATGCTAAATATTATCTTTAAAAATCATCACGTTAGGTGTGTCACTCATACGGCAGTTTTACGTTATTGTTGTGTCATGACCAGAGCGCCACGTAGATCATACCAAAATCAAGTTAATGAGCTACGGATAGTACGCATTGTATCCAGCAGAACTATTCTTTGTCTCTCGTAAACAACCTTCTTACACTCCCCTTCATTTGATACATCGAGTTTTTATTTCGTTCTATCGCGTATTGGGTGACATTGAATTGCACCTGAATAACTATGTAGCTCTCAATAAAAACGATATTAAAGGTGGCGATATGCCTTTTGGATTGAAACGGACGCTCATTTGCACTTTACTGGCTTGCACTGCATTGCCAACACTCGCACAGACTGAGGTGGGATTACAGGCTAAAGACATTTTTGAGCTGGAATATGCAAACGACCCACAAATATCACCAGATGGTACTCAAGTTGTTTATGTGCGTAACAGTAATGATGTAATGAAGGATGCTAAGCGACAAAACCTCTGGCTCGTCAATACCAAGTCGGGCGCACAATCGCCACTTTTTTCTGATGAGCACAATTACAGTCAACCTCGTTGGTCACCAGATGGCAGCAAAATCGCTTTTGTGAGCAATGTATCTGGCAGCACTCAAATCCATGTCCATTACGTTCCGCAAAACCGCACAGCACTGCTAACGCAGCTGCAATCGGGAATAAGTGGGTTAACTTGGTCACCAGATGGCAAATGGCTGGCTTTTAGCCAAAAGGTTGCTGAAAAACCAGCGGTGATCGCCAAAATGCCAGAAAAGCCAAAAGGCGCGAAGTGGTCTGACTCTGCCATCGTTATTGACAAAGCCTATTATCAAGCCGACGGCAGAGGCCTTATCAAACCAGGCTATCGCCAGATCTTCGTGTTACCGAGTGAAGGGGGCACGCCACGCCAATTAACCTCTGGTAATTATCACCATAGTGGTAAACTCGCGTGGCGAGCTGACGCAAAGGCCATTGTATTTTCAGCAAACCGCATTGCAGACTGGGAATACAAGCGCCTAGAAGGCGACTTATTCGAAGTTGATTTTAACCGTAATATCACGCAGCTTACGTCTGCTCCTGGTCGTGAGTACGCACCTAGTTTTTCTGAAAATGGTAAACAGCTGGCTTACCTTAGTGCATCGAACGCGCTAAACCCTTACCGTAATAGCAAACTGAATATTATGGATTGGCAGGACAAAACCTCCCACATGATTGCCAAAGACTTCGACCGCTCAATCCAAGACCCAACTTGGATTGGCAGTGATAGATTGGCGATGACTTACGATGACCATGGCAAGCGAAAGCTCGCGAGCATCACCACAAAAGGTAAAATTACCGACATCACAGATACGCTCTCAGGTACAACCCTTGGTCGCCCTTATCTAAGCGGTGAGTTCAGCGCTAACTTTGATGGAGAAATTGCCTTTACGCAAGGGTCGAGTGAGCGCCCAGCAGACGTCGCCATTACAACAAGAAAAGGCAAAGTAACGCAATTAACCAATCTAAACGAAGACCTACTTGCACATAAAACCCTTGGTAAAGTGCATGAGATCACATATAGCTCGTCGTTTGACGGAGAGAAAATTCAGGGCTGGTACATTACACCACCAAACTTTGACCCGAAAAAACAATATCCATTACTACTAGAAATTCACGGCGGCCCACACTTAGCCTATGGTCCGCATTTCTCGGCAGAGTTACAGCGCTATGCCGCTGAAGGTTACGTGGTGTTTTACGACAATCACAGAGGCAGCAGCTCTTACGGCGAGCGCTTTGCGATGTTGCTGAAGTACAAATACAGCTCAAAAGAAGACTTTGCCGACCATAACTCAGGGGTAGATGCGATGCTTGAGCAAGGCTTTATCGACAAAGATAACTTGTTTATTGCTGGCGGTTCTGCCGGTGGTATCGCAACGGCTTACGCGATTGGCCTAACGAACCGTTTTAACGCCGCGGTTGTAGTTAAACCTGTGATCAACTGGCTGAGTAAAGTGCTGACCGCCGACAGTGGTCTTGGCCAAATTCCAACGCAATTTCCAGGTATGCCTTGGGAACATGTGGACCACTATTGGCAGCGCTCACCGCTTTCGCTCGTTGGCAACGTAACTACACCTACCATGCTAATGACGGGTGAAGAAGATTTACGTACACCAATGGCCGAAACCGAACAGTTCTATCAAGCACTTAAGCTACGTAAAATTGACTCTGTACTGGTAAAAATTCCCGGAGCACCACATGGGATAGCTGGCCGCCCTTCTCGGATGATCAGCAAAATCGAGCATACGCTTGCTTGGTTTGAGAAATACAAAAAATAGCCATAGAAGCCGCGCATGCGGCTTTTTTCAGCAAAAATATTACCGCGCTCTTCTATCAGTGCGGTTTTAATTTACGCGTATCACTCCTTCGAAAAAAGCACTTTATCTGCATTGGCACTGCTCCTCCTTAGGCTTTCAGCAAGAGAAAGAGTGAATCTCACCCAACCAGATTCTCACGTCAGTTTAATCTAGTTCTACCCTCATGACGGGCTCAACCTCATCGAAAATCACGCCCCAGCTAATGCATTTGTGAAAATACACACTTATCAGACCACTTCCACCGAATTGCATTAACTAATTGATATTTAGGAATAATGCATTCGCTATGAATAATTTTTCCTCGAAGAAGGATTTTTTAATTATATTTTTCACTTTTCTCTATATTTTAGCTTTGGTAAGCTACGCGCTTTAGCTAATTTGTACCTATCTAGTTACAATCTTTAACAGGGTAACCTATGAAAAGAACTCTTGCGGCCACGCTTATCGCTGGCGTGACCACAATTCCAACCGTGCAGGCAATTGAGCTGTATAAAGATGAGCAAAACAGTGTCACTGTTGGTGGCTTTATCGATGCTAGGGTGATCCATACTCAGGGCGAAAGCGAGTTGGTCAATGGCGCATCGCGTATTAACTTTGATTTCAAACGTCAGTTAAAAAACAACTGGCAAGCTTTTGCGCTGCTAGAATGGGGCGTCAACCCGGTAGGGAGTAGCGATATTGTTTATAATAATCGCTTTGAATCAATCCAAGACGAGTTCTTATACAATAGGTTAGGCTATGTTGGTATAACACATGAAGACTACGGCCAAATTACCCTGGGTAAGCAATGGGGCGCTTGGTATGACGTAGTGTATAGCACAAACTATAGCTTAGTTTGGGATGGTAACGCTGCCGGTGTTTATACCTACAACAAAGACGATGGCGCTATCAATGGTACGGGCCGCGGCGACAAGATACTTCAATACCGTAATAACTATGGTAAGTTTAGCTTTGCCGTACAAGCGCAATTAAAGTCCGACGACTTTTATACATGCGATATCGTAGATATTTCACTTAGCTCATGCGAAGCCCTATTTAATCAAGGCAATAATGCAGCGCAAAAAGTAGAGTTTAATTCAACCTATGGCGCTGCACTCACCTACTCAGCGACAGAAAACTTAACCCTAACTGCGGGCATTAACCGAGGTGAGTTCGATATTGTGTACGCAGGGGGCAGAAACCAATCTGTTGAAGATTTAATTTATGGTGTGGGTGTGACCTATGGCGACTTTTCTCAGCCTGGCTGGTACGGCGCAGCCAACATCAACAAAAATGAAAATCATGATACCGACAATTTAGGACGCTTAATCAAAGATGCTGTTGGAGTGGAGTCTTTACTCAGCTACCGCTTTG
Source organism: Pseudoalteromonas piscicida (assembly GCF_002744175.1). Lineage (GTDB taxonomy): Bacteria > Pseudomonadota > Gammaproteobacteria > Enterobacterales > Alteromonadaceae > Pseudoalteromonas > Pseudoalteromonas piscicida_B. The sequence goes on from NZ_NKHF01000023.1 coordinate 35,579, forward strand.
ATAATGACATTCGTACTTTTATCGCTTATAACGTATTTGATGCTGGCGATGACTATGTCATTCAACCTAATTTTAATGCAGATCCAAACGACGTCTTCAAGCGTCAATTTGCAGTGCTCGGTATGCATTACTTCATGAGCGAAGACACCATTTTGTACATTGAAGCGCGTAAAGACTTTAGTGACTTTTCAAGTGCTAATGCAGCGCAGGAAGCGCAAATGTCGCAAACTGAAGACGATGGCATCGCTATAGGCTTTCATTACAGCCTGTAGCCTAACCTCAAACGAGTTAATAAAAAAGCAGAGTCGTTTGTTACTATGACTCTGCTTTTTTTTGTGTGTAGCCATCCAACTCAATATTCCAGCATAATAAAAATTCGGAAGCCATTAACACAATCAACTAGCTAAGCTTGCTCAAAATCCAGCCACACTATTGTTTATCGAGAACAAGGTATTCAATTTTACATCTACTACTGCCTTCGGCTATGCGAATCGATACTTTTTTTCCAGCTAATTGAGCTGCCAATAGTGTAGAGTATTGCGCCTTACCACCTGGCTCTGCTACCGAAAGACTCAAATACACCCCAACTACCGGCGAGCAACTAAGTTTCTTCTCATCATCATATGTTCCAATAAGTACTTCACCATCTTGTTTAATGTAAAGACGTTTAACTTCAACACTCTCACATCGCACTCCACTGCAGGTCGCCCACGATACATTTGAAACAATCGCTAAAGCCATAATAAATAAATATCTCAAAATAACACCTTTGAATTTGAAATTAATTTCCACTGTTTTTTTAGAATAAAGGACGAAACCCAAGTGACTTATACTCTACCAAGACCAGTAAAAATTAAAATGAAATATAAAAACAACAAAATTTACAATAAAACAACAAAGAGATGTGAGTATATCAATCAGGTACAACGTGTCAAGCAGCGGTGCTTTATGAACTGATTTAATTGAACAAGAGGCTCTAAGAGTTCATTTTTTGGTATATTTACTATGTTTTATATGCACCTTTTTTTTGGGCAAATCAGAGGCAAACTTCGTTAAATTGAGCAGGTATTAATGCGGATTGGTATTATATTTCGACCTTTGAAACCTAACCAAAATAGTTAAACCCTACCGCATTCCAAACCCAAAAGGCGTAAACAAAACTTAAGCAGCTCAGTGTAAACACCATCAAGTGTACTTTATAAAACCAATGCAAATCTCTCATGCGTAACATAAATGGAATGCTTAGCACATTAACACCTGTCGCTAGTACGATTACCAACACCAAATACACAAGTGCCTTTACTTCTATAGTGGGAAAGCTGGCGTGGAACTTATATTCATCAAGCACAACACCTGTGTTCATCAACATAAAACCCAACGCTGCAACCAATATCATACCTGCGGTATAACATGCGGACTTTTCGACTACGCTGAGTATTTTACTGCGACGAGAGCGAACAAAACATAACAACAAAATGGATATCGATAACAACGAAGATATCGCTAACGCCAAGTTGAAGAAAAGTGGGCTTTGTAAAAAGCTTACTCGTTCATAATCACCAGACCACATACTCGCCGAGAAACGATTTACCTTCCCTGTACCATCTCGATAAAAGTAAAAAATTGGTGCGCCTCGAGATCCGGCTTGAAAGACATCCGCTTCAAGGTGCTTTAGTTTTACTTTATCCCCAGCAATCATCATGACTAGCCTATTTTGGTCATCAATGGCTACCTCAGCCGCCGAATCTAATGCGGCCAGTTTTTCTAGTTGGGTATATGAACGGCGAGTACTTAGAAATGTTCCCGTATAATCCTCAAGGTTTGGTTGGCTAACTTGGTGTTTTAAAACCTGTGTGTAGATATTTACTTGAGAGGCTTGGCTTAACTGCGGCGGTGTAGTTTGGCTCAAAGGCTTATTTCGATAATATTTATTAAATATCGCAGTTGGTAGCGTCTCAACAAAGTGCGCCCCGCTTCCCGACATGTTAGTTGAAACAAAAATGCCTAGTTGAGCTTCAGGGAACATCATCATATTGGCGGAAAAGGTATGTGTGGCACCAGAGTGAGCGCGTAGCTCATATCCCTTTAGCCAACCATCAAACATGCCATGAGCAATCCCTGTTGCCAGCGTTCTATCGTCGTATAGTCGACGCGTCATTGTTTTTTGGGTAACTGGCTGTACTAACTGATTATTCTCACTCAGTAGAGCTGACATATAAAGCGCCATATCATGGGCGGTTGCAGAAATGGCCCCAGCGCCGCCTACATGTCCAATAAATTCAAAAGGTTTAGGGATATTATTCCCCTTTCTATCCCTAAAGTATCCCGTTGCCAGCTGCTGTTGTAGCTTGGGTTTCATTGCTATTGAGGTGGCATTGGCGTTTACTGGCTCTCGTAATGTCGTATTTTGCATACCCAGTACAGAAAAAAGATGTTGCTCCATATAAGTCGCTAAATCCATACCCGACTGCAACTCAACCAGATAACCTAACAAAGCAAAACCATAGTTGGAATAAGATACATTAACGCCTGGCGGCCATATTCTTTTGGGCATATGAGTTGCGAGATATCGCTCTGTACTGAGCATTTCTAAGGCATTTTCAACGAACAGGTTACCGGCATCCGCTTCTTCAAAACCCGCCCGATGACTTAACAGGGCACGGATTGTAATAGGCGCTTCAAAGGTGTTAGGTATTTTAAATTCGCTCAGATATTCATTTATATCAGTATCTATAGATAGCTTACCCTGCTCCACCAGCTGCATCACTGCAAGTGCTGTCATTGTCTTGGTGATAGAGCCTATGCGAAACAGTGTTTTATTAGGGTTTACCTTAACCTGGTTTTGTACGTCAGCAAATCCATAGCCTTTGAGCAATACAACCTCACCGTCTTTGACGATAGTAACCGCGACTCCTGGCAAATTGTATTGCACCCTTGCCTTTTTGACCCAGTCATCAACATAAGTCCGTAGTCCTTTTAAGTTCAGCTCTTGTTTAGGTTCTTCCAGCTTAATGGTTTCGTTATCACTAAACACTTGTGAAGTGTTACTTGCCAAAGCTTCTGCAATAAAAAATATGCCAGTCGCGACAATTAACATAAAGACTTTTAAAGCATATGCACAATCAAAAAATCTCATTTTCATATTGTTTCTTAACTTTCCCTAGTAGAGGCCAAAAATACAACGTAAAAACCCAAACCTCAGGTTAATTACCCAATGCGATACTATTATCAAAAACCTAGATGAACACTGTTCCATTAAGCGTAATAAAATCCTATTCGTAATGATTATAACGTCTCGCTATTATTACATGGTGCTTTGTAGCGTCTCTTTGGGTGGTGCGCTATTCGATAGCTCCTCAAGCTTGTCGTTAATTTCCTTGATTTGATGTTCATCGCTTACTGACTTTTTAACTTCATTAAGCGCTATTTTATACGCTACATCTAAGGCGTTAGCCTGTGATGTTTCAATATGAGGTTTAACGCCAATCGATTCCCAATTTGTTTTCGTCTTCGGGTTAATAGCTTTCGCTATAGGAATACCAGCTCTAAAACCACTTCCTAGATCATAAAACTGCCAGGGATTTGCTCCACCTTTCGTTGTTTCCCCCACTAAAGTGGCCCGTTCAAGGTGCTTTAAGTTATAAGCAAACTCTTCTGCCGCAGAGAACGTATCATTGCTCGTGAGTATGTACATGGGAGTGTCTAGATGAATTGAACCGCTAACATTATCAAAAGTACGAAATTCACGAATAGAGTCAGTCGCTCGCCAATAAATGCTGTTTAAATGGGTGTTTGGCTTTAAAAAATAACTACTAATAAACTGCACCATTTCAGCACTGCCGCCCCCGTTATTACGAAGGTCAAATATAAGGGCATCTACATTAGATACAAATCCCATTACACTTTCAGCTATGTTTTTTGAGTTTTTCGATAATTCATCAAACCCCCAAAAGTCAACATAACCTATATTGCCATCGAGTACTTCAACACGATTAAATCCTGAATTTTTCCGACTTAATTTGGTAAACCAAGATTCACGTTTTGTTTTATTATTCTGGCTTTCATTTGGGTTTCGCCATTGCACAGTAAAGTGCTTGTCAAACTTTTGCAATTCTGCGGTTAGTAGCGAGGCAAATTGTTCTTGTGACTGACTATGAGTAAATTCAGAACTTGCTTTGAGCTCTGTGAGGGCGTCTGAAATTTTATCTATCTTTTTTACTTCAACATATTGTTGCTCAATGTTATTTGTAAGCGTATTCAATATATGAGTTTTATCAATATAACTGATGTCAGCATGTGCCAACGGGGAAAAAATAACAAAGCCCCACGTTATAATGCCATTCCTAAGTTTCATTTTTCTTCCTTTATTTACATGGTGATGTAAGCTTGCCTTAGCAGACTAAAGTTAACGACAAGAAACACAAGTCTATTTATACCAATTGAATTAATTCTCTAATCAATATACCTGTTGATAACACAAGGCAGGTACGGTACTCAACTCCCACCCCGCTCTACGCTAAAACCAACTTTTGCGCCGCCGCTTGGGTTATTGCCAAGTTTGAGTTGTCCACCATGGTTTTCAATAATGATGCGTGAGAGCATGAGGCCTATGCCGTTGCCATCAGCTTTGGTGGTGTAAAATGCTTCCGCGGCTTCGTTTAGGTTAGAGAAACCGGGGCCTGTATCTGTGACCGAAAACACTAATTTGTCAGCATCTGGGGTGATACTGAGTGTGACTTCTGGCGAAGGCGTGGACGCTTCTTGAGCATTATTAATGAGGTGGCAAAGCACCTGTTTGATTTGGCTCGTATCAAAAAAACCGAGCAGATCGGCTGTGCTTTCTATCTTTAGTTGCGGGTAGATACTGTGTAGCTGAGCGCAAAACTCATTGAGCGCGACAATTTGCTTGTGCGCAGGAGGCAGTTTGGCAAGGGAGGCATAGTTGCCCATAAAAGATTTAAGATAATTGGCGCGCTCGTTGATGAGTGACAGTCCACTGTTAAACCTTTCTATATCTAACTCACCGTTTAGGCGCTTGGTAAGGCTGCGCGCTACCGTGCCGATCGGCGCTAAAGTGTTATTGATTTCGTGACTTAAAATGCGAACAAAACGCTGTAAGGCGTCTTTTTCTTGTTGATATAAAATGCTATCGAGCTGTTTTAAAACCAGTAGAGTGTGAGGTTTATTGGCAATGTAGCAGCTGTCGTGTTCAAGCAAAAAAGCATGCTCAGTCCCCTCTAGCATCAGCGAAACCTTTCCTTGTTTTTGCTGAGATTGTAATGACTGAAACCAGTGCCAAGCATCGTCTCTGTAACAGTCAAAAAAGGTGCGTTCAGCGTAGCTGTTGGCAAATGCAACGCTTTGGCTGTCAAACACGATAAGTGCACAATCAAGCTTTTCAATGATTTGTTTTAGCAGGTCACTTTGCTCTGCCAGCGCACGCTGGTCGGCTTGCATGGTTTGCGCAAGCGCATTTAAGTGCTCCACCGTTGAACGTAATTGTGCGTCTTTGCCGTGTACCGCTCTTAGAGCATAATCGCCTTGGCGAAGCGATATCAACAAGGTATCAATGAGGTTTATGGTGTTTTGTCTAGTCGAACCATATTTATAAGCGAGCAAAGCAAAACATAGTGCAAATACTAAGTCTATCAACATAATAAGTGTTGCCGGATAGTCGTGCACAAGCAGTAAAACATTAGTAATTACAAGTAGTAATGCACTTAGCAGCCAGTGTCCAAATCGATAAAACAAGTTTGCTTATCTCCTACTCATATTTGTCCATTTTGCGATACCACGCACTGCGCGATAGTCCCAAGCTCTTCGCCGCTTTTGATACGTTACCACCGTGAAATTCCAGTCTTTTAAAGAGTGCTTGCTCAATAATTTCATCCAGCGTTAAATCATGATTTTCTGATGCGCTCGCAGTAGCAATATTCGTCGGTTGCAAGGCTGAGTGCAATGTAGAGTGGAGCGCTAAATCACTGGCAAATACCTGAGCATTTGAACAAGTAAACACCGCGCGTTCCATCATATGTTTAAGCTCTCTGACATTACCCGGAAAGTCATATGCATTCAGCGCTTTAACAGCACAAGGCATAATGCTCGGTGTTGGCTTTTTGTAATCTTGACTAAAGCGCATTAAAAAGCGCTCTGCTAATGGCAAGATATCCTCTGGACACGCTCTTAATGGCGGGATTTCTACTTCTATAGTATTTAATCGATAATATAAGTCTTGGCGAAATTGATTATTGGCAATCGCTTCATTGAGTTGGCAGTTAGTAGCAGAAATAATCCTCGCTGTATTGTCCAAGACTTTGTGACTGCCAACCGCCGCGTACTTTCGCTCTTCTAGCACTTGAAGCAGTTTTGCTTGAGACTGCAAAGATAAATTGGCAATTTCATCTAAAAATAACGAGCCGTTACTGGCGAGTGTAAATGCCCCCACTCGATCTGCTTTCGCATCAGTAAATGCCCCCTTTTTATGGCCAAATAACTCAGAGTTAAATAGCTCGTCGCTCACCGCTCCCATGTTAATTGAGACAAAACTGCCACCAGCACGGCTAGAGTGCTCGTGTACATACTGCGCGTAATAGCTCTTTCCCGTACCATTTTCACCGGTCAGCAAGATGTTCATATCGCTTTGTGCCAACTGGGTGAGCTGTTTTAGCACACGCTGCTTTTTCTCGCTTTGCGTAACAAAATCTACCGTTTGATGGGGCTTTTTGAGGCGTTCGTTTTCAGCAGATAGTCGCGCTAAATGCTGTCTATCTGCTCGTTTCTCAATTTGTACTTTGATGCTATGAGCAAGGCGCTCATCATCCCATGGCTTTTCAATGAAATCGGCCGCTCCTTGCTTGAGTGCAGCAACGGCAAGGTCTAACGTCGCCCAACCAGTCATTACCACTATGGGTAAAAGCGGATCGATTTGCGTGAGCTTAGTGATCGCAGCCAACCCTTCCTTGCCACTGGTGGTATCTTGGGTAAAGTTCATATCCAACAATACCAAGTCCACTTCCTGTGTACTGACATAATCAAATGCCGCCTCTGGTGTCACCACACCATGACAAGTGTAGCCTTCATCCTCAAGTAAAAACTTCAGACTCGCTTGAATATCAAGCGAGTCGTCTACTATTAGCACCTTTTTCAAATTATTATTCCATTCTTAAGCTAACCGCAGGTTGGACTTTTATGCTGCGTTTCACTGGGATATAAAGCGCAAGGCATACCGCAGCAAATACCAGTAGTAAAGTGATACTACCCGCACCAAACATACCACCAAACGGCACAACGCCGCGGAAAAAGTCTACAGCAAGATAACACAAGATATAAAAAATTAATGCAGAAATGGTCAGCCCTGTAACGGTATGGGTTAGATTTTTCTTGATAAATAACAACATGATCTGACGATCTTTGGAGCCAAGCGCACGGCGAATGCCTATTTCATAGCTAGATTTGTTGATATTACTCAGGCCCATGGCATAAATGCCAATTAAAGAAAGCGTCAAAGCAAACCCACCCACAATCAAAAACACATAAATGATGCTGGTGAAAGCCCCTATCATAGAGCGATGGTTGTCGTAGTGATCAAAAATATAGCTGGTTTCGAGCTTGCTTGAGAGCCTACCTAATACGCCATAGAAAGCTTCATAACTTTGGCTTGGCGGCAGCTCAGTAATAAATTTAACCGCCATTGTGTTTTCCTTTGGCGCATATTGACGCAAACTAAAATAGACTTCATGACGACGGTCACTGGCGGCAACGCTCATTTCATCCACTGCAATACCCACTATTTTAGCACTTGGCCATTTTGCATCACGTAACATCAGTGAACGCCCCAATGCATCCTTACTGCCAAACAGAGCCTCTGCGAGAGACTGGCTAATGATCACTACGGGCACAGCTTCTGTGTTGTCTTGTGCCGTGAAGTTCCTGCCGCTTAGTAGTTCGCGCTTAAAAAGATGAGATACCGCTTCAATATTTATGATTTTATCGGTATAAACTTCACCTTCGCTTGTTAGCACATCAAGCTCTATCTCACGTTGATACACGCGTCCTGCTTTAAAGGCCGGATCCAATGTCATTCCCACGACCAATGCACTTGCCATTTCGACCGCTTTATCACTCGAAAACTCGCTTTCAGTTTGAAATTGCAGTTCAGTTGAGTACACCCCTTTGAGGGTCTCGCCGTCAATATTTCCCGCCATAGAATACATCACATAGCCTATGGTGCTCGACGCCATCAGCATAAAGCTCACTAAGGCCACCTGCAAAGACAGTAGACGTTTTGACATCAATCCCGCTTGTTTTCCGGTTGCTCCTCGAGTGCCGTCTCGCAATACATCATTGATGTTAAAGTTAGCTGTTTTCACCGCAGGTAACAGCACAGCAATAGCAAATACCAAGCTTATCAGTAATAATGACACCAAGATGGTGACTGTATTTAGCTGCCAATACCACCAGTACGGCATTTTGCCACCAAACATCATATTCATAAAAAAGTTCAGCGCTCGCAAACCAAGATCCGTTAGCAATAGCGCCACGACCCAACTGCTAACGCAGTAGAGCAAGCCCTCGCAAGCATGCTGCTGGACCACCCTTAATTTTTTCGCACCAATCGCGGCGCGAATAGCCGACTCTTTTTGTCTCTCAATGATTTTGGCAAAAAGTAAGTTACCTATGTTGATTGAAGAAATTAGCAAAATAAGTACGATCCCGGCCATAAACAGGGAAAATATAAATACCGCTTCACCGTCGGTGTTGTATTCCACCAAAGTCATGGATTCAACCCGAACGGCTTTATCTACCTCAAGCGCTGACTGACTAACGCGCTGCTTTGCATAATCAGTGAAGAATAAACTTAAACGCTGCTCAAGCTTTGCCTCTACCGTCTTATTTGGCATCTTATAAATAATATCAATAGCATCAGCTGGTGCTGTGTTATTGCCTTTAAGAGGCAGCCAAAGTTTAGAAAATATCGGGAAATTATTGTGTTTGGGCATCACACCGATTATCTCGTAAGGCTTTTGGTCAACAACCATTGTGCGCCCTATGACGTCTTTGCTACCTTGAAATAGATGCAACCAGAGATAGTCTGAAATCACGACCACATTTTGGGCCGCTCCCACAAAGTCCTCAGCAGTATAAAATCGCCCAAGTGCAGGTTTAATGTCCAGAAACTGAAAAAAGCGTTCATCAACATAGGAGCCTCGATAATGATTGCCTCGTTCAGCGTCACTTACCCAAACACTCGCCGGCGCAATATAAAGCCACTCCTCAAGTTGTTTAACTTCGTCAAGTTCTCGTAGTTGTGGCAGCATGCCGTATTCAAACCGATTTTGCATGCTAATAGGGTTACGAACCTTGAAGATCCTGATTTCTGGGCTGCCACTACCCACTTGGCTATGTGAGAATGCCACCGTATAAATATAGTTAAAGCCAATCAAAGATATGGTCAAACTGCCAACCATGATAAACATCATCAATAACGTAAACCGCATTGATTTTGCGATATTTCTCAGTGCATAACGAAAGTCTAGAAGTAACCCCATACTAAGCTCCAACGACTTTGCTTGCGTGCTCAAGCTGCTTTTTGTCTCTTAAAATTGTGCCATCTAGCATAGAGATAACACGGCTAGCATAAGTCGTAGATTCAATATCATGCGTTACCATACAAATCGTTTTACCAGCAGCATGAAGCTCGCTTAATAACCCTAGCACTTGCTGCGCATTATTTGAGTCCAAGTTACCGGTCGGCTCGTCGGCGAGGATGAGATCTGGGGAGTTAATCAAGGCTCTTGCCACTGCAGCGCGCTGCTGCTGACCACCTGAAAGCTGAGAAGGAAAATGATTGATGCGATTTTCTAATCCCACCATCGCCAATGCGTCTTTGGCTTTTTGCTCCATTTCTTTTTGGCTAATGCCGCCGATATAAGTCAGCGGTAGCATGACATTTTCCAGCACGTTTAAATCACTGATAAGATTAAAAGCCTGAAAAATAAAACCGATATGATTAGCGCGAATATGAGCACGCTCGTCCGAGTTTAAATTAAATGCTGGGTTACCACTAATAAAGTACTCGCCGTTACTTGGCTCATCAATCAAGCCCAAAATTGACAGTAACGTTGACTTGCCGCACCCTGAAGGTCCCGTGATAGCCACAAACTCGCCGGGCTCTACTAGGAGATTGATGCCGTCTAGCGCTTGAGTTGCAATTTCGTCCGTCTGAAACCGCTTTTCGATATTATTAAGTTGAATGACTGAGTTCATAATGATGTCCTGTTAACGCACTAGCACTTGGCTATCTTGAGTATACTTTTCCATATCGGAAATAATGATAGTTTGATTTTTATTAAGTCCTTCAAGCACTTCGATGTAGTTTACCGAACGCTGACCAAATTTAACCGTTTTTTTCGTGGCGAGATGTTCATCAACAACAAACACGCTCGCTTGATTATTTGCAACAGCATTGGCTGGTATTGCGACGAATATCGCCTCGGGCTTATGGCTCGTTACAATAACCCCTTCAATGTTGAGTTTATCTCTGGCTTCTCTTGGCAAAGTGCCTTCAATGCTCAGCTCTACTTCGACTTGGCTATTGGTGACTTTTGGGGAAACGCGTTTTACGATGGCGTTAAAACGCGAAGTGTAAGTATCGATAGTCGCCGACTGCCCAACTTGTACATGGGGCGCATCTAGTTCTGCGATGTTGATCTTAGCAACCAGCAAACGCGGATCTGCCACCTCTGCAACCGAGCTAGTATTAGACAATTGCATGCCCACTTCAATCAGCATATCCTGAATTTGTCCAGTGATTGGCGAGCGCACATCAAGCGCTGCGATATTCTCTTGAAGTAGCTTAATTTCAGATTGCAGACTTGCTTGTTCAGCCAGCTGCGCCTTGGCTTTAGCCTGTTGCACTTCTTGCTGAGTGGCAACCCTAGCTTGCTGTAACTCCACTTGCTTTTTACTACGCTGCATCGCAAATTCGCTGCGCTGATGATCAAGCATAGAGATAGTGCTATTGCCCTTTTCTATTAAGGTTTTTTGCGCCTGCCACTGAATTTTGTCGGCTTTATAAGCGAGCAAAGCATCATGATGAGCAGTCTTGGCCTCTTGCACTTTGGCCTTTAACTCTGCAAGTTCGGCTTCATGTTGTGCTGAAGTTTTGGTAAGTTGGCTATGTTTTTGAATGAGCGCTTCGCGCAGTGATGGGTTTTCAAGCTGGGCAAGTAGCGTACCTTGAGTGACCATTTCACCCGGTTTAACCAACACTTCAACTACTTTTCCGCCACTACTACTGGTAACCAAATGGCGTTTTTCCAATGCAAGACTGCCAAGCCCCTTAACACTGAGCTCGAACTCGCCCTGTTGGACGTTAGCAACTATTAACTCTTCTTGGAAAACCACGTTTGATGCACTTTGGGTATATGCTTTGGCAAAAAACACCAAACCAATCACCAATAGCACAATAACAAGCAATGCGAGCTTCTTAAGCGGCATGCGCTTTGTTTTCGCCAGTTTTATATCCATACTCTGTACTCCACTTTGAGAATACAGATAATGAATCAAATTTCAGGCCAAATATTTTTTATATTAAAATCAATGGAATATCATAAAATTATAAAGGTAATCGATAAAGTTTGTATCGAAATTGAGACACTAACAACTTCATCACTGTTTCGAAAGCGAAACAAAAGCTATGTGATTTCTACTTGGTTATGAGTGAAACGTCAGTTCCTATTATATTTCTGAGCATGTTGCTGTTTGCGCCTCGTGCAGTACGCCAAGACTTCAAGCTTTTCATCTTCGCTGTAACTTGTCCAACTGGTGATTTCGTCCAACGTTCTAAAGCAACCTAAGCACACATCTTTATCGTCCAAACAACACTTTCTGATGCAAGGGGATTGGACTAAGTTACAACTTGAGTGTGACATCGTAGCTCCTTTAAATGGATTTACTCAAAATAACTTGCCGGAAAACAGGACTCTCTCTTTTTGCCCTCAAAATGATGGCAAACCTCTCCTGTCTCTGTATTAATCAAAAAGGAATGGTCAATATCCTTAAAATAAAACCAAATAAATTCCATGCCTTCCTCTAAAAAGTGTTTTTCAAAAGTAGGCTCATCAAAATACGCCGCCAGCGCATCAATATCTGTTATTTCGTCGTAGCTAACGGCGTGCACAGCTAAGCTCGTGAACGTGGCTAAAACAAAAAATAGCTTAACTAGGCCAATATACATCTTAATACCTATAGTCATTTTATTGGACGAAACACACCATCTTCATCAATCTATATACAAACTGGGTGGGGCTATCCCCACCACATACGTACGACCTGTTGCGCGTCGTTTAATTCAATATTGAGTCGCTTAGGTTGATGATCTTGGGTAAGCATATCTCCAGATTGGTACACTCTAACCACTTTACCAACAATTGTTTGTAGGGGTTTTGAATAATCAATGTTTTGCACCGTTTTATCCTCATTTATGCTGGAAGTTTAAAGCCAACGACGCACTCTACCTCGATAGCGTAAATAGGCATCTCCAAAAGTTTGTTCCATCATCTTTTCTTCAAACCGAATGTACCATCTGTCGGCAATAAGTAAAAAAGTAATCACAAACAAAAATGATACGAGTGCACCACCGACTAATACAGCATAGCCTAGTAATGCAATGACAAAGCCTAGGTACATAGGGTTTCGGGTATATCGAAATACTCCATCGTCCACTAATTTATCAGGCTTATTGAAAGTCATAATATTGGTTTCTTCCTTTGCGAATAACTTGCTACCCGACTTGGCCAGTGCAAGCCCCAAAGCAATCGGTACTAGCCCTAACAGATTGAAAGGGTAATAAATAAAATGTGATGCAGCAGTCAACCAACACACCACTGGCATCAATATGACAAATAAAAACAATAAAATAGGAGGCAGTAGCTTTTGCATGATGTTATTCCTTATCTTTAGGACAAAAGTGTAGAGATAAGGTAGTTCGAATTTTGTTGCCCCGCCTTAACCTATGTTAAGCCAAGCTCCTTTCTAATTCTCGACAGCGATACATCGGTGATCCCGAGGTACATCGCGATATGACGCAAAGCAACCGAGCGGCTTAACGCTTGATTTTCTTGGATAAAGCGTAAGTACCTTTCCTTCGCACTTAACTGTAGTAACGCCGCTTCCCGTTTCTCTTTTTTAAGCACCAGTTGTTCATAAATTTTGCGTATAAACCGCCCCCAGTTGAGGTTCTGCTCAGATACAGTGATTAAGTCAGCATAGCGAATTTCGGCAACAACACAGTCTGTCAGCGCTTGCGTTGAAAATGGACTTGGCTGATCTTCAAGGTAACAAGATAAACACGAGAATGCCCCGCCCTTTTGTAGCAGAGATTTATTCCGTTCATTACCCTGTTCATCTAGATAGAAATAGCGTCCATATCCCGCTAATAAGAAGTACACACCGGAGATTTTCTCACCTTGCGCGAATAGTATGGTATCGGCTGTGATATGACGGATTTCTATATACGGAGCCACAAGTAGCCAATCCTCAAGTGAGAAGTCAACTAACCGCCCATATACGCTTAACCATTTTTGATAATTTTTGTTACTTGACTTGGACATGAGTGTAAGTGCTTTTCAATTTAAATTTTCGCTTCGCTTTAGGCTGTAGCTTGAGCATATAGATCTTTATGCATCTTACAATATCCCTGTATTAGGAAGTTTCGCAAGCGTCGTTTCAATTTAGCTCGCAGTAACACGTTTTAAAAACACCTTTAAAATTAACAAACTAAAAACAAAAGCCATAAAAGTTTCATTTTTGACAACAAAACTATTGGAAATATAAAAACAATAACACTATATTTGATTAAATCCGTTCATTAGTTAAGCAAAAAAATAAACATAAATATAACAATCAACATGAGGAAGATCGATGTTAACCTTGAGAAAGTCAGCACTTACAATTGCCATATATTCAGCAATTTCGGCAACTGGCGCTTCCGCCGCCACATACGAACAATACAATTTTGAAAACAAACCTTCTATCAATAATGAATACTCTGATTTAAAAAACAAAAAGAACAAAAAAGCCACAACAGATGTAACTACATGGTTGATTAAGTTAACAACCCCATCGATTGTAGAGCAAAACTTAGCTGGTATTTCCCCTCAAAAAGCCCAAGCGAGCATCCTCCAAACTCAGCAAACTGTCGAAGCGGCAATCGCTTCCTCACACAATCAGTTGGAGGTCCTAGCAAAAACCTCTAAGTTAGCAAATGCGCTCGTGGTTAAAGGTGCCGAATCAGAGGTTAATAAGCTATTAAGCAATTCGCAGGTTCATTCCGTACTCCCAGTATTTGATTACAAGCCACATGTTGCTGATAGCGCAGACTATATCAAAGCAACACCTTTGGTTACGTCAGGTGAAGCAACAGGTGAAGGTGTTCGCGTTGCGGTATTAGACACAGGCATTGACTATACCCATAAAGCTTTTGGTGGCACCGGAACGGTTGAAGCTTATGAAGCGGCTGCAAGTAATCCAGCCGATACACCAGCTTGGCCACAAGGCGCAGTTCTCGGGGGATATGACTTCATCAATAATGATCCCGATCCGATTGATGCTGGTACTAACCATGGTACACACGTTTCTCATTCAGTAACGGGGATCGCACCAAATGTAGAGTTATTTGTTTATTCAGTCTGTGATAATGATAGCTGCCCAGGTTTAGCTCAATTACAAGCACTAGAGTCAGCGATGGACCCGAATGGTGATGATGATATTTCGGACCGTGTAGACGTTGTTAACATGTCTTTAGGCGGGGTATTTGGTGACAACCGTGCAGGTGCCGTGCAAGAACTGATAGATAAAGCAGTTAGTATAGGCACAAATGTTGTTATTTCCGCTGGTAATGATGGCCCAACTCCGTTCATTGTTGGTGGTCCAAGTACCACTGACAACGCGCTTTCCGTTGGGGCAATGGAGCACTCGGTTTTAAAAGGTCAGCATATAGTCGCGACCATGCTGGGTGAAACGACCGAACTGGGATCAGCGAGTTTTAATCCTGACGGTTTTGAAGAGTTTGAGTTCAGTAGTGACACCACCCCATTGGTCTTTGTAGAAACCGAAAAAAATGGCAATGGAGAAGCAACATCTGTTGCCTGTGAAGCATTTGCTGATGAAGTCGATTTTACTGGAAAAGCGGTAATAGTAGACCGTGGCGGGTGTAATTTTACCGACAAAGTGCTAAATGCTCAGGCTCGTGGAGCAAAATTGGTAATGATCGCTAACAACGTTGAAGGCGGCGGTCCAACTGAGCCAGGCGGCAGTGCCCCAGGTATTGAAATCCCAACTGTCGGGATAAGTTACGAGCAAGGTAAGGCGCTAAAAGAGCAATTGTTAGCAGGGAATACTGTGGCTTACAGTGTTAGCTCTACAGTTATTCTCAAAGAAGGCATGATAGCGTCGTTCACTTCCCGTGGCCCATCTATGAGTGGCCGATTAAAGCCAGAAATCACGGCACCGGGCGTTAGTATTATGACTGCTCACCCAGGTCTTGGTGATGGCTTAACTCCAGCAAGTGGTACCTCATTCTCGGGGCCTATCACCGCTGGCGCAATGAGTATGCTAAAAGAGGCACTACCAAACCGCAACGGCTTCGAGCTAAAAGCAACACTCATGAACACCGCAAACCTAGATGTCACCGTTGAGCCTCGTTCACAGAACCCCGATGCCGCACTAGCACCAATTAGCTATATTGGCTCAGGGCTAGTTGACGTTGAAAAAGCGGCAAACCTTCCAGTCGCCGCTTGGGCGGAAGATACGATGCAAGCTGCATTATCTTTTGGCTTAGTGTCGCTTTCAGAAACTTCAACGCTCACTAAAAAAGTGAAAGTTAAGAACTTCTCAAATCAAGCCCAAACTTACACCTTATCCTACACACAGCGCTTTGCTGATGATATCGAACGCGGTGCGCTTTCAATGACTTTCCCAGAGTCTATTACTGTACCTGCAGGGCAAACTATCTCATTTGATGTGACTGCAACCATTGACCCATCCAAATTACCTGAGTGGACACTAACTGCTGCTAATATGGCATTTTTGAATGCCACGGATGACCTGACTACATTAGAGCTTGATGGCTCGCTCAACTTTATGTCGGGCGGAGATAAGGCGTTCCACCTTGTATATCATGTATTACCTAAAGCTGCGGCAAGCGCAGAGGTGACGCCAGTAGTTGACGAAAAAGGCGCCAGACAGATACTTACAAATACTGGTGCTGCTACCCTAGAGCCTTTCTTTACGCCAACCGTTGCAAAAGATGAAGCTGGAGACAGTGAGCGATTAGATCTAATTGGCACCTCAATTGAGACCATCTCAGTTCCAACTACCGTCTGTGAAACAGGTTATATGCTCTTCACTACTATGGTAACCAGTTCACCAATTATTCACACCTATCAAGGTGGCTTTATGGCTGACTTTGATTTACCAGCCGAAGGTGGCACGATGCCGGATGGTAACTACGACATCACGGTACAAAACGGTAAATTAGAGTGGTTTGGTAACTACTTATCAGGAAGTGCCATTTCATTTACCCATGGGTATGGCTCTGGAAGCGGCTTCATTACAAACATTAACTTCGCTTCGGGTAACAACTTTGTCACCATGACGAGTTGTGCTGCAGCCATGGGCTTGACCGCCGAGCAGGTTGCTATGGGTGTAGAAGCCAGAGTTCGCTTCCGTACCGAAGAAGAAACTTGGACACCAATTCCTTCAAATTCACTTGATGAAGTAATGGTAGATAGCTTTATGATTAAAGCACCTGCAATGGAAGTAATGAAAACTCAAGCCGAAGGTTTAGCTATCCTAGTCGATGATGCTGGCAATGAGGTTACTAAGCTGGAACCAGGTGAGTCGGCGATACTGCAATACTCCGGCGATGACTTTATGATGTTGTCAAGCAATGGTGCTAAGCCGCTTGTAGCTTCCCCAGAACAAGATGCAGACACACCTCCAATGATCCCCGCTGATCAAACTTTTAGTGTAGAGGAAAATACGGCTTCAGGGACAGTTCTCGGACAAGTTGCTGTTGAATATGCTTCAACACTTGCAAGCCCTGTATCTGAATTCATCGTGTTAAGCTCATCAAGTAGCGCAGTTACGGTCGACTCTTCAGGTCAAGTGAAGGTCGCGATGAGCGAGCAACTAGACTTTGACTCGGGACTTGAAAGCGTAACAATTGAGGTTGTCGCGGTTGATACTTCAAGTAACATTTCTGAGGCTTCAGAGATTGTTGTCACGGTGACTAACTTAATGGATGAGCCAATTGAACAACCAGTGCCTGTTATCGCGGCTGAGCAAACATTCAGTGTCGATGAAAACACGGCAAATGATACTGTCATTGGTAAAATTGAGGCTACATTCTCAAATCCTGCTGGCGCATTTAGCGTGGTAGAGTCTTCTTCAGAAGCCGTATCGGTCACGGCAGAAGGTAATATTGTTGTTGCTGATAGTAGCCTACTTGACTATGAGTCAGGGCTAACATCAATTGAACTTACGGTTAAAGCAACTGACAACGCGGGACTGGAGTCTGAACCGGCCAAGGTTATGGTATCTGTCAATAATGTCGATGACACTACAACCCCAGAGCCAGAACCAGAACCAGAACCAGAACCAGAACCATCAAAATCATCTAGTGGTTCTCTATTTTGGTTACTATTGGCAGCGCCTTTGGCCCTGTTACGTAGAAGAAAGTAACCACTCACTTTTGAAAATTAAGTAATGTAATGGCGGGCGTGTGCTCGCCATTTTTTTACTCCCAC
This sequence comes from Pseudoalteromonas piscicida, assembly GCF_002744175.1. GTDB lineage: Bacteria > Pseudomonadota > Gammaproteobacteria > Enterobacterales > Alteromonadaceae > Pseudoalteromonas > Pseudoalteromonas piscicida_B. Next base: position 53,389 of record NZ_NKHF01000023.1, read on the forward strand.
CATATTGTTTGTTCCCGATCAAATTGCATTTAACTCGAACTGCTAAGCTACTATCAACCCAATCAAGGAGCAAAAAGATGAAAGCAGCGTTAGTGCATAAATTTAAGCAACCACTAGAAATTCAAGAAATTGAACAACCTAAGCTATCTCAAGGTGCAATAATCGTTGAAATAGCCGCCTGTGGCGTATGCCATACTGATTTACACGCGTGTCACGGTGACTGGCCTGTAAAACCTAAACTACCACTGGTGCCTGGACATGAAGGCGTCGGTACGGTTATCGCAAAAGCTGATGATATTAAACATCTGGCAGTTGGTGACAGAGTTGGTGTACCTTGGCTACATAGCGCCTGCGGCCATTGTGAACACTGTTTAAAAGGTGACGAAAATCTATGCCCAGAGCAATTAAATAGCGGCTATTCAGTTGATGGTGGTTATGCGCAGTACTGTAAAGCGGATGCTAACTATGTGGTAAAAATTCCAGAAGGGTTATCCTTTGTCGATGCAGCTCCCCTATTTTGCGCTGGCGTCACCACCTATAAAGCATTAAAAGTCTCAAAAGCCAAACCTGGCGAGTGGGTTGCTATTATCGGTGTGGGCGGACTGGGCCATTTAGCTGTTCAATACGCCAAAGCCATGGGGCTGAATGTGGTTGCGGTTGACACTGGCGAATCAAAATTAGCGTTAGCAAAAGATCTTGGCGCCGATTTATGTATCGACTTTAAACACCACGATCCCGCAGAGTTGATGCAAAATAAGCTAGGGGGCGTCCAAGCCGTGGTTTGCACCGCGGTCTCAAAACCTGCCTTTACCACTTCGTTTAACAGTGTGAAGCGTGGCGGTACTTGCGTACTAGTTGGTTTACCACCAGAAGAAATGCCCATTCCTATTTTTGATACCGTGCTCAAAGGGATTAGCGTTGTAGGGAGTATTGTTGGTACCCGTCAGGATCTCACCGAATGCTTGCAGTTTGCAGCAGAGGGAAAGGTAAAGGCCATCATTGAAACCAAGCCTCTTGAGCAAATCAACGATATATTTGACGATATGCTCAATAACGAAATTAACGGCAGAATTGTACTCACATTCGACTAGGCTTTACGCCATTAGCAGCCAAAAGTTTTACCTTATTCTCAACTTTTGGCTGCCCTCTAACTTATTGGAAAATTAGAAAAGATAAAATCATACACTATACTTTGAGTATCAAAACTCAGCCCTTGCACAATTGATGACAGACCGTGATAAATACATACTTCATCCAAGCCACTCTTTCAGCTTCAGGTACTTTTATCACATCTCAGCGCTATCGATGTTGCTGTTTTTTTCTCCGTCTTGTTTACCTTTTTGGCATTCATTAATAAAGAAGCACAGGAACAGGAAATAGAGAAAAACTTTAATCTTATTCGCTTATCTCAAGAACTAAGACTCAGTTCAGATCAACTTACCATGATGGCACGGGCCTACGCCGCAACCGGTAACTATAAATTCAAGCAGTTTTTCGATGAAATCTTAACGATCCGAAATGGCACTTCCCCTCGCCCTAAACATTTACACCGCGTGTATTGGGACATGTTGCTGGTCAAAGAAGGTAAGGCCCCTTTTGAAAAGGAAGCAGCAAAAGCATTACTCACGCTACTGCTAGAAAACGGCATATCCGAATCTGAACTCACTATGCTAAAAAATGCAGAGAATAAAAGTGAAAAACTGGTTTTGCTTGAGCGTGAAGCATTTGCGCTTGTCGCAGCAGGGAAAAATAGACAGGCACTCGACATTTTATACAGCGAAGCTTATCTGCAAAGTAAAGTACAAATCATGACGCATATTAATGCGTTTTTAGCCCATAGAGAAAAACACTTTAGTGAGCGCCTCGCGGTAAGTAACAAGAAAGTAAAATATTATTACCTTGCAGCATTTGTCTGCTTTATCTTGCTATTGCTTAGCCTAATCGCGCTGTATAACGCTCGCTCGGCTATCCGTAAAAGCATCATTGATTACCTAAATACAGAAGTTAAAAGCCAAACCGAAGCATTAATAGATAAAAACAAAGCGCTCAATGATGCAATTAATGAGCTCAGCGAAACCCAAAAGCACCTCATCAATGCTGAAAAATCAGCAACGCTGGTTCGATTGATCCCAGGGCTTGCCCATGAGATTAACACGCCAATTGGCGTCGCCATGACCGCTTCCAGTAACCAACTATTGCTTGTCGAAGGAGTAAGACAAAAGGTAAATAAAAATGAAATCGCCAAGTCCGCTTTATTGCATTCGATAGAAAATATTGAAAGCTGTGCCAAGCTTGTCGTTAATAGTACCGAGCGGATCACCGGTATTATCGACCAGCTCAAAATTATCACCAATACTGGGTTTGAAGGAGAAGTGAAGCCTATTTACTTACAACCGCTGATCGCACACTGTGTGCGTGAACTTGCCGATCAACACCCACATATTGATATCACCTTAGCTATTCCCGAAGCACTTGCTATTACGGCACCCGAAAGGTTGTTGCAGCAGGTTTTACAGCCTGTAATAGAAAACGCGTTTTATCATGCCTTTGCAGATAACTCAGTGCAAAGTCCGTGCGTAATTATATCGGCTCAAGCTACAACATCTGGATATACCATAACCGTTACCGACAACGGCGGCGGTATTCCATATGAAATCAAAGATAAAGTATTTGACCCCTTCGTGGTCGGTAATCGCACACAAAAAGGCTTAGGTTTGGGACTAAGCGTTGCGCTCGCTATCGTCACGCAGTATTTTAATGGTGTAATTGAGTGTGAAACCGAGCCAAGTTCAGGAACATCTATCATTATTAAGTTACCAAGCTAGTCGCGCTAACGGACCCAGCCAATACTTAACAACACTCGAGTACCAGCTTCTACTTTAGAAACGGAATGCTCTGATTTATCAAAACCTGAACACGAGATAACAACTTGTTCTCTAGCAGCTGTTATTCCTTACTACTGCGTTAAATTTGCTTGCAATAGGCCAGCTATTGACGCACAAATTTGCCTTGTATTAAGAAATAACTTCTGGCTAGAGTGATATTACGCTTTTGAACTTAGGTATTTTAGTGAATTAACTAACTTCTTATCCCGAGTTCAGGTTCAAAAGTTTGATGCGACTGCTGCTATAAAGCGGATCTTTACACTTAAATTCACCGCCTGACTTCGCCCGCTTTAAAACAATATTTAACCTGAAATGTTTCCCTGAAGCGACTTTATCGGTGTGTGGTGGTACTTCGCATCCCGTCGGAAACTTCAGTAAATACATATCAAACTTAACTGGCCACATCGCGGTTGCTAGTAACATTTTTTGATAACCCGACTGTTGCCTGCCAAGTTGCCAGCGAAAATACTTTAGTTTACTTTCCATAAATGCACACTTTGAGCTTCATTATTATTGCGGTAATGCTTTGTAAATAGAATACAGAGGAACAACACACTGCCACTCTTCTTGAGAGATAGAGTAAACAGCAAGGTTAAAGCACTCGTTCCGATAAACACCTTGACGACGTAATATACCATCAAAGTGCGCACCAAGTTGCTCAACCAACCGGCGTACTAACTCATTACGTTCGTCGACTCTAAACTCAATCAAAGCGAATCCTAGCGTATTCAAGTACTCTGTCACGAATAAACAAAACACCTTGTCGAACAGGGTATCGTGAATAAACCAACTCTCTTCTACCAGCACTTTTTTGGCCGCTGAGTCATCGACAGTAACTAAGATCATACCAAGCATTTCGCGTGTTTGAGTTTGTCGCACACAAATGCAGTCCTTTGATTTATCTTCAGCTGCTTGTAAAAAAGGTCCTAGCACTCTTTGTTGTCGCAACTTCAATAATTCTTGAGCATCATACTCATCACCATACCTGAGCGAAAACAGACGCTCTAACCGGTTATATTCTCCTGCTCTTAACGTTCTCAGAGCAAACGCCGAGTCCGAAAATTCAACACGAATATCACTTATCGGGACGTTATCTTCATCTGGTGGGGCAATCATTGTCTTTTCTGAATGACTAACGGGTAACTCAGATTATTACACCTATTCAAGTCTAAAAGCTATGTCAGTGAGCACTCATAATATTTAAACGACAAATAAACCGTAAAGAACAAGCATAACTAAAGTCAACGCAAAACCAATTCGGATCCGTTTAAGTATGGTCTCATCTTTAAGCGTTTTAAATATCACACCACCTAATGCTAGCCACATAGTGTCGACCACTATCGCCACCACATGGCACACACTGGCGGCAAGCAAGGTAGCAACTAGATTTGAGCCTGCAGGCACAGAAGCAGTCGCAAAAATAGCGATGCAAGCTGCGTAGGCTTTGGGGTTAAGGAGGTTAAGAATAAACCCATCTTTAAAGCTAGGTAGCTGTGCGCCAGCATTACCAAGCGCCGAGTTGTTTGCTGCAATTTTATAGGCAACGTAAATTAAGTAGGCGGCTGCAAGCCACTTTAGCACGAGCGTCACCTGAGGCTGACTTACCAGCAATCCAGCCACTCCCGTAGCCGCACAGATCACTGCTACTAACAACCCCGCCAAAATACCAGCTAAGAACGGCAAACCTTTTTTCACTCCCTGACTGGCGCCAGCTGCCGCAAGTGCAAGCGGCGCAGGTCCGGGAGAGCCAAGTAACACCGCGGTTGTAACCGCTACCGAAAGTAAAGCTTCAAACATCATATCGTCCTTATGATTTACAAGTCTGCATGGTGATACCAAAGATGAAACCCAATGACAGGCACACCTTCACGACCAAGCAACAACTCGGGAGTTTTCTTATCTTGAAAATAAGGCTCCTGGGAACAGAGCCTTTAATTTAGTATGGAACTACGCCTCAGGGACGCGAACAAAGCCTTCCATTAGCACCCGAGCGCTGCGGCTCATAATGGCTTTTTTAGCTTGCCAGCGACCTGACTCTTGTAGCGCTTCAGCGCCAACCTTTAAGGTGCCTGACGGATGTCCGAAGGTCACAGAATTAAGATTACCGCCACCTGCAGCTTCGTTAACTAAGGTGCCAGGAATTGCTGCTGCAGTTGCTATCGCCACAGCAGCCGTGCCCATCATCGCATGGTGTAACTTACCCATAGATAACGCGCGAACGTTTAGGTCGATGGTATTGGCTTCCACCGCTTTACCGCTCGATGCTGCATAAGATTTAGCAGGTGAAACGAAGGCTATTTTTGGGGTATGTTGGCGAACTTTCGCTTCGTCAATATGACCTATTAAACCCATTTTAACTGCGCCATAAGCACGAATCTTTTCAAATCGCTCTAGTGCAGCTGAGTCCCCATTAATCGCTTCTTGCAATTCTGTACCTTCATAGCCTAAATCGGCGGCACGGAAGAAAAGCGTTGGGATCCCGGCACTAATCATAGTCACTTCAAAGGTGCCTTCATCAGGCACAGTTAACGTATCGACAAGATTGCCCGATGGAAACATATCAACATCCGGATCGCTTGGATCCATAAACTCAACCACCACTTCTGCTGCAGGGAAAGTTACGCCATCCAGTTCAAAGTCGCCCGTCTCTTGTACTTCTCCATTGCTGATAGGAATATGCGCCACTATAGTTTTGCTAATATTCGCCTGCCAGATTTTAACTACGGCGATGCCGTTTTCTGGTACTTTATCGGCGTCAACTAGGCCATTACTAATTGCAAATGCCCCCACGGCAGCTGTTAAGTTGCCGCAGTTTCCGCTCCAATCAATAAATGGCTTGTCGATAGCAACCTGACCAAACAAGTAATCCACGTCATGGTCGGTTTTATCGCTTTTACTTAAGATCACGGTTTTACTGGTGCTTGAAGTTGCTCCCCCCATGCCATCGGTATGTTTGCCATAGGGATCTGGGCTGCCAATCACACGTAACAGTAAATTATCTCGCGCTTCACCCGGTTGCTGCGCACACTCTGGTAAATCCGCTAAATTAAAGAATACCCCTTTTGAGGTGCCGCCACGCATATAAGTGGCGGGAATTTTAATTTGAGGCTTAAACTGACCCATGGTTATACGCCTTCCGCTTCGAGGAAGTCTTGAGCGAAGCGCTGCAATACACCACCTGCAGAGTAAATAGACACTTCTTCAAAAGTATCTAATCGACAAGTCACTGGGACCTCTACACGTTCACCACTTTGACGATTAACCACCAGTGTTAATGTGGCGCCTGGAGCCGGCTCCCCTTCAACGTCGTAGGTTTCTGTGCCATCGAGTTCAAGCGTTTTACGGGTTGTACCCGCTTTAAATTCAAGCGGTAGTACACCCATACCGATTAAGTTGGTACGGTGAATACGCTCAAACCCTTCCGCTGCGATAACTTCAACTCCAGCTAATCGAACACCTTTTGCAGCCCAATCACGAGATGAACCTTGGCCGTAATCGGCACCGGCAACGATGATCAGCGGTTGTTTACGCTCCATGTAGGCTTCGATGGCTTCCCACATTCTGGTGACTTTGCCTTCAGGCTCAACACGCGCCAGTGAACCCTGTACCACTTCGCCGTTTTCAACCACCATTTCGTTTAATAGTTTAGGGTTGGCGAATGTCGCACGCTGTGCCGTTAAGTGATCACCTCGGTGTGTAGCGTATGAGTTAAAATCTTCTTCAGGTAGGCCCATTTTTGCTAAATATTCGCCGGCTGCACTACTTGCCAAAATCGCATTCGATGGCGACAAATGGTCAGTGGTGATGTTATCGCCTAAAATCGCTAATGGACGCATACCTTTCATGGTGCGCTCACTCGCCAGTGCCCCTTCCCAATAAGGAGGGCGACGAATATAGGTACTCATTGGACGCCACTGATAAAGCGGATCATTGTCTTCACCATAGTCTACGGTGAGGTCAAACATTGGCTCATAAACGGCGCGGAACTGCTCTGGTTTTACACTTTCTTTGATCACCGCATCGATTTCTTCATCGCTTGGCCAAATGTCTTTTAGCGTTACCGGATTACCTTCTTGGTCGCGACCTAGAACGCCATTTTCAATATCAAAGCGCACAGTGCCTGCAATTGCATAAGCCACAACTAGCGGTGGTGAAGCTAAGAAGGCTTGTTTTGCATAGGGGTGAATACGACCGTCAAAGTTACGGTTACCCGATAACACTGCCGTTGAATACAAATCGCGGTCAATCACTTCTTGTTGGATTTTTGGATCAAGTGCGCCACTCATGCCATTACAAGTCGTACAAGCAAAGGCAACGACACCAAAACCGAGCTGTTCAAGCTCAGGTAAGAGCTTTGCTTCTTCCATATAAGAACGCACTGCTTTTGACCCCGGAGCAAAAGACGTTTTCACCCAAGGTTTACGAGCAAGGCCTAGTTTATTAGCATTACGCGCCAGTAAGCCTGCGGCAACTACGTTGCGTGGGTTACTGGTGTTAGTGCAGCTAGTGATAGCAGCGATGATCACCGCGCCATCTGGCATTAAACCATCTTTTGGCGCTTCAATCTCTTTAACAATACCTTGATTGGCAAGGTCGTTAGTTGCAACGCGACGATGCGGATTTGAAGGACCTGCAATATTACGAGTCACCGTAGACAAATCGAACTTAAGTACACGCTCGTACTGTACGTTTTGTAAAGAATCAGCCCAAAGCCCTGTTAGCTTCGCGTATTTTTCCACCAGCTTTATTTGCTCGTCGTCACGGCCTGTGAGCTTCAAATAATCAATGGTTTGCTCATCGATATAGAACATGGCCGCAGTTGCACCATACTCTGGGGTCATGTTTGAAATTGTCGCACGGTCACCTAAATTAAGGTCCTGCGTACCTTCACCAAAGAATTCTAAGTAGCTAGAAACTACACGTTCTTTACGCAAGAACTCAGTGATCGCCAGTACGATATCCGTTGCGGTGATCCCCGGTTGACGTTTGCCAATGATCTCAACACCCACAATATCCGGCAGTCGCATGTAAGACGCACGACCAAGCATCACGCTTTCCGCTTCAAGGCCACCTACACCAACGGCAATAACACCGAGTGCATCTACGTGTGGCGTGTGGCTGTCGGTGCCAACAAGTGTATCAGGGAAGGCAACACCGTCGCGCGCTTGAATAACCGGTGACATTTTTTCTAAGTTGATTTGGTGCAAAATACCGTTGCCCGGCGGGATCACATCAACGTTTTTGAATGCCGTTTTAGTCCAGTTGATAAAATGAAAACGGTCGTCGTTACGACGGTCTTCAATCGCGCGGTTTTTCTCAAATGCATTTTCTTCATACCCAGCATGCTCCACAGCCAAACTGTGATCGACAATCAGCTGAGTGGGAACGACTGGGTTAACTTTAGCCGGATCGCCACCTTTTTCAGCGATGGCATCACGCAGGCCGGCAAGGTCGACTAGTGCTGTTTGACCCAAAATATCATGGCAAACCACGCGAGCAGGAAACCACGGAAAGTCTAAATCGCGACGGCGCTCGATAATTTGTTCAAGATAATCATTAAGTTTTTCAGGCTCAGCGCGGCGTACTAAGTTTTCAGCAAGCACACGCGAGGTATAAGGTAAAGTCTCGTAGCTACCTGGTTTGATGGCTTCTACCGCTTCTTTTGTATCGTAATAGCAAAGCCCAGAATCAGGCAAACGTTTACGGAATTGAGTATTCATAACAACTTCCAACAATCTGTGACGGAGAACAGGCGGCCATGGCGACCGCCAGAATAGACTCGAGTAATGTTCGATTAACGCTCAGAAATAGCAGGAACTGGACGTAGCTCCTCACCAGTATATTCAGCCGATGGACGAATAATGCGGTTATCTGCACGCTGCTCCATAACGTGTGCAGCCCAACCCGTTAAACGTGACATTACAAAAATTGGTGTAAACAATTTAGTTGGAATTTTCATGAAGTTATATGCTGATGCGTGGAAAAAGTCGGCATTACAGAATAGTTTTTTCTCGCGCCACATCACTTCCTCACAGCGTACAGATACAGGGTAAAGTACTGTGTCGCCAACATCTTCCGCTAGTTTTTCAGACCAACGCTTGATGATTTCGTTACGAGGATCCGAATCTGAGTAGATAGCGTGGCCAAAGCCCATGATCTTTTCTTTACGCTCTAGCATGCCCATCATTTCTTGCTCTGCGTGATCAGCAGATTCAAAGCGCTCAATCATTTCCATTGCCGCTTCGTTTGCACCACCGTGAAGCGGGCCACGTAGAGAACCAATCGCACCAGTAATACAAGAATGCATATCAGAAAGCGTTGAAGCACACACACGAGCTGTAAAGGTTGATGCGTTAAATTCGTGCTCTGCATAAAGGATAAGTGATACGTGCATCACACGCTCATGTAGCTCACTTGGTTTTTCGCCGTGCAATAAGTGTAAGAAGTGTGCACCGATTGAGTCGTCATCCGTCTCCACATCGATACGAACGCCATCATGGCTAAAGCGATACCAGTAACAAATAATGCTTGGGAAACTTGCTAGCATGCGATCGGTTACTTTACCTTGCTCATCAAAGCTGGCTTCACCTTCAAGGTTGCCAAGCATTGAACAACCCGTACGTAATACATCCATTGGGTGTGCATCAGCAGGAATACGTTCTAATACTTCTTTTAACGCCTGCGGCAAACCGCGCATTGCTTTTAGTTCGCTTTTATAAGCGTCTAGTTCAGCTTGATTTGGTAAGTTACCTTTAAGGATAAGGTGAGCAACCTCTTCAAACTGACAATTTTCAGCTAGATCCTTTACATCGTAACCACGATAAGTCAAACCTGAGCCCGACTTACCTACTGTTGATAGTGCTGTTTTTCCTGCTACTTGACCGCGAAGGCCTGCGCCACTTAGTACTTTAGCCATATTATTGTCTCCTGAATTTTTTACCTGCTGGGTATTGATATTTTGTGCTGCTGGGCAATCCCAACAGCTTTAATTTTTTACTTATTTTTACCTTCGGCGAAGAGGGCATCGAGCTTTTGCTCATAATCGTGATAACCAAGGTAATCGTACAAATCCATACGGGTTTGCATGGTATCGAGTACCGCTTTCTGATCACCGTTTTCTAAGATAGATTGATATACCAGCTCCGCCGCTTTGTTCATTGCTCTGAACGCACTTAATGGATAGAGCACCATATCTACGCCCCACTCACCCAGCTCAGCTTTGTTCCAAAGTTCTGTTTTACCAAACTCGGTGATATTCGCGAGGATGGGCACATCAAGTGCTTCACTGAATGCGCGATAGTGTTCTTCTGTTTGTACCGCCTCTGCGAAGATGCCATCTGCGCCTGCCGCTACATAGGCTTTTGCACGCTCAATTGCCGCTTCTAACCCTTCTTGCGCAAACGAATCCGTTCTCGCCATAATGAAAAAGTCAGGATCGGTGCGCGCATCAACTGCCGCTTTGATACGATCTACCATTTCGTCGGTCGACACGATTTCTTTATTTGGACGATGGCCACAGCGCTTTTGCGCAACTTGGTCTTCCATATGTACCGCTGCGGCACCTGCTTTTTCCATATCTCGAATGGTTTTTGCAATATTAAATGCACCACCCCAACCAGTATCAATGTCGACCATTAAAGGTAGATCACAAGCCGAAGTAATGCGACTTACATCGGCAATTACATCATTTAGAGATGTCATTCCTAAGTCAGGTAGACCATACGATGCGTTAGCAACGCCACCACCTGAAAGATAAATAGCTTGGTGACCGATTTTTTTTGCCATCATTGCGCTATACGCATTGATAGTACCGACGATTTGAAGCGGTTTATTGGCTTTTAATGCTTCGCGAAATTTTTTTCCTGCACTCATGATGATGTTCTCTCTTAAAAGTGTGATTGATTACTTGCTAACTTGGCTGCGATATTATTTTTAGAATATTGAATATGTCGACGCATCAGTATTTCTGCGAGTTCTGGGTCACGGTGACTGATCGCACGAACAATGTGCTTATGCTCGTCAAATGCCGTGGTAACACGGGGTCCAGCCATCCCTAACTGTACGCGATACATGCGCACTAAGTGATATAATCCATTGACCAGCATAGAGATAAGACTCGCGTTTTTACTGCCAAGAATGATGCGGTAGTGAAAGTCGAGATCACCCGCTTCTTGGTAGTAAGAATGCTGATTTTTGACTTCATCGAATTGACTCGACAGGAGCACTTCTAAGTCTTGAATTTCAGCCTCAGTCATATGCTGTGCTGCCAGCCTTGCCGCCATGCCTTCTAGTGCTTCACGGATCTGATAAAGCTCCATCAGCCCTTCAGGTGTTAGTGTAACGACTCGAGCACCAACATTGGCTTTACGCTCAACCAGATGACATGACTCCAAACGGTTTATTGCCTCACGGACTACAGCTCTGCTGACTTCGTATTTTGTCGACAATTCCATTTCACTAAGCTTAGACCCTGCCGCTATATCACCCTCAACAATCTCCTTTCGCATGCGAAAGAATGCTTTATCAGAAGATGTAACTGCTTGCTCGTCAAAAAAGCTCATCATTAGTTAGTCAACATTAGTTCATTAAGTTGTAGACAATATAGTGTTGCTTTACGTCCGCGTCAACATCACCAACGCTAAATTGTCGACAATTTTCACTATAGACACTATTCATGGAATTTATACTTCAAAGGTATTCATTAACTGATTTAATTGCGATTCGATGATAAAAAATTGGAGAGTCATTGCACTGGTTATAAATCAGGCATAATATAAAGGTATTCATTTATATTCATGAAGTTTGCGGATGTGGCGTTACAAATCTTTGCTATTCATATTGCTACTGTCTGCCAATTTTGCTGAAGCGAAAACATATTCCATACTGGTTTATCATGGTGCGAACCCGCCTTATTACTTCGAAGAGAACGGAAAACCCACTGGGATTTTTGTCGACATCTTTCAAGAATTAGCCAAACTCACCTCTCACCGATTTGAATTTGTGCCTCTTTCTGTTGCCAGAGGACAGCGCTATTTTGATCAAGGTAAAGTAGACATAGAGCCCGGGATTAGCAAAACATGGCGAGTGGATGCTGAAGTACATGGGATCTACAGCATTGATTATGCTTTTTCTTCTGAGGTCTTGTTAGGATATCAAGACCGGTGTGTGGGAAAGCATCAGCCAGAACAATTTTACGGCACGCTTGTAGGAAAAGTTAGAGGCTATCGATACAACGACTTTGAAATGCACTTTGGCAAAGATAAAATGCTAATCTATGAAAATATCTCAGAGAAAGAGCTGTTGGCTCAACTTGAACATAAGCGTTTAGACTATATCTTAATTGGCTCAGTAACCGCAGACTACTACATTTCACAACATCCAAATTATCAGTCTTTTAAAACTTGTTTAGAAATAAGCCGATTACCTGTTCAAATGCGTTTACAGCCTAAATTGATTGAGTTACGGAAAGAAATAAATAGTGCCCTGAGACTAATGATTAATGGCGGGAAAATTAAAGCCATCTATGCTAAATATAGAATAACCCAGTAAAGTGTGGAGCTTTTTGCTAATGTATGCTGCTGTAGTCCCCCTATTTTTAGCTATTTTCATGCTGTGGTCACCGTCTACAAAGGCAAAACTGCAAGTTGTTACTGAGCTATCTCCACCAAATCAAACTATTGAAAATCATCAAGTTTCAGGCTCAAGTACTGATCTCGTTAAAGCCATTTTAAAGCTAGCAGAGCTCGAAGCCGAATTTGCTATTTACCCGTGGGCACGGGCTTATAAATTGGCAGAGCATGGCAACAATACCTTAATCTATAGCATGGCAAGGACCCCAGAAAGAGAGCAACGCTTCCATTGGATTGGTCCCGTGGCCGTATTTCATCTTGGCTTTGTCACCAATAACTACCGTGAAGACATTAAAGTTCGCTCCCTTGAGGATGCAAAAAAGTACAAAATAGCGGTACAACGAGGAGATATTGCAGCAGGTACATTGAAAGCTTTAGGTTTTAACTTTATACAAACCAGTGACATTGAAAAGTCATATGAATTACTCGTTGCTAACCGTGTTGATCTGGTCATTGATGACCCGCGCTATCTTACGGCAATGGCTACAGAGCTTAATTTACCCAGTGACCATTTTGTTTTTCTCTACGACGTAAAACAGCTTTCTGTGGAGGGATATTTGGCCACCAACAACCAACTCCCTCTAGCAATCGTTGAAAAACTCCGAAAGGCATTCGAAACGGTTAGTAAAACGCAAGCTTATCGGCGTGTTTTAGAGCTGTAACTTCCTTTGCTTAATGGGTTCTCATTTTGCTGTCTAAACCATTTAAACAGTCAAACACTTCCATACTGGCACTTTCCATGTTTGCTAGCATCGTGATGAGCGTCTCTTTATCACCGCGAGCACTCGCACGCAGCGCTGCAATGCCAGATTCATGTACTTTTGCATGGGGCGCTTCTAGACGTTTATAATCGCTGAAATTAGAGAAATCCGCTTTGCCTTCTCCTTCGTAATACCATCGACCCAAGCGACAATGATGATGATCAGCAAATTTGCTTTCGTCTCCTTCTTTGCCTTCTCGGATCGCTTTATAGATGTTTACTTTCCAAACTAAATGATCCAGCTTCACGGTTTGTACAAATGTACTCATACTGGCTGCTGATATCACATCGGCCATCATTTTTGAGGTTGAGGCCATTGTACCAACAGACTCATTGATGTCAGTAGCAGTATTAGAAACAACCTGTGTTTCTTCCGTGCTTTGCTTAACGTGTTCGAATGCATTATCGGTGTGTTGCGTTGTCATGTTGGTTAAACTAGAGATTTTCTCAGCCGCTTCTGATGAACGACCAGCTAGTGTTCGTACCTCATCAGCGACTACGGCAAACCCACGCCCTTGCTCACCAGCCCTTGCAGCTTCAATTGCCGCATTTAACGCCAGTAGGTTGGTTTGTTCAGCAATGCTCTGTACTTGTGAAACAAATGAATTAATTTCTGATGCCGATTGCGATAATTGCTCAAATGACGTGTTTAAACGTGCTGATTGTTCTGTTAAGCCGCACAAGACTTGCACGCAATTTGTTAGCCCTTCGCTTATTCCCTGGAAGTCCTTTAAACTACCCGAAAGCCGCGTTTCTTCGCCTTTTAGCAGATCAGCCGAATTAGCGACATCATGCCTTACCGCATCAAGCATATCTAAAGATAAGAAAAAGTTTTGTACTATCGTTCGCTCAATTTCAACTGCTTTTGCAACCTCAGCGGCTTCTTCATAAGCAGTATGCAATCGCTGTTCTACATCATCCAAACGCGCTTGAAGCGTAGCGTTATCACTTTTAACACTATCCAATTCAGCACGTAACTGTGCTGAGTTATCCTTTTTGAAGAACATCCAACACTCCTAAAAAAGAGGCCAACAGAGATTATTGTGTGGGTTAGACTATCCGTATAAAGAGTAGCCCATATCTTTGAAAAGGGATAACATTTAGCTATTAAAACTGAGTAACGAATTAAAAGGAAGATACAATGATTGAACGAATTGATACTAAACCGAGAATGAGCCGAATAGTAAAGCATAACGGTACAATTTATCTTTGCGGCCAAGTGTGCAAAGACGCCGAGCAAGGTATTAAAGAACAAACTGAAACCATGCTTGAAAAAGTCGATGAGCTACTTATTCAAGCTGGTAGTGACCGAAAACATATTCTTTCTGCAACAATTTATATTCAAGATATGAAGTATTTTGCAGCAATGAATGAGGTATGGGATGCCTGGGTGCCTGAAGGTTATGCACCAGCTCGCGCTTGTGTAGAAGCAAGTATGGCTCGTGATGCATTGCTTGTTGAAATTTCGGTTGTGGCTGCAGAAATCTAGTCTAAAAAGCTTAATGAGTAACACCAAATGTATTAAGTAAATGAGCTATTTGAAGTGAATTCAACACAGTTAGCGCAAAAGCTGGCTGCTAGAAAGGCATTAATTGTCCGAAGCTCAGGTTATTAAGTTATTCTAAAGAAGAAATTTTTAACGACGCTAATATGCCATTTCATCCTTCAAATTGATTAGAGAATTAATTCAGTTGGTATAAGTGCTTTTTGTACAGGACATACTCTTGGTCCGCCAGAGCTGGTGACCAGCCTAATTTCTGAGATCCCAGGTTGCAGCGCTTTTTGAGCCTAACTGATGTTTGGTTCGAGCTCAAAAAACGAGATGAAATAAAGTCGGTTTAATGGTTTTGTCGGCAACTAATCAAGTATTGGCAATAATCCGAAAACCAGCCCTGTACAGGCGACTAGTGATAGTAGCGACCCAGTACCTACCATAACTCTAACAGTTAATTCGGCTGTAATGTTTGCTGAAAATCCAGCACCTGCGACTGGCAGCGCTTTACTTGCCCCCGTTGCAGACGCTACTGTTATTCCCAGCCATATAAGTATGAACCCCAATACCGAACCATAAGCCACGGCAGCTTCAAATAATAAAGGCAGCTCAACCAAAGACCAAATAACACCAAAGATAGCCAGAGCCATACCACACTGAACAGCAGTTAAGTGACCAGAAAGCGCCATCCTAGAGTTTTTCATCGTTGGTATCAGTGCACCTTGTACCAAACCGACAAGGAAAAAGGCAATGCCAATAAAGATGAGCTCTGCGCCCAGCGATGTAAGTGCTATCATCATATTCCCTCTCTATGCTTAACGCTAGGCTCAGTAACGCGATTTATCTTTCGGACGTTACCAGTAGAAAGTGGAGGGTTTTGGTCGTTCTGACAGTTAAATTTTTGCATGATATCCATTGTTATTCCCTATAAAAAACTTATGGTAAACAACCAAATATCAAAATTCATTCACCTAGATTCATTTTTTAATTTACTCAATGTTTGGGGAGCTACACTAAGGTAAGAGGCTATATGATAGGATTTAACTTGCTTAAATATGAAAGGGTATTCGTCAAGTAAACGATCATATCTTTGCGCAGCAGTCTCAGACATAAGGGAAAGGACGCGTTTATATGTTGCAGCATAATAAGTGCTATGTATCCATATTCTCGCTAGTATCTCCCATTTTTTGTCTTGTGATATAAACTTATCCAGCGCTTCTAGCGATGCGACATAAAAAACCGAATCTTCAAGAATTTCAAAGTTTAGCATCGACCCTGTTTTTTCGTAAAAGCTCACACTATCATCCATAAAGTGGTTCAAACCATGTTTACTTTTTCCGCGGAAATAAAGCTGCCAAGTATGCTCTTTACCATTCATATCACTAAAATATGATCTCGCTAAACCACTTTTAATAAACCAGATCTCACTAAACACTTCACCTGCATGATGTACCATTGTTCCTTTTTTAACATATTTGATGCTAAATATTCCGCAAGCACTAGCCCACTCATCATCATGGACAGGAATATATTGTTCAATCATTTTTCTGAAGTATTTCATAGGATTATAATTTTTTTGGTTTTCTCCGCCAATAAACAGACTCTATTTTTAAATCTAATACTTGACCGACAGCTAAAGCATCCATAGAAATAGACAAGCCAAATAGTATTTACCAACGCCCAAATATGGGGCGTAAACACTCAGGCGAAAATTGTAATGTCACCAGAGTGTTAGCACCCCAGTGCGCCTTAGCGCACGCCATAATTTGTTTGTTAGACACCTTTCACTAGTTTTGAAAAATTCTCATTCTGAACAATTTTTCCAATTAGGTTTTGAACTGCGGGCATCAAAGCTTGTGCAGTTTGATTGCACGCGGTTTCACCATAAAACAAGTTAAAGCTCATACTTTCCGCCACATGTTTGCAACACAACTATTAATCAACGGAACCGACATCGGAGCTGTTCAGAAGCTTTTCGGTCACATTAATATTCGTCCAACTGAAAGATATACTCAATGTGATCAACACAAAGTTTGGCTTCCTTCAGCCCACTGCTACAACTTTAAAACGCCATAACCTCTGAACTCTTATCCACTTAAGTATTTGCTTTCTTAACAAATTTCGCTGTCACCATCATTTCACCAGCGCCATCAACCTTGCAGTCAAGCTCATGGTCTTTTTTATCTAGCACGCGCCTTACCACAGCCTTAGTACCAATCTTAATGACTTGTGAACTGCCTTTAATCTTAAGGTCTTTAATCACAGTGACTTTATCGCCATCCGCTAGTAGTGTGCCATTGGCATCTTTTACTTGAATGTCGTCCTCGGTAGCAGTCGCGTTTGGATCCCATTCGTAAGCACATTCAGGGCATACTAACTGACTTTGATCTTGATAAACATATTCAGAATTGCACTTGGGGCAAGCAGGTAAAGACATAATTAACCGTATCACTTTTAAGAATGTGTATCATGGGCATATGATACTGTAAAAATGAGTGGAACGTCCTCTATATTCTTCTTTAACTCGCTATTGAATTAAGAACAACTACCCAAAATGTTGCGGCACGACAATTGCTTAGTTATTAATCTGCATTTCATCATTTAAAGGATTACCTATGCTTGTTAGTCAAACCCAGGGGGTTGGATCACCAACAATTTATAGCAGCCATAGCCCGCATCAACCAAAAGAGGCTGAAGCAGTACAGAAAGACACTCAAGTCTCCATTAGCCAAACCGCAAACAATGCCGAACATAATTGGCAAAATATTGCCTCTAAATACAACGTTCACAACATTTCAGCGGCAGAAGCACGAACTATGTCCAGAGAGCTATTCGAAGGAGGGTTTATTGATTCAGGCCAGATGATGGCTATCGGCGCGCCGATATCAATGAATGAAAGCCCTCACGAAAAGATCAATTTACTTGATGATATGAAGCGTACATTTGAAATTTCAGCAGCCAGCGGCGGGCTCAATAAAACATCGCGAGAGATTTATGCTTCGGCGATCAATACGCTTGAGGATCTCGCTAAGGCACACAGAAAGACTATACCAACTTGAGGGGTTAAGTCTGTCTAGCCGCGTTATAACAATTTGCCTTAATGGTTGCTCAATTTGAGAGAGCAAATAGCAAGATTTTAGCGAAAAAATATGCGCTATTTCAGGCACAAAAAAAGCAAGCCTTGGCTTGCTTTTTCTTCATCAGTTAAGCGATTAAAGCTTAACGATGTTCTCAGCTTGAGGACCTTTCTGGCCGTCAGTTACTGTGAACTCAACTCTCTCGCCTTCAGCAAGTGTACGGAAACCGTCACCTTTGATTGCGCTGAAGTGTGCGAACACGTCAGGGCCATTTTCTTGAGCGATGAAACCAAAACCTTTAGACTCGTTAAACCACTTAACGGTACCTGTAAGAGTGTTAGACATAATACTAATCCTGATATAAAAACAAAAACCAATGCTAAG
The DNA here is from genome assembly GCF_002744175.1 of Pseudoalteromonas piscicida. Lineage (GTDB taxonomy): Bacteria > Pseudomonadota > Gammaproteobacteria > Enterobacterales > Alteromonadaceae > Pseudoalteromonas > Pseudoalteromonas piscicida_B. Next base: position 71,616 of record NZ_NKHF01000023.1, read on the forward strand.
CATTGATGAGCTATGCCCATGTGGGCGCATAGACCTAAATTTGTAGAGTGGATAAAACTTCAGGACGGTACTACTACAAGCAAACACTTATACAACAACGTAATGGAGATTTTAAAACACTGACTCAAATTCTGTCTATGAACATCATATAGGGATTCCGCCCTAAGTCAATGTATTTTTAATCATCAATATGACTTGTTAATGACAAATACCAATATTTTATTGACCACTTATTCAACACCTTATTTATTCAGGTGTTCTTGAGCTAAGTCTATGCTTAGATTGGTAATTGCAATAAAATCTTCATAAAGCTAGCGTGGGTTTTTAGAGGCTAATTCTCGCACTAATTGCATCACTTGCTCCACCACGACGTGAGGAGCATTCATGGGGACAGTATGGTCGCTACCTTCTGCCACAATCAATGCAGATTCACAATGGGACGCTAACGCTTCTTGTCCTTCTCGCCATGCTTTAACGTCTCGCTGAGTTGGGTCAAATGGTCGCTCCGCCACAATCACTCGGCATGGAATATGTGCTGGGGCTTGATGGGCTCTAACACTCGCAACGGTTTCGCTTAAGGCCTGAGTTTCTCGGCGCAACGCCTCTCCAAATGTGTTTTCTGGAAGTGAGCTTAATGGTTTGAGTAACTTATCTTGGGCCAAAGCGTGTGTTTTATCAATAAAGTGAACCGTCACAGGGTCCACATACAGCAGTGCAGCTACTTGTTGAGGGTTGTAGGTAATATAATTTTGCATAATGTAGTATGCGTAGGAGTGGCCGACATAGATAAATGGAGGACGTATATCAAGCGACCTTAGCACTTCTCGTAAATTACGATTATCGGTATCAACACTATAAGCTCTATTGCTAAGCTCACTTTTACCATACCCCTCACGATTATAGGCGACCAAGGCATTCGGCACTTTTTGCAACAAGCCCTTCATTACTGGAGTCCAGTATATGGCCGGAGCGGCTGAGCCAGTTTCAAATACGATGGCAGGCTCATTTCCCGAGACGTGATAGACCTGTAATGATACCTTATTTGCAACAATAAGCTGCTCACTGATGGTGCGTTCGAGCGCCTCTTTTGCCACGCCTTGACCACTCACTAAAGCACACAATAACACTAGCGTACGATACATATCGGTTCCTTGATGTTTACCCTACTATCGGCTAATAAATTTAGCAGCTGGCAGCCACTAATACTAATGACATTTTTACTGCGCTGAATTAAAACTCAAACTCAAGTGCCAGTCTAAAACTATGGTCTTTACCTGAGTGGCTGATCTCTGAAATAAACCCGGCCTCCCACTTGAGCTGTCTTTGCCCTTCGAAACGATGCAGACCAATAAACCCAGGGCCGATACCAAAAAAATCCTCTCCCGTGTATATTTCAATGGCAGGTTGAAACGCGCTATATAGCCGATAACGAAGCTGAGCTCTAAACTCAGACTCCCACTCATCTTCAATATCCTTACCCCATTCCCTCACCAAAAACGCGTTCATGGTTAGGCTAGTGCGACCAAACTCTTTCTCAAATAAAAAGCCTGCGGTCGCTTCATATGCGTCTACTTTGTGTCCTTTTTCGAGTTCAAACAACATGCCGATGTCAGCCCAATATCGCCCCTGCTCTACAAATTGCCAGCGCGACTCTAATTCATAAGCAGCCAAGTCAAAGTTCCCTTCATCATCGCGCTCCCCGATAACATAACCCTCAATTGTCATGGTTTCTGTTAAGCTCCAACCAAGGCCTAAGCGCTGCGCTAGTACATTGCCCTGTTCAGTTTGACGCGACAGCAAGCGCCATTCTAGCTCCCGTTCAAGGGGCATCACATAAGGATGGTAGACTTTGTCCACCACCATACCATCTGCCTTGGCATCAACCCCCATGAGTCCTAAAAAACTCACCAGCAACGCGAGTATTGCTTTATTTCGCATGCGCTGTTCTCCAATACGTACATCCTAAGAATGTAATCAATGCTCCACCAAACCCAGCGAGTGTCGCGACATTTGGCGTTGCTTCATACCCCACTAAAACTCTCAATACTCGTCCGATCACACTGTGCTCATCAACGAATTGCCTCAGGTCGATTGCTAATCGCTGGGCACTGATTAAATCCACTTGCAGTGCTAGGTCTAGCGCAATTGACACTTTACTGGCCGCATGGAATGCCAATAACAAAAGCAGCAAGCGCGGTAAATGCTTACTTTTAACCCAGTCCAGGAAAAAGAACAGCAATATTGAAAAACTCATGCAAATCCCCACACCAAGTGCGGTGCCAATGGCTAGCGTTTGGCCATCGGTAGGTTTGGAATACGAAAAGGCAAAACTTGCCAAATGATGTAAATATAACACCACTGCAACTCCAAACGCGGTGGCTGCTAGTGTTTCGTTTGCCGTTACCTGTGTTGCCATAATCAAACAGAACAATCCCAGCAGAAGTATAATTTGCAACAGCTCTAACCCCCGGTAGTCAAAGCTCGACGCTATCTCACCACCAAGAAACCAAATGCTAAAGCAACCAAGCAAACCCGCAATCAATGCCACCAATGTTGTTTTAACGGGTATAATTGCACTGGTGCATTGCGTTAAAAGCACCCAAAGCACAGTCACAGGTAATAACTGATTAACGCTGATAACCACGGCATTAAGAAGCATTTTTTGGCTCCTTCACTATCACGGTGCCTTGCGCTGTATTCGGCGAAAATTCACCAAAGAAGCTGTACTCCCCAGGCGCAAGCGGACCAATATAAATTACACTTTTTCGATTTGGAAACAGGACTTTCTCACGATTCAAATCAAAGCTGTCAAACTCCTCAACCTGAGGGTCTTGGTTTTCAATAATAAGCTTCACTTTACGGTTTGCCGGTACTTCAACTTGTGCAGGGGTAAACAAGTGATTTTTCAAAATAATGGTGTAACTTTCTTCCGCCCAAAGCGCAAAACTAAAAGTAACCAATGGCAACCCAAGCGCCAAAGATAGCGCTGAAAACCTACTCCTTTGCATCCAGCCCCCTAGGTAAGCTCACGGACACTCTCAGTCCTCCTAAATGACTACGAGCAAATACAATGTCAGCGTGATAAATTGCAATGATATGGTTAACTATCGCCATCCCTAAACCGGCCCCTTTTTCTCCTGATGGATGCTTGTCTCCGCCAACGCGATAAAATCGGTCAAAAATTCGCTCTATTTCAGCATCCGACATACCGCATCCCGAGTCATCAACTTGCCACAATATATGCTGTGGCTGCTGCTGAATACTCACTTCTATCTCGCCGTTATCAGGCGTGTATTTAATGGCATTGCCAATAAGGTTAGAAAATAATGTGGTTAACGTAAATTCACAGCCAGTTAAAGTGACTTCTTCGGCATCTAAGCTGATATTCTGCGACTTTTGCTCAATCCTAGGATAGAAATTAGCAATCAGGTGTTGTGTTAATGTCACTAAGTCTTGCTCTGAGAACTGTTTATGCCACAATTCGGGCTCAGTACGGGCCAGTGTTAGCATTTGCTCCACTACATGATTCAGCTGTTCAAGTCCCTGAGACATAGCACTGGCACTTGGGTGTTGAGTATCACGCATCAAGTTATGCAAATGGATTTTTAGGCTCGCAATGGGCGTTTTTAATTCATGTGCCGCATCAGACGCAAAATAACGCTCTTTGAGATAAGCAACTTCCACTTTTTGGAATAAATCATTAAGTGTAGCAATAACAATAGCGACCTCGGCTTTATCACTTTGTACCTCTAGCGTAGTGAAATCTTTGGGGTTTCGCCCACGCAATTCCTTAGACAAGTCCCTCAGAGGCTTGAGCGCAGTGTAAATTATCCAAGCAATAAACACAGCAAGAAAAGGCATCACCACCACCAGCGGTGTCATCGCTGAAACAATCATGCCCTCAGCAAGGGCAAAGCGTTTTTGCACCGGTTCGGCCACTAAAACTTGGCGCTCACCAAACGTTTCACTGAAAGTTCTGAGCCTAGTCGCCCCCACATTTTGGGTGCTAAATCCGAGGTGATAATTGAGCTTATCCCTGTGGCTAGATAACAGTTCGCTGCCAGCTACAACTTGTTTTTTATCAAGTACCAAAAAGTAAAACGCGTTGCTGTTTGTGGTCATCTGATTGTTGGTCGCGGTGACTTGCGCATTAACCAGCGCTGCTATCGACTCTAAGTGGCTATCAAGCTGTGCTTCTGCCATCGCCATGCTGGAATGATAACCGCGCAGTAATGCCATTGATGCGCTAAGCACCAAAGCTGAAACTAGGATTAAGGTGAGTTTTCGCGTGATAGACGCACCGCCGAGCGGGCTTTTAGCGACCACTAAACCCCCTTGCCGACCACATAACCAATACCTCTCAAGGTCTTAATAAAGCCCTCTGGCATTTTTTTTCGTAGATGGTGAATATGAACCTCAATGGCATTCGAACCAAGTGCCTCTCCCCAGTCATAAAGCTTGGACTCTAATTGGGCTTTTGACAGCACGCGGCCACTGTTTTCCATCAGCGCTTTAAGCAACATATATTCTTTGCGTGGTAACGCTAGGGTAGTGCCGCTAACAAGTACTTCATGACTCGCAAGATCTAGCACTACCTCGTTGCAACTTAGTGTACTGCTCACTTGTTTGGTGAAGCGTCTACCAATTACCCGTAAGCGCGCAAATAGCTCTTTTGGCTCAAAAGGCTTGGCCAAGTAGTCATCAGCACCAAGATCTAACCCCGCAATTTTATCATCGAGGCTGTTTCTTGCGGTGAGAATAAGCACGGCGGTTTGTGATTTGGCTCTCTTTAAAGCTTTAAGCACCGCTAAGCCATCGCCATCAGGCAAGCCAAGGTCGAGCACCACCAGCTCAAATTCTCCCGACTCTACAAAGCTTATTGCCTGACTTTGAGTGGGGGCATGCTCAATGGCGTACCCCTCTTTTTTTAGTGATGCGATAAGCCCCTGTGCCAACAACTCATCGTCTTCTACAAGTAATAGCCTCATCTATTCCTTCTTTCTAGCTTCTTTTCGACTTTTGCCAGTAGCCTTGCCACTTCTTCTTGGCGATATTCATCCGCTTTTTCTCGACCTGGACGGCTTGGTGCATTCTGTGCTTTTTTTAGATGGGCAAGCGCAGCACTGTATTCGCGCTCGTCATATAAAAACTGTGCATAGAAATAGTTTACATCAATTCCGCTAGGATTGATCGCCAATGACTCTTGGAATAATTTTTTTGCTTTTTTATCGCTGCCAAACCCGATAGGCCAACCCGGTACTTGCGCATAGAGCGTACCTAGGCTGGTTAATGCCGAGCCAGATAAGGCGTGTTTATCAAGAGATATCGCTTTTTCGAACGAAGCTTTTGCATCTTTAGCAAGGCCGAGTGCTCCTAAACCGCCTTTCGCCCCCGCAAAGCTAGACTGCACAATACCGCGCCAAATGTAGGCCTCAGCACGTTCTGGATATTGCTCAACAAATGCTTTGCACTGCTTAACCAACGCTTCGAATGCTTTTTCTTGGGCATCACCTTGGGTTTCGTAGTTTACCATTGCCCACTTTGTTTGGACTTGGCTTAGATCATCGTCAAATGTAGCCCAAGCACCTTGACTGAATACCAGTAGTGTTGCTGAAGCTAACAAGGTTTTTAGTGCGTTCATCGTAATGACTCCTTAGTAGAAAATAAGGTTTGGATGGTTTTCACTTTTTTGATTAATGCGTTGTCAACGAGCTCCGGAAGCAAGCCATTAAGCCTCGCAAAAAACTTTTCAGGAAAACCGATTGCAGCTCGTTTAGCGTGGCTGTGAAGCAACCTCATAAAAGCTTGAGCCACTAGTTCTGGTGAATCCATCTGGTTGCCGAGGGCATGATTCACCGCTGTTGCTCGGTCATCATTCATTTCTGTTGTCGTGGCTCGAGGTGCAAGGTATTTTACCGCCACTTGACCATCTAATTCCCGTGTTAGTGCCTCAGTAAAACCACGCACGCCAAATTTGCTTGCGCAATAACTACTTTGAAACGGAAAACCAATAGAACCAAAGGCCGACCCAACGTTCACTATGGTTCCATGCGTTGCCATCAACTGCGGTAAACAGGCTTGGCTAACTAGCATGGGTGCCAATAAGTTTGTTGCCATTTGCTTTTTAAGATCTTCAGGTGCAATGTCAGCAAATCCGGCCATGGTATTGATCCCAGCATTATTGACGAGTAAATCAGCGCCGCCCATGGTCGCTGCTTTTCTAGCAATTTGTGTCGCAGCATCTTCAGCCGTAATATCGATCGCGAGATAGTCATGCTCACCAGACAACCCTGCTATCACCTGCTTTAGTTTTTCGCTGTCTCGACCAATCAATAAACACCGCCAATTATGCATTGCGAGTTGCTTGCTAATTGCCCGCCCAATCCCCCGGGATGCGCCGGTAATAACGGCTAGTTTTGCTGCTGTCATTAGCTTACCTCCGCAAATTCGACACCTGCTGGGGCCGTTTCGATGCTGCGAAAAATGTCACCGTAAAGGCGATAAAACTGCCTGGCACTATGGATAATAATCGCTTGCTCTTCTTCACAGGTGATCTGGTTCATCAGCCCCTTAAAGAAGTCGATGTGTTCTATATCTAGCGCGCCGTGAGAGGTTAAGTAAGAAAATGCATTGCGCGGTAGGCCGAGTTTATGTGCAATTTGGTGGGCGGCATCATCTGCAAGCGCAATAGACGTGCCTTCCAACACATTCACCATGCCAAAAAAACTGAGTGGATGTTTGCGAGCGATACTATCGTAGGCATAAGACACCATCATTTCTGTCGCAAAACTTGGGGTACTGTGGCGGATAACTTCTTTATCGACTCCACAGGCTGCAATATCGTTCAAGATCCACTCTTGATGCCCCATTTCTTCTTCAATGTAATGACCAATCGCTTCTCGTAACCACTCTTTGCTATCATCTAACCTTGCCCCGCATGCCATAAGAAGTGGGACTGTGTGTTTAACGTGGTGGAACGCCTGCTGCAAGAAAGAAACATACTGCCCCTTGGTGATTTGCCCATGAAAGACATCATCAATGATCGGCGCGCTCAGTAAGTATTGGCGTGCCTGCTCGGTTTCGGCTTGTAGTGTTTGGTAAAAGTTGCTCATCGTTGTGTTCCTTTTAAATTGAGGGCGCAGGCTCAAGCACTGCTACCTCATTGTGATTCTGGGTGTAAAGCATCGAAATTTGTTGTGCAAAGTTGGTTAAAATAGCCTCGCGCTTTGGTCTGCCATTGGCAGTAAGCATGCCGTTGTTTACTGAAAAAGCTTCTATCACACGCACATAAGCTTTTATTTGGGCGTAATCTGGGAGTTGCTGGTTGGCAAGCTCAATGGCGTTGTCAATAACCGCAGCCTTTAACTCTGGTGGGGTGTAAATTAGTGCGGTTAAAAACGGCTTGCCATCTCCCACCACAACACATTGCAGTAAAGGTACATAAGCAAGCAGAACAGACTCTGGCCATTCGGGAGAAATGTTGCGGCCAAAACTATTGATGAGAACATTTTTTAAACGCCCTTCAACAATAAAATGTTGCCCCTGTTGCGACACCCTATCACCCGTCTTCAACCAACTATTTCGCTCCATGGCATCACCACCTAGGTAGCCTAAAAAGTTGTTCCCTTTGATCTGCAACTCACCTGCCACTATGCGGGCTTGAAGATGAGGCAGTAGCTTGCCCACGCTACCATCTTGCTCACCGATATTAAGAGCCACAACGGAGCCTGACTCAGACAAGCCGTATCCCTGAAATACAGGTAGCCCCAACTGCTTAGCTTGTTGCAACAGTTCAGGATCCACCTTAGCACCGCCTACCGCAATAAACCGTAAGCTGCTTGGAGGTTGCCAGCCTTGCTGAGCGGCACTAATTAAGCAGCGGAGTAACTCAGGAACTAAGATCAGGCTATTGGGCTGTGCTGCGCTTATTTTTTGCAGCAACTTGTGTGGATATAAGAGTTGGCTGCCGGAGAACCCCAGAGATTCGAGCCCAACAACCTCAACCATACCGCCACTCAACAGTGGAGCATAAACACCGGCAATGTTTTCAAGTAACACAGAAAGTGGCAGTAAACACAGATGTTTAGGCCGTTGTAATCCGATGACCTCACATAAGCTACTGGCTACAACTAACTGGTTTTCGTAGGACAGGCATACCCCTTTTGGCGCTCCCGTCGAACCTGAGGTATAGGTGATTTTTTGCGTTTTTGGGAAGTATTGCGCGGTATTTTCACGTTCAATTTGGTAGAGATAAATTGCTTGCCCATGAACATCTAACACCGCAAATTCAGCTCTGTTTTTCAGCTTTGTATCACTGACTAACCAATTCGCTTTTGATTGTTCTAAAGTGTGCTCGATTTGTGCGGTAGTAAAAAAATGGGGTACTGGAATAGACACTTTATTCGCTTGTAACAATGCAAAGTCAACGACCAACCAAGCAATCGAGTTGTCTAAAGAAACCGCAACCCCTTCTCCTTTCATCAAGATAAAGCGCTGAGCTAGCACCTGCGTATACGCCTTGACTTCAGCGAAAGTAAGACGAGTTTGCTCTTGCTGTAAAATCACATCATGATTTTGATGTGGCAGCTTTTTTAAGAAATTACACATATAAAAACGCCTCTTTTAAACTCGCCACTTCAACATTAAGTCCTTGTAATAAGTGTTGATACACTTCGGTGCTGGTGATCACTTGCAGGGCTTGTTGTAAGTCAACGGAACACACCATAGGCGCACATTCATAATAACTGCCATAATCTTTGGCTGAGGCGATGGTGTCATGTGCCAAAGAGATCTTATTGACCTCGACTTGGCATAGCTTCATTAGTGCACGAACCTGTTTAGTTGCCGTAAAGACTAAATAGCGGACATCGCTTTCAAGTAAGGCTTGGGTTAGTACAATAAAATGACCAAGTGTTGCCATGCGCCCAGTTGAGAACAAGTTACCAAGCTCAGCGATGTGACTGCGCTTGGCAACCATAGACAAGCATTGCTCGATGGGGTGATTAAGATATTGTTCCACGAACAAAGGTTCTTTGGTTGCGAACCTAAGACCTAAAAAGCAATCCGTTTGACGGTAATTTAGGTGACTCAAAAGCGGATAATATTCATGAATATCCGCACCGAAAGCGTGGGCAAATCCTCTGTGGATCGCGTGCTCTAACTCTTCGCGAGCAGCGCTCGTTTTATTTGCCCATCTAAGCCGGCTTGGCGTATTAAATGTTTGTAGTGCTTCGCCCATCGTTTTCACACCTTTTCCGTTTTGATGTAATAACTTTAAAAAGCGAAAATTAAGAAAACCTTAAGTTTGAAAAAAGTTGAAAAAAACATTGCAAGCTATAAAGGCTAAAACGCTTGCTTGCGACTATGAAAAAATACGACAACAAGCGAAAATAATATAAACAGTGCCGCGAGTAAAAAGGTCATTGAAAATGCCATGTTCAGCTGTGAGAGGCTTGCCAGCGCTGCACTTTGTGCTTGCAGCAGTGTACTAAATACCCCCGCCAGTAACGAAGCTCCAGTCATCAACCCTAGGTTTTTACTGAGGTTGATTAAACCCGATGCCATGCCCTTTTCATTTTCTGCAACCGTTGTCATTACAAAAGTATGATGCGCGGCAAGAAACAACTGCCTCCCAGGTGTTAACACCAACAACGCAATAATATAGCCATACAGACCACATTGTGAGGGTAAGAGAGCAAAACTTAGGGTGCCAATAAATATCATCAGTAAGCCTAAAAGCATGGCAAACGCGATACCACAACGATCAACCACCTCGCCTGAAGGATAACCAGCAACAGCTGCAATAAACGGTCCAATCGACACGATAACTCCAACGGCCACAGGGCTTAGCTCTAATGCATACGTTAAGTAAAAAGGCCCCACAACCAAAGTCGACATCGCGATGGCATCCACTATAAAACTCACTATGAATGAAGTATTACGTAACTTATGCTGAAGAAAAACCAAACTCACCAATGGAAACTGAGTGCGCTTTTGACTGCGTACAAAACAATAAATAAAAACCATAGCGAACAAGAAAAATACGCTATGTAAGGCCGTATTGAACGAGCTACTCGATGGCATAGCCAACACGTAAAACAAACATGCAACCAATAACCACAGGCTTCCCATTCCATCAAAGCGCTGCGAGCCACTTGAGTTTACTACATCGTCTGGCAGACACTTTATCATTAACCAGTAGGCTACGCCGCCTAGCAGCACCAATACTGCAAAAGTAAACTGCCACGATAGCCATTCTAAAATAGCGCCACTAAGCAAGGGCCCAAGTGCTGTACCAATCGCAGCGGTAGACCCGAGCAACCCCATCGCCAAACCCTCTTTGCCCTTTGGCATCACAGAGCTTGCAAGCGCAAATACTTGAGAGAGTAATAACGCCGCGCCCACACCTTGTAACAGCCTAGCGGCAATCAACATCCAAAGGTTTACGCTCAGCCCCGCGGCAACAGATGCCACGCCAAATATAACGACTCCTATGCGTAACGATCTTTTACGGCCGATACGATCTCCAATGGCACCGGCACCAAGAATACACGAAGTCACCGCAAGCAAATAAGCCACCACCACCCAGTTGACCCGAGCCTGAGCAGCTCCAAACACCTCAGCAAGTGTTGGCAATAATACATTGATGCTACTCATTCCGAGTGTGGGTAGAATAAGTACCATAGCCAAACAAAATAAAATCAGCTTTGGTCCAGTTCCCTGTGCTGCCGTATCTTCTGCGTTTGAGGTGCCTTCTAACATGTGTTACCACTCCTACCATTGCGCCATGTCTGAATGCATTAACTTTACTACTTGAAGTCAACTTGAGGTCAAGAGTGTAGCTGGGTTTAAAACTTGATTGGATTAACAGCAAAGACGAACAATAAATAATTGTTTTTACTTCTTTTAATTTTGTACTTGTACAGATGTTTTTGAGGAAAAGTGCACTATAGAAAACAGGTACATTTATTAATGCATTGAAAAGAAAGTTTCAGTATGATGATTTATTGGCCACTTTGGAAATAATAACAACATAATAAATAAGGAATAGTGATGAAATACCTTGCCATTTTTTTGCTCATATTTGCCTCTTTTCAGAACCATGCGGTTGTCAAAAGACATGATGTTGACCCTGATTTGTATAAAGTTAACAGCATCCCCCAGTTTTATGTTGATATGCCATTTCAAGGCGGTTCAGTGTTAATCGATAAACATTGGTTATTGGCACCAGCTCACGTCATTTATACGTTTATGTATGACTATCAAGACAAACCTATCATGGTGCATGGTGTTGAAAATCAAATTGCACAAATCATTATTCATCCGGATTACAAAAAGGTAGAAGGTGATTGGAGTGAAGGCGACCCGGCACCACTTATGGAACAATTAAATAACGCGAAAGACATTGCGTTAATTCGCTTAAGCAAGCCTGTAACACACATTCAACCCATCGCTATATATGAAGGAAATGAAGAGTTAGGCATGGAAATAACTGGATTTGGTCGCGGCGCTATCGGAACGGGGATAACGGGTGAAGAGCACGACTCTGAGGGACCAAGCCTAACGACCTATGCATGGTATCAAGTCACCAAATTTTTCTCAGATTGGGCGTTCACTCAAGACGACTATCAAATGCATGTTTACAACAACGTGATCACAGAAGCAAAAGCCCACTGGCTCAGATTTACCTTCGAACAAGGAGCCGATGCGCTACCGTTAGAGGGCACCATAGGCTCTGGAGATAGCGGCGGCGCAGCAATCATTTATCAAGGGTCAACACCGGTATTGGTTGGATTAGCTGCATGGAGAGAAATTGAAGGCGATTTGGAAAGTTATACTTTAGGTAAATACGGTTCAACAGCAGTATTAACGCGTGTATCTTATTACCAAGATTGGATAAATAAGCATATCAATAAATTAAATTGATTTCAGGAGCGACTAAATAATGACATAGTTAACAAGTCGGTAGTGACAAAGTAGTCGATTTTAGATCAGAAAAGAGGCGAGTGTTAGAGCCTTTTTACAAACCCTATGTGGCGTTATGCCAAGAATACAAGCGCAGGGAATCTACTCAGCTATGTAATGAGAAATGTGCTCACCTCTTACATCACCTTAAAAAAATGCCCACACCGTATGAGTAAAGTAGTTTCGATCAGCATTACCTTTTATGCTCATAAATTTAAGTGGTAAGCGGCTTGTGGCAGCCGCTAGTATTTTAAACGTTAAATATCGTTGTCTTTATTACCTGGTTGTCGAACCAAACCTTCATAGATTACCTTTCTTACTGGCCGGAGGGCTAGATGCTCTATAGCTCGAAACATAGGTGTTGTACGATAGTATTGGTGTACTCCTCCGTCTCCATAAGAAACATTAAATGACGAACCATATTGCACCCCTGCATGAGCAGCGGCAGTGTCAGCCCAATCACCAAAGCTTCCTTCGCGAAGAGCCCTCTCACATGCATCAATACAATTAACCGTAATACGCTCTACCTCTGGAGCATCCTCCCTGCGTTCAAAGTGCTCAGAGCTCCAATTGGTCTGTTCTAGGTGAAGTACTCCATCTGTCAATATTGATTCAAGCTCAGTTCTTGATAAACCATATTGCGCTTGTAGGTCAGATTTAACGCTATCAATTGAAGCTGTCAAACGTGTTAAATCCGCTTTAGTCGTTGAGCGCATATTTAACGAAGATATTTCGACAAGTGTAGGGTTTGAGTAATAAATTTGATGAATATCCAAAATTTCGGCTTCACCAATAGTGGCCGTTTCTGCAGCATTAACAAAGGAACTGCTAAATAGTGCACTAGCAGCGAGTAACATTTTAAATTTCATTATATAATTTCCTTATTAGCAATCACCCTAATGGGTAAAAAACAATAACAAAAAAAACACTTTACAGCCAACAAATTTACCCAAATTTAAAGCAACAGGTCATTCCTGAATATTTACGTTTTAATACTTAGGATGGCCGAACCAAATAAATCCAGACTGAGCATTATCTTTATCAACAGTTCTGTTATTGCATAGCGCTTTTGCCCAGCAATATGCACATGCATATTTTCATGCATCGCGATCACCAAATAACATTGATGCCGATCACTTTTGCCAAAAATGTTATTGAGCGATCGACTTAGGTTATTCGCTGATCGACTTGATGTTATTGACGTAAAAACTACCCTTTCTCTCACATAGAAATCGCTGACACCCACCACTAACTTGCCCTATTTTGCACACAGGTCATATTTTTTATGCATCAATTGGCTCTGAGCATATTGCGCGCCCTCGTGGCGAGGCGAGAATTTTGGTCATGGAGTCAGAGGGTAGTGTATAAAAAACTAGTGTAGCTATGATCCACTCCCCTTATTTAGACAAACAAAGAAGTGGTTTAGATGAGCGAACTAATGTAGGGTTTGTTCAGATGAATTAGTTAAGATAAACGCTAATTTTGCTATATTAGCTTTTGGTTCATTCCTTGAACTTTGCAACTCAGGTAAGTAAATTTAAAGCGGGATTAAAGGCAGATACATGCCTTGTCATTTGCTTTAATGTTGAAGTTTATGAGTCTTAAGACTGTCTATTGATGAAACGTTCAGCACGAGCAAAGAGCTTATCACACTTACTTTTTTGCTCGCTATACTCGGGTGAATCTTCTGCAAGCGCGTCAAGTACTTCTTTTTCTTGACGATATTCGCCTACCACTTGTTCAAGTTTACCTTCAAAATCCTCTTTTCGTGTTTTTTTACTACTTTGTCTTCTTGGTCTGGCCATAATTTACTTCTCTTTAAATCAAAGTCTAATAATTTTTCGCTCTCGTTCGAGGTTAATATTATTTGACTTACTTTATTCAAGGACTGATACTCAATCACTTTTTAACATTATAAAATAAAAGATATAAATCCAAAACTCATAATAATCCCCATCGAAATTCTAAAGAAAGTCAATAAAATGGAGTTCTATGAAGTTTTAGTATTAATATCGGAATGAAGTTTTGCTTTTAGAGGGGATAAAGACTGGAAGTTTATTCCAGTCTAGGTGCTACTTACACTAATGTAACGTTAGCGGCATTAGGGCCTTTCGCCCCTTGCTCAATGTCAAAAGCCACTTTCTGGCCTTCGCTCAATGTTTTAAAACCTTCACTTACAATTGATTTAAAGTGAACAAAAACATCCGCACTGCCATTTTCAGGCGTAATAAAGCCAAAGCCTTTTAACTCATTAAACCATTTTACTGAACCTAAAGTCTTGTTAGACATATATACCTCGATATATTAAAAAATTTAGTTACTAAGCATGTAATAAAGGAAAAGATATCGCAGAGCATATATGACGAACTGATTCGAAAGGAAACTGAGAAGAACTTGATCTAAATGTTACATTAATAGGTAACTTATTGAGCCACCCACTATACACGAAATATAACTAATAGATATAAGTTTCTTTTTTTATTTTATTTATTCAGCCAAATCAACATTTCTTCAAGCCTCACAACTAAAAAAGAGAGGCAAACTACACCTCACTCACATACTGGATCATGCGCCCTGAGCGCTTTTCTTCTTTGAAGTCACAACTGGTTAGACGATATTGAATAAAGTCGTCTGTTAAGCAATGGGTATCGTGAATATCCCCTGGTAAAAACACGCGACAATCACCGGCTTTTAGCGTTTCTTTTCCTCGAGATACAAGGTGGGTCTTGCCGTTTGCTGTGGTGATAGATTTATAGGTTGTCATTTCCATTACGCCAGACTGCACTGCATAAAATACCCAACCTGCACCGTGATCATGGGGTGGCCGATACGTACCCTTGTCTTCGGCGTGCACTAACAACATAAACCCATATTTGGGGTCTCGGTACAGTGTTTTTGCTGCTAGCCTTTCACGCATGATACTTTCGAGCCAAGGCTCGTGTTGTGACGACTCGGTGAGCTCGCTTAGTAACTCACGTATGGTTACTGTGGTGCTTGAGTTTAAGCCACTCCAATTGGCTTTGATGTCGTTGATGATCCTATCTAAGCTGCTTTGCATTGTTTTTCCTCTTACTTTTTGTTCAGTACCATTGGTTTAGTAATCCACCGAGGTTTGGATAAGTAATGAGCTAACTCATTGTTTTTAAAATCGCATTAAATTATTCCCTTATCTAGCCAGTGAGTTTTGGGGATAACCCCGCCCTCGCGCCCTGCTACCGCCTTGGTACCTACATCCTTGTAGGCAAGGCGAGTTTTCGCAGTTGGCGCTAACACTGACTGTTAGAAAGGTATTAATTACCCGAAGCTCTGGTTAATTAGCTTACAACTTCAAGTTGACTTTAAGTCAAGCAGGTAAGCAATAGAGGAATTAAGAGAACTTGTTGACGTATGTTTCTGGCAGTTTTTACAGCTCAACTATCAAACTACTTAAATTAGTTTTGCCCCAATTTGCGCCGTTCAACGCTCATATGTGTGCTAAGCAACGTGCTAATGTCTGCCTCAGGAAGCGGGGAGAATAAATGATTGCCTTGAATAAGATGGCAACCATTGAGATTGAGCGACTTAGCTTGTAACGCCGTTTCAACGCCAACTGCAACGCATTCAACATCAAGACTTTTTGCCATTTGGACGATCATTTTCGCAATGTCATTCTGAGATATTACTGACCGCGGTGTCGCTAGAAAAGCTGGTGGGATCTTAATGGTTTCAAATACCAATTTTTGCAAATAGAACATACTAGTATGTCCAACCCCAAAGTGATCAATAGAAACTCGAATACCCGTTTGCTCTAGCTCAGTTATCACCATAGGAGTGGCTTCTAAAAGATTTATCAAGTCCGCTTCTTTGATTTCTACTTCTATTTGACGATAAGCAATTTGATGATGACTAATTTGCTCGATAAAATTTTTCATCACAGTTTTATTTGTGAGTTCGGCGATAGAAAAGTTAAACGTGATCACCAGATTTTGATATTCATGGCACCAAGCTTTTGCAGCTAACAGCGCTTGTCTCCTAATCTGCTGGCCAATTTCAATGATCAAATCGCTATCATATGCCACTTCAAAAAAGGTTTCCGGTAGCAGCAGCTTTTCATCTTGTTGCCACCGAGCAAGTATTTCAAGTTTTCTAATTTTGCGAGTATGGGCGTCAACAATGGGCTGGTAAAAAGGAATAAACTCTTGCTTTTCAATACCTTCGAACATTCTACTTTCTTGTTTAAATCTTTGTTCCGACTCATGATCTAAACGTGCATTATAGAATTGAAACTCAGTCTGTAGCGCCTTTTTAGCTCTGTACATCGCGGTATCTGCATGTTTAAGTAGTGCTTCGGTGTTATCACCATCATCAGGAAAAATTGCAACACCAGCGCTGACACTCGCCTTTAGAGAGACTTGGCGCAGGCTATATTGGCCATTAATTTTTCCTAACACTTTACTGATAACCTTGCGTACATATTTTTTGTCTTGAATACCGTCAATCAGTAATACGAATTCATCTCCACCCATTCTTGCTACGGTATCGCAGCCCCTTATTTGCTTCGTCAATCGACTCGCAATTTCTTTGAGTAATAGGTCGCCATAATCATGCCCGAGAGAGTCGTTAATTTTTTTAAACTTATTAACGTCAATAAACACCAAAGCAAATTGATGATTCATACGCTTAGCTCTTTTACATGCTTGGACTAGGCGATCATGCAAAAGTAGCCGGTTAGGTAAGCCAGTTAGCGCATCATGGTGAGCTAAGTGGTTCATTTTTTTCGCCATCAGCCGTGATTCTGTCACATCCTGAAAGACCATCACGGTGCCGAGATAACTTCCGTCTTTGGCAATAATGGGAGAAAACGAATCCTGGATTGCAAAAGTGAGCCCTAAATGGTTGGTAATTGAAGTGAGCTCAGGTAAACAGATAGTATGCCCCTGCTTTAGGCAAAGTTCGGGAAATTGACTCACCGAAGCTTTGGTTTCTTCGTGATACATTGACATCACATCGTCAAACTTTCGGCCAACGACTTCCTCATTTAGCATTGCCAAAATCGCCTCTGTGACTGGGTTGATATAGGTGATAATCCCGTCCACATCGGTGCAAATCACACCGTCACCAATTGAGCTCAAAGTGACTTCGAGTAGCTCTTTCTCTTCCTCTAAAGCCTGAGCTAACTGGTTTTCCCTATTATTGCTGGTAAAAAAGCAAAGGTACTCACGAACTTCATCGCTAGCAACAATCGGCACAAGTATTGGTGTTACTGCATCCCCACTATGTTTTAGTATGCAACTAGCGTAGTTTTGAGACACCAGCGCGGGAAGAAAATCCGCTCCCTCTCCGTGATTAACCTCCTCAATTTTACCGCTAACTTGAAGTAAACTTTCTAGCTTAACCCCTGTAATTTGACCGCCAATATCAAGCATTGCACATGCGGCATTATTTGCCTTAGTGATCACTCCTTCACGGGTAAGCATAATTTGTGGCACTGTCGAGCCACAAACAATTTCTATGGTTTCTTTTGCATCAACACGTCGCCACAGCAGTGAACAGGTTAACCCAAATACGGTAAGAGCTAATGCATAAAATAGATAGCTAGATAAGACAAACAGTCCAGCTTTATCGGCGCTGAGTGTAGCCAAAGAAAGTAAAATACCAACAACTAAAAATGTCCGTCTCATTGCTTAATCAAACCCAATCTGAGTGATGATGCTGGTTACGGTATTTTCGTACGATGAGTGCCACTATGATAGCGATTTACCCTCGCGCAGTGTGCTACCCAGTGAGCCATATCAAAGACAAAGAAATGTTTGCATCAGTGTGTATTAACTATTGTTCACAATAGTTATGAATTCAAGTTTCACACTATCATAAACTGAGATTACCTATCCTGACGAACTCCTGTAAAATAACGCTGTAAAGCCCCTTTACAGCGCTTAGTAGTCAAGTGATGGAACTATTTCGACCAAACAGCAAACTCATTACCACTGGGCTCAATAAAGTGAAAACGCCGGCCACCAGGAAACTCAAAGATTGCTTTGCTGATCTTTCCACCTGCTTGCTCAACCTTGCCTTGCACTAATTCTAGCTCGTCACTGTATAATACAACTAAGGCACCGCCTTGTTCTTGCTTAGAGCAGACATCGGCCCGAAAAAAGCCACCGTCTAACCCTGCATTTGAGAAGGCGACATAGTCTGGGCCATATGACGTAAACTTCCAGTCGAAGGCTTGTTCAAAAAAAGTTTGCGTAGCTGCTAAGTCTTTTGCCGCTAATTCGACATAATTAATATGATTGTTCATTGATTTCTCCTTTTCGTGTGTCCACTGTCCGGCTTGACCTACCCCTTAATATCAATCGAAAGCATTTTGTAGTCACTTCCAAATCAGTGTTAAAGTGTAGGTAATTTTATTCAGTGTTTATTATTGATTGTGCGACTATCATCTTTGCTCTTTACATTAGGAACTATCACATTCATGAGTTTCACCTCTTCGTCTAACACCACCGAGGCACAAGCCCCGTTATCTACTTCCCAACTGCTAGGGCAAAAGTTGATGCTCGACTTTCGTTACTATTGCGGTAACAGCGAAAAACCGAGTGGCGATTGCAGAGAACCGATGACAACTCTGCCACCAGAACTTTCAGCCTTGATCAGTGAATATGAAATTGGCGGCGCCATTTTATTTGCCGAAAATGTGCAAAACACCAATCAGATTGTAAAGCTCACCAACGCATTCCAAAGTGCGGCACAAAAGAGCAAAAGTCAACTTCCTCTATTTATTGCCATTGATCAAGAAGGTGGTCGGGTAGCCCGAATTAACCGTGAACAAGCAACCTCATTTACTGGCAATATGAGTATCGGTGCAACTTATCCAAAGCATGGCGATGTCTATGCTACAAAAGTGGCTGAGGCGATAGGTAAAGAATTAAATAGCTTGGGGATCAATGTCAATTTTGCGCCAACCGTAGATGTAAATAGCAACCCAAATAACCCTGTTATCAACGTGCGGTCTTTTTCAGAGCGCCCTGAGGTTGTAGCCAAACTTGGCCTTGCTCAAGTAAGGGCGTTTGAAACCGCAGGTGTGATCTCAGCATTGAAACATTTTCCAGGCCATGGCGACACCCATGTTGACAGTCATACGGGCTTACCTCGAGTCGACCATGATCGCCAACAAATTAATAAACAAGATTTATTGCCGTTTGCCAACATCATCCATACACATCCTCCTGGTATGATAATGACCGCGCATATTCAATATCCAGCGTTAGACGCAAGCACAGTGGTAAATTCCCAAGGCCAGAGCATGATACGACCAGCAACGATGTCATATCAAATAATGACGCAGCTGCTAAGAAAAGAGTTAGGGTATCAAGGAGTAACGGTTACTGATGCGCTAGATATGGCTGGGATCAGCGATTTCTTTAACCCTATCGATGCAACCATTGAAACTTTTAATGCCGGTGTAGACATTGCACTTATGCCCATAGCCATACGGGATCAAGCGGATATTACACGCTTCAAACATTACATGCTGCAACTAAGTGCAGCCCTAGATAATGGAAAGCTCGATAAAACCCAGCTCAACAAGTCCATCGCCCGTATCACTGAGCTTAAAACTCGTTTACCCAACACATTCGCCTCCGAAGGCATCGCAAATTCAACGCTCGGCAATCCCAGCCACCGCAAGTTAGAGGCTGAATTGGCGTTAGCTGCTATTACACAAGTAAAAAATGATGGTACTTTGCCCCTTACAGGTAAAGCCAACACCATTCACCTTATTATGCCTGATAGACAAAAGTGTTTGGCACTAGAGCAAGCCTTACAAACTTTGAGGAATAATACACTTACGCTAACGTGCACGAGCTTGCAGGCTTACGACTCCGATGTTGCAACCCGTGCTATTAAAAACGCAGATGTCGTCATCGCGGCCCATGCATCGCCACCACAAAGTGCTGTAGAAATTGGAGGTATGGATGACGTCAAAAAACTACGTGCACATGGCCTTGCACGCAATGAACAACCAAAAGCGCTAAAAAGGCTGCTCAAACAGGGTCAACTACTCGATAAGAAACAAGTTTTTATCAGCCTTAGAGCACCGTATGAAATTAGTACATTCGGGCCACTAAGTAACGCAGTATTAGCAAGTTATGCCTATAATGTAGATATTAATCATGATGCGAACGTCTCTGGACCCGCTTATACTGCACTTGCCCAAGTTATTTTAGGATTGGCCAAAGCAGAAGGCGCTTTACCCGTTACAATTGACGATTAAATTGGAGAAAAACATGGATCCCAGTGCTTCTTTAAGTGCACCACATGCCATAAGAAAAATGATCAAGGATGGTGATTATACAGGCCCAACAAAAGGGTTTGTACCTGGGTTCACCCAATGCAATATTATTATCTTGCCCAAAAGTGAAGCTTATTCGTTCTTTCGTTTTTGTGAGAGTAACCCGTCTGTTTGTAAACTGATTATACCGCCCAGTGAACCTGGCGACTTCAACCTAGAAGCATTGGGTAAAGACATAGATATTCGCCACCATATTCCAAAATATCAAATATTAAAACATGGCCAACTCGCTCAAGAGTGCCAAAGCATTGAACCAGTCTGGCGCGACGATTTAGTGACTTTTGCTTTTGCCAGTTATCTTTCTTTTGACAATTTACTTGGGCACTATGGGATCAACCCACCTTCGGCCAACCCGACGACCCCTCTGCCACTGTATATCAGTAACCTCCCTTGTACCAAAGTTGATAATTACGAAGCTAACCAAGTCTTAGCAATGCGTCCGCTTTCAAAACCAAGCCTCATTCATGCAATTCAAGCTGCCACACTAAGTCGGCTTCCTTTTGCGCTGCCTTTACATTTTGGCAAGCCGAGCGAAGTAGGAATTAGTGATCTCAAAAAGCCTAACTTTGGTGAACCAATCAGCTGCAAAAAGGATGAGCTCCCCGTATTTTGGGGCTCTAGTCTCACCGCACAGCTTGCCATAGCCAAAGCAGCACCAGAATTTTGTATAATGAATAGCCCCCACCATCTATTGGTGACGGATATACAAGATTTAGAATTAGCAGTAAATAAATAGGATAGTAGTATGTGGTTAAACTGTGATTTAGGCGAAAGTTTTGGCGCTTGGAAAATGGGGTTAGACGAGCAAGTGATGCCGCACATTGATATGGCTAATGTAGCATGCGGCTTTCATGCTGGATGCCCGGATGTGCTAGCGCATACACTTACATTGGTCAAAGACCATAACGTCACCCTTGGTGCGCATCCGAGCTACCCAGACCGACAAGGTTTTGGTCGCCGCTCGATGCAACTTTCTGACTCAGAGCTCACCCACGCGCTGCATTACCAAATAGCAGCCATTGAAGGAATGGCACGGGTTCAAGGATTAACCTTGAGCTACGTTAAGCCACACGGCGCACTGTATAACGATATGATGAAATCCGAGGCACTGTTAACCTGTGTTATCAAAGCCGTTGCTCGCTACCCAAGCGCTCTCAAACTGATGATACTGGCCACTGCACATCAAGCAGAACATCAACAACTTGCAGAAAAATACGGTGTCTCATTGATTTTTGAAGCCTTTGCAGACAGGCTCTATACCGACGAGGGGCTACTAACTCCACGTTCAATGCCCAAAGCTGTACACGACAAAACCGCGTTACTTGAGCAGGTTAAGCAACTACATCAGCAAAGCAGTGTCACCACGGCAACTGGCAAACCACTGACTTTGCGTGCCGACACCTTGTGTGTTCATGGTGATAACGAAGCCAGCATCTCTTTGATTAAAGAAATAAATAACTTGATAAATCAATAAGGTGTGTTAGTTTTATCGGCCAAATAAAAAAGCGCAAGGACTTATATGCAGCTCACAACCGAAAGGCTCATCTTACGGCCCATTGTTGAAACTGACTGGCCACTTTGGGTAAAGTTACATCAACTACCTGATGTGATGCGATACATCGGGGATATTACCGATGAAACAACACTCCGTGAAAAATTCAACAGCGGCTTAAGCGCTGGACTTGGGCAATGGCACAAAGAAGATAACACCTGGCTCACCTTTATAATCGAAGAAAAGGCGACTGGAGCTGCTATCGGCATACACGGCTTTTTAAGTATGTGGACGCCGTTTCAACAAGCAGAACTCGGCTTTATGGTGGACCCTCAATATCAAGGAAAGGGCTACGCTTTTGAAGCCTCCCAAGCAATCATCAACTTTGCGCTAAAAACATGTGAATACCATAAACTCATTGCCACAGTAACCCAAGGAAATCTGCCTTCCCACCACTTGCTCAGGAAGCTGGGCTTTGAACTTGAAGGTACACTAAAACACAACTACCAAATTAACGGCAAGTGGGTCAATGATGAGAAGTTCGGATTACTAAAGGGTAGTTAGCGCGCTGATACACAGAGCAATACTACCAACCACTTTATTGCCTAGTTATCAGCCCAACCTTAAGCTAAGTTTAAATGGTCTAACGAAGATCAACATACATCTTGAACGAATACTTTTTACATTCATTAACATCCACCTCTATACTTGAAGACCCTAAAAAGGGTAAGTTGCCTGCAAGAGCAATGTAACAAGAAGAGAAAATAATAATGAATAAAAAAGTATTTCAACTCTCTCTTATAATGATGGCTCAATAGCGGGCTTTCAGACAAAGTACATGATACACGCCCCGATAAGTCCATCATGCATACTGACAGGCAAACAGTGCATGAAGAGACGGCACCGCCAAAAGCGATATTTGAACAAATTAAGCGCTGGTCAAACTACCAACAATAAGCTAAACGCAATAACTGGCCCAAACTTGGGCTAGTTATTGCGCTCATTTTAATCACTATTTCTCTGTGTGGGTACGTCACTTAAATATTCCACGAACTCAATTTCGTATCCGGCTGGGTCGATAAAGTAAACGTTTTTTCGGTGTGGGTGCTGTGAACCTACTTTATCAACCTGATAGCCGGCCTCAGTTAACCGATTTACCACCCGCTCAGTGCTTTGAACAACATAAGCAAAATGTGCCAAGCCAACTTGATGACCTTCAAGTGCCCTATTCTCTCCCTCACCATGGTCGCTAAATGCAATGTAATGATAGTCATCGCCAAAGTGCAGCCAGGTTCGCGCTTTACCATACCACTCTCCTTGACCTTTACTTCTGACTTTCCAATGAGGAAATGCTGCGCGATAAAAACGAAGTACTGCTTCAAGGTCGCTCACCACTAAATTTACGTGCTCTAAATACATGCCATACTCTCCTTTAGTATTTTCGCGTTCGATGCGAGTTTGAATTTACTGCTGGCTTGCTTACAAAGATAAAACCTCAAGTTAAGTTCAGGTAAAGTGTTTTATCAATTTTTTATTCGTTCATCGCAAAGAGTTGATAAAGTAGCCATAAGGGGCATAGTGGAAATCACAATCAATAACAGGATGAGTTATGAAATACTTTCTCGCTGGCATTGCGATTGCGAGTACAGCTTGCGCAGTACAGGCAGCATCGCTTCAACCAACCGATATTTTTAATCTTGAATATGCAAATCAAATAGACATCACCAATGACGGTGACAAAGTCTTCTTCGTGCGCAACCGCATGGATATTAAAAGTGATAGAAAAGTCGGTAATATTTGGTCTGTCGACCTTGCTACCAATGCTATGCAGCCAGTTACCTCTGGATTGCATATGGACTATTCTCCTGTGTTGTCGCCTAGTAATGATCGCATCGCTTTTGTTTCTACTCGCGACGGCAGTAGCCAGATTTATGTAAAGTGGCTTGATACAGGCGCAATTGCAAAGATCAGTAACCTAAGCCATGGGCCATCAGGGCTGCACTGGTCTTTAGATGGAAAAAGCCTATATTTTAGCCAGTTTGTTCCCAGCCAAAAGGCACCACCTGTAACTGTTGCGGGTAAACCAAAAGGGGCTGAGTGGGCAAAGCCTCCAGTATTTATTGATGATGTTTACTACCGCGCTGATGGCGCCGGTTATACTGATGCCGGTTTCAACCATATTTTCAAAATAGACGCCAACGGGGGCAACGCAAAACAATTAACCTCAGGCGACTTTGATCATGGCGGTACGCTGAGCTTTAGTGATGATGGAAAGTCACTTTATTTTTCGGCTAATCGTCACAAGGATAATCAGTTAAATCCAACCAATAGCGAGGTATATAAACTAGACTTAAACTCGCTTGAAATCACAGCAGTGACCAACCGGGTCGGTCCAGATACGCATCCAAAAGTTTCTCCAAACGGCCGCTACCTCGCCTACCTTGGCTATGATGACAAAAAAACCAACTACGAAAATAGCCTACTTTACGTCAAAGACCTTAAATCTGGCGAAACCAAAACTTACGCAGCAAACTTAGATAGAAGCCTTGCCTCAATCACTTGGGCCGCCAACAACCGTGGCGTGTATGTAAGTTACGACAGTGAAGGAAAAACGACACTGGGATATCAGCCTTTGAAAGGGCGTTTTGAACAAGTAACCGATGCCATTGGGAGTGTCAGTTTTGGTCGCCCATATTCAGGAGGTGACTACGCCATTAGCGACCGAGGATTAGTGGCATTTACACTGGCAGATACCCAGCGTCCAGCTGATGTTGCCATTGTAAAACGCGGCGAGCCAAGACCAATTACCAAGCTTAACGAAGATGCCCTTGGCGATAAAACACTGGCAAATGTTGAAGAGGTTTGGCTAAAGTCAAAACATGACCAACTGCCCATTCAAGCTTGGGTTGCCTATCCGCCAGGATTTGATAAATCTAAAAAATATCCGCTCGTACTGGAGATCCACGGTGGCCCGGTGGCAAACTATGGCCCACATTTTAGCGCTGAGGTCCAGCTTTTTGCCTCCCAAGGCAATGTTGTGTTGTATATGAATCCACGTGGTAGCGATTCTTATGGAAAAGAGTTTGCTCAAACCATTCATCACAATTACCCAAGTCATGATTTTGACGACCTCATGACCGGTGTCGATCATCTTATTGGGGAAGGCTACATAGACAAAGATCGATTATTTGTTACTGGCGGATCAGGCGGTGGCGTATTAACAGCGTGGACTGTCGGTCATACCGATAGATTCGCCGCAGCCGTCGTAGCTAAGCCCGTGATTAACTGGTATAGCTTTGTGTTAACTGCCGACTTCTATCCGTACTTCGCAGACTACTGGTTCCCAGGAAAACCATGGGAACATATGAAGCATTATATGAAACGCTCGCCTATTAGCTACGTGGGTAATGTCAAAACGCCAACCATGCTACTGACAGGTGAAGCGGATTATCGCACGCCTATCTCAGAAACAGAGCAGTATTATCAAGCGCTTAAGCTGCAAGGTGTAGAAACAGCTATGGTCAGAATTCCAGATGCCTCACACGGCATAACCAAAAGACCATCTAACCTGCTAAATAAAGTGGCTTATATTCAGTGGTGGTTCGACAAGCACGACCCGAAGAAGTAAACCCAATCCCAACCAAGCCGGGGCTGAGTAGCCTCGGTTTCTTTACTCGCCTGAACTCAAGATAAGAAGTTAATTCATCAAATAAAAGGCCAAAACTCAAAGGCATAATATCACTCTCGCCAGAAGTTACTTCCTAATACATAGCAAGTTTAACGCATTCGTACGGGATAACTGCTGCTAGAGAATAACTTTTTAAGCCGAGTTCAGGTTTATCTCCCCTAGCAGTGTAGGTCACTAAGTTTGAGCTTCGAGTATCACGTATATTGTTGCATCATACTTTATGCAAAAAAATCACAAAAAACACCAACCCCAAAAATAACTAGCTGATTTAAATACATTTAATCCAATTCATTTTTTCGAACATACCAATTTGTTTTTCTGGATTTTCTCTTTGTGATTTGTGAACTAAAGTTTAACACGCAGTTTGTGACATACTTTAATCGAGAGGGGATCTCCCATGAACAGAAAATCAAGAACGATGTTGTCTGCAGTAGCACTTGCAATCACAACATCGCTGTCGGCGCCTAGTTTCGCAGCAATGGGCGAAGCAAAAACCAATCAGTTTTGGTGGCCTGAACAACTTAGCTTAAGCCCGCTTAGACAACATAGTCCCGAATCCAACCCTTATGGCGCTAACTTTGATTACGCAGCCGAATTCAGCAAGCTGGATCTACAGCAAGTTAAAAAAGATATTGAACAAACACTCACTGATTCACAAGATTGGTGGCCAGCTGACTGGGGGCATTATGGTCCGTTTATGATCCGTATGGCGTGGCACAGTGCAGGTGTTTACCGTGTACACGATGGTCGTGGTGGCTCGGCAGGAGGTCAACAACGTTTCGATCCGTTAAACAGCTGGCCTGATAACGCAAACTTAGACAAAGCAAGACGATTATTGTGGCCGATTAAACAAAAGTATGGTCGCAGCCTATCATGGGCAGACCTAATGGTGTTAGCGGGTAACGTTGCTCTTGAGTCTATGGGTTTTAAAACCTTTGGCTTTGCCGGTGGTCGTGAAGATGATTGGGAGCCAGACTTAGTTTATTGGGGTCCAGAAGAGGCTTTCTTAAAAGACGAGCGTCGTGACAAAAAAGGCAAATTGAAAGGCCCATTGGCAGCTGTTGAAATGGGGCTAATTTATGTCAACCCAGAAGGCCCGCACGGTAAACCAGACCCGCTACTTGCCGCGAAAGACATTCGCATGTCATTTGGTCGTATGGCAATGAACGACGAAGAAGTGGTTGCACTTATCGCGGGTGGGCACACTTTCGGTAAAGCCCATGGTGCGAAAAAGCCATCGGACTGTGTAGGTAAAGAACCAGCTGCGGCTGCCATTGAAGAGCAAGGCCTAGGCTGGAAAAATAAGTGCGGCACCGGTAAAGGTGCAGACACCACAACCAGCGGTTTAGAAGGTGCATGGACAGTTACTCCAACTCAGTGGTCAACGAACTATCTAGACAACTTGATGAATTTTAACTGGGTGATGACAAAAAGCCCTGCTGGCGCAACACAGTGGGTCCCAGACAACAAAGCCGCGGCAAACCTAGTGCCAGATGCCCATATTGAGGGTAAACGTCATGCGCCCATTATGTTTACTACGGATTTAGCGTTAAAGTTTGACCCAGAATATCGCAAAATTGTAGAGCGCTTCCGTAAAGATCCAAAGCAATATGAACTTGCGTTCGCGAAGGCTTGGTTTAAATTGACCCACCGTGATATGGGCCCGAGAGCACGCTATGTGGGTTCTGAAGTCCCAAGCGAAGTACTCACTTGGCAAGACCCGATCCCTGAAGCTGATTACAAGATGATTAATAGTAAGGACATAAAAGCCCTGAAAAAATCAATCTTAAGCTCAGGTCTCACAAAGCAAGAGTTGATCAGAACAGCATGGGCAGCAGCATCTAGCCACCGAGTTACCGATATGCGTGGTGGCGCAAATGGCGGCCGCTTGCGCCTTGAGCCGCAGATCAGCTGGGAAATAAACAACCCAGATGAAGTAAATAAAGTGCTGGCGACATTAACGGACATACAAACCAGCTTTAACAAACGCGCAGGCAAAAAAGCGGTATCTATTGCCGACTTAATCGTGTTAGGTGGCTCAGCTGCTGTCGAAAAGGCAGCCAGCGACGCAGGTTACAAGGTAAACGTCGAGTTTAAACCTGGCCGTACAGACGCATCACAAGCACAAACGGATATCTTATCTTTTAGCTACCTAGAGCCAAAAGCTGATGCATTCCGTAACTATTACAGCGATGAGGCATTTATGTCACCAACTGAAATGCTGGTCGACAAAGCCAATATGCTTGGTTTATCGGTGCCTGAAATGACCGTACTGCTTGGTGGTTTACGTGCCTTAGATGCAAACTATCAAGGCATTGAGCATGGGGTGCTTACGGATAAGCCCGGACAATTAAGCAATGACTTCTTTGTTAACCTACTAGATATGTCAACCAAATGGTCCAAGGTAGAAGGTCAAGAGGGCTTATACGAAGGTCGTGACCGCAAGACGGGAGAAATAAAATGGACAGCTACCCCTGTTGATTTAATTTTCGGCTCAAACTCTGAGCTCCGTGCCGTTACTGAGGTTTATGCTTCGGATGACGCTAAACAGAAGTTTGTCGATGACTTTATCGCCGCTTGGGTGAAGGTAATGCAGCTAGATCGCTTTGATCTAAAATAAACCAATTAAGCAAAGCAAACAGGGTCTAATTTAGACCCTGTTTTTCGTTTGTATTGCCAGATTATTTTTAGGCAGCTCAACAAAACAAAGTCGCGATACAATATTGTCTGCCACTACATCACTTTGCGCTGTATCGCCACTGTTATACAGGTGCAATTGATTGTTATCGACGTAATAAAACCCTAATTGATTTAATCGCGCTGCCCATTGGTATCCCGATGTTAAATCACACTTTATATAGGCACTTAACTCTCGGTATTGCATTTGCTTATCACCACCCCAAAGCAATTGATAAGGCACATTTGCGCGCTGTAAAGCCCCTTGCCAAAATCGCGATAAGCGCCGATTTTCCTTTTCGCAAAGCACCTTTCCACACGGATTCCACAGACTCAAAATCATACCGTGTGTTGCAAAGCGGAGCGGCTGTAATGGTTGAAAATATACCTCTAAATAAAGCTGCCACAAGTTTGGGTCAATTTTTCTGCTTAAATTTGCTTTAGATTGCATCTACGAGTTACCACAAAGAATCCCGTCGGGTGACTGCGCTACTGAGCCGCCCTGCACATCATCACACCTAAGGTAAAGTTATATTCAGTCGTTATTCCAAGATGGTTGGCTAAGCCAAACGCACCTCAACTTCAGGGTCAAAAGTACAACAACCTCATTCAACCAGCACCGCAACTCGCTTTTGCTCGTTCTCGGTAAAGGTTTGGTTGAGCAAAGCCTCGACGTGCGCTTTGGCTGTTGGGCTTTCACCAAACTCGACTAGAATGCGATGTTTCTCCAGCTTAAAACGTTTTAGCTTTTGCTGCCAGCGTTGTTGTTGCTTTTGTACTTCAAGAATACGAGTTGCAGTTTCATCACCGTATTCAGCGCTTAGCTCGTTATAGCGTTGTTGTTGCCAGTTTGCATTTAGAGCATGTAGCTGGGCTGAGGTTTTAAATAACAGTTGCTCGTGCTTTGGAAGCTCACTGATATGCGCTTCAATGAGTTGCTGTTTTTGCAGTTCAGACATAGCTGGGTCTGACAAAATATGCCAGCGGGTTAATGCATGTGTGTCCCAACTGTTGCTGTCTTCAAACCAAACTGCAATCACGTCATCCGTAAAAAATTGCCGCTGTAGTGCGTGTAGCAGCTCAACACGCTCCTGTAGATTAAGATGCACATCCACTTCAATTAAAGCCTGCTTAAATTGAGCATAGTGACCTGCGATCTCATGAAGGCATTGCGGTAATAATTCTAGATAAGCTGACCATTGTTCAGCTTGATTATTGTTTTGTAGTTCAAAAAGCCAATCGTCAATCTGGTACTTATGTTGTTTGTTAATCGCTTCACAATGTAAGCTCGATGGTTCACCCATTACGGATTGTGGGACCTTCTGCGTATCATGTTGCGGCTTATAAAACGTCACGAACTGGGGAACATGACGCGACGTTTCTTGCTGCTCGTTGTCAATAAAGGCCAACAGCAACACCGTCATAATAATTAGCAAAAGGCCCCACTTTTTCATAGTGCCAGACTCTTTAAACGACGAATATGCTGACGGTAAACCGTTAATGGGTCAGTTTCGAACAGGTGATGTATACCAATGGTGTGGTTTACCTGATCTAAATGATTCATTTTGAAGCGGTTATTAATCACTTGACCTAAGTTACTTGAACAAACCGACACTAAGCCGTCGTTGGCTTCATCAAATACTTGTGAGAAGAGTGCAAGTGCATTATCAGCCGGGTCAAAGACGCTGGTCCATGCTTTGCTGCCACTCCATGAAAAATAGTGCACACCATTACTCGCTAAGCTCTGTGTTTCACCGCAATAATGACTTGGCACCCCCTCGGGATATTTTTGATTAAAAGCCAATGTGCCTGCGGTGGTCAATGCGCCTAGTGCTTCGAGTGCGTCTTTTGGTGCAGTTGCTTTGCCCGATAATAAGTCAATCAGTCCTGCTAGGCCATTAGCAAGCGATACTAAAAACTGCTCCGAAAACGAACCACTATCCACTCCGCCGCGAACAACATCGGCAAAGCGGCTACCCCAATTCACACCGCCAATACTGGTTGCTGAAGCTACCCATTCTGGCTTCACAGAGGCAACGTAACGAATCGTTTGCGCGCCTTGGCTATGGCCAATCAAATTGACTTTGTCTTTACCCGTCAATGCTCTCACTAATGCAACTTGTTCAAGTAATTGCTCACCACGCAATTCTGAATTATGGGCTGATGATACTTCTGCAACATAGACCTGCCCCCCTTCATTCTGGATCACTTGTGGCACGCGATAAAAGTAATCGACTCCAAGTAAATTATCAAAACCAAACAGACCGTGAACTAACACCACGGGATACTCTAGCTCCTCACCGCTATGAGCGGGGGAGGTAATGACCGACAACAACCCTATTAGGGCGCTGAGAATTAACCTTTTCATGTACTTGCTCCAATTATTACAATTTAGTAACAAGTTAACCTTAGATTACAATGGTCAGAGGTCAAGCCAGAATAGTGTGAAAAATGGAATTTTAGTGAATTATACGTAAATAAAAGTAAATAAATCTAAGTTTGGATAGGAAGTGAGCAAACTCATTTTTTAAAAATCACGTTAAATTATATCTTAATCTAGCCAGAGAGCTTTGGGGATAACTTCGCTCTCGTGTCCTGCTACCGCCCTAGTAATTACATCCTTATAGGCAAGGCGAATTCACGCAGTTAGCGCTAAAACTGGCTGCTAGAAAGGCATTAATTACCCGAAGCTCAGGTTAAAAATCCAACACTGAGAATAAGCTCAAAGCAAGCAAAGCGCAGCAAATAAGAAGCTGGACATCAGCTTCTTATACTCATCGCTAAAAGTTAAAAATAATCGAAGAGGAAGATCTATAAGCAGTCTGCTTGAGGGTAAGTAGTAAGCTCATCTAAATGAACTCGATAGCTATTGCCAGTAATGGCTGTGGTGCCGTAATGGCCTGCATCGGCACCAATTGTAAACGCCTCAGATGCTGGGATCCCAGCGTTAATAAAGGCCTCAGCGTCTGTTTTCGCATTACCATAAGCACGTACGACTTCAATGCCTTGCGCTTTTAAACGGTTAATTTCTGCGGTCTTATACTCAGCCGTTTTAAATAAGCTCGTTTCGTTGCTAAGTGATGTACGTAAAAACCCTTGTGGTAGACCCATCCAGTTTAACCATCCGCGGGTCCCTTTGGCATACCAGTATACACGAGCTGTCAAGAATACCGGCTGGTAGCCCAAATCAAGATAATGCCGAACTAAATCATACGCCCCCTCTTTGGGATCAGCATGGTCTATCCCTGTATAGTCACCAATTTGCTCAGCATCAGATTCAGTTAATGTGCCATCGATGTCAAACAAAACCGCTTGAGTGCCAGGCTCAACAACCGTAACGTAACCTTGCGCTCCAGTGCCATCAGCGGGTACGCCAGCGTACACACGATACTGACCTGCAGGTAACTCAGGTAACGTAATAAAGGCTTTACCATCACCATTGGTAGTTTGCTCGCCTAGGTACTGCCAATTTGCGTCCGACTCAGCGCGATAGTAAAACTCTACTGCTTCAAACTCCAAGTCTTTGTGCGTAACACTACCATAATCAAACTTTGCAGTGATCTGTGTTGCAACACCAGCGGCGGTAACTTGATCATGTACCATGTGGTAGCTTGGCAACCAAGATAAATACTTATTAAAGGTGCTAGAAAAGCGACGCTCTTCCATTGTTGGCGCAGAATACTGTGTTTCTAAAGCGGCAATACTTGGACATGCAGGGGTTGCAAGCGAAGAAAAAGAAGCGAATAGCGCGGCGGCTAAAATAGAATGTTTCATGCACGACTCCGTGTTTATTATTGTCAAAACGAATTCATCACCTCAACATGGTAATTGGCTTGTTCAGGTGATGATCAACAAGGCACAACAGAGTTGACCTTGTCATAAAACGCTAGAGCATAAACTCGAAATGTGTCAAATTTGTTAACTAAGTATTTATTAATTTATCTGTCCAGAGATTTTCTACCACCTCTTGAATGCTTACTTCCTTACAGCCTTGGCGATTAACCCCCGACCAAAGTGGGCTAAAGTCACCTTTACCCTGCTCTTCAGCAGTGGCACGCAGTGGCGCCAAGGCCGCTGATGCGTATGGAAATGCCGGAACTTCTGAATTGATAAAGCTGAGATCTATCATCAATCTATTTTCAATTCCGCGAGCAGGGCGACCAGAAAAGACATTCGTTACAGCTGATGGTTCTGCCAATGATTTCAATGCGTTGCGATGTACTTGTGAGGTATCAGCCTCATCGCACAGTAGAAAACACGTACCAATTTGTGTGCCACAAGCGCCAAGCTCATGCATCATAATTACATCATGGTGAGATGCAATGCCTCCGGCAGCGATCACAGGCACTGACAAAGCATCAGCAAGAATAGTCACCAATTGGCGCGTATGTAATTGCGATTCTAGTTTCGTCTCGGTAAAGGTTGCCCTATGCCCGCCCGCTTCAATTCCTTGTGCAATAACAATATCAGCACCATTTTCTGCCAACCATATCCCCTCTTCCAAAGTGGTTGCTGAAGATAAAATCTTTGCGCCCCAAGATTTTACAAACTCAACAAGCGCAGCGTCTGGCAACCCAAAATGAAAACTAATCACTGAGGGCTTATATGGCGCGATCGCTTCGGCCATTTCCATATCAAATGGGCGCCTAAGTACCCCCAAATTTTCATTGGGTTCTACATTAAACTCATCGTAATAGGCCGACAGTTTCTGCTTCCATTTATCCTGCTGATAAGGGTCAAGTTCTGGCATCTCATGGCAAAAAAAGTTGAGGTTATATGGGCCAGAAGCATGCGCTTTGAAGTTTTCGATTTCCTCTATTACTTGTGCTTTACTGAGCATACCACAAGGGATTGAACCTAATATTCCCGCATTAGACGCTGCGGCCGCTAAGCGCCAATTTTGCACGCCAGCCATTGGCGCTTGGATCATCGGAATAGCTATATTGAGTAATTTGGAGAGCTGCATCACAAGGTCCTTGTTTTAAGCAAAACACCAACGAGTGGCGATAATATTCATCGGCGTCTTAAGGTATTTATTAGTGTGGGGAAGAACTGGGAATTGGTCAATGCTTGTGCGACCGCTAAGGTCCACTTTCTCTTGCTTGAGCACGAAAATTCGATAAAAATCCTGTTAACACAAGCCATTAATTCAAGACTATTTACCGTAAGCTTGTGATATATCAAGCCCCCTGCAACTAAGCTGTTTTATACAAGTGTTGATTGGGGCAGATGAAAATGACGATGACTGTCCCGTTAGCTACCAATAACAAGCTGTAATTTAGAGTAATTTGCACCAACATAACTTTGGGTTACACTCATAAATAACGAGATTTATCGGTTCAAGGACTCACCATGCACGAACAAACAAAACTAATTTGTGATTTTCTCACCGAGATTGACCTGCCGTTTCAATTTTGTGCAGTTGACAATGACTCATTTTTACCCGGTCTAGAAACCGTTTATGGCACACTTCATATTGATAACGAACAACTTCTGTACCCAGGCGATATTCTCCACGAAGCAGGCCATATTGCCGTAT
Organism: Pseudoalteromonas piscicida; assembly: GCF_002744175.1. Taxonomy (GTDB): domain Bacteria; phylum Pseudomonadota; class Gammaproteobacteria; order Enterobacterales; family Alteromonadaceae; genus Pseudoalteromonas; species Pseudoalteromonas piscicida_B. The sequence continues at coordinate 105,304 of NZ_NKHF01000023.1, forward strand.
GTGAGCCCATTTATCGTCCTCAACTTAATGGCGATGTATATAAAAATGGAATTAAGAACGGCCGAGAAAAACAAGCAATGCACGGCGAAGAAATGGCTGCTACCGCTTGGTCAGTGGCAGTGGTTGATTACCTGAACTTGCCTATTGAGGTGGTATTTCACGAAAAAGCGTACAGAAATGCCAGAGAGTCATTAATTGATGCCTTCAATACTGGCGGCCTTTTTGGCCAACCTCTACTTACCGCTTGGGACATGACATGCCCAAAAGAGGGCTTTCCCAAAATGCAAAAGTGGGTACGTGATCTACGCTGGATCCATGAACTAAATTAACGAAAGGTTGGCCCGCTAAATTAAATAAAAAAGCCCGACGATTGCGTCGAGCTCGGGGAGGCGTGGCGCTTTGGATTACCACTGGCTGACTTATTAATCTAAACTCGGGATAACAACTTCTTATCCCAAGTTTAGGTTAAATAAACTCTTTCTCTGAAAGCTTACCATCTCCATCGCTGTCAAGCTTGTCAAAGATGGAAGCGAGGGACTCTGATAGTGAGGCTTCACTTTTTGAAATAAAACCGTCTTTATCTAAATCAAAATCGCTAAATTCAGCTGCCATTGCTGAGCCGGCAAAAAGTACTGTGACGGCTGCTATTACCGTTGCTAACTTTTTCATTGTGACCTCCTAGCCTTTAAAGTTAGAAAATTCAGACGCGCTGAGCTGACCATTTTTGTCTGCATCTAGCTGCTCGAATTGCTCAAGTAATGTTGCTGATACTGACGCTTCTTGCTGATTGATCTGACCATCTTTGTCCTTGTCTATGTCTTGAAACGACAAGGTTGCAGCCAGCGCCATCGTACTTACCAACACACCCACTGTGGTTGCACATACTGTTCTAAGTTTCATAGCCATTCTCCTCACTATGCCCGTCTCTTGATGCGGCTCTCGTCGCAATTTAACCGTTAAAGTTAGAGAACTCAGTTTCGTTTAATTCACCATCAGCGTTGACGTCTAGGTCTTTGAACTGCTCGATAAGTGCTGTATTTACTTTAGCCTCACTCAGGCTGATAGCACCGTTACCATCAGTGTCATAGCTGGCGAAATCTTCTCCAGCCATCGCAGTTGCTGAAGCGAGTGTTAAACCGGTAATTGATATTGCTACTAAAATGTTTTTCATCGTCTTTTCCTTAAATTGGGAGATATTTTAAAATTTGCTACTATGACGTTGGTTTACGATTAGCCTTCAAAGCTATCAAACTCAGACTGGCTTAACTGACCATCTTGGTCGGCGTCAAGGTCTTTAAACTGCGCCATTAAATTCGGGTTCGCTTTCGATTCGCCCAATGAGATGTAGCCATCTCCATCAACATCGTATTTATCAAACTCAGAGCTTGCGTGAGCACCTACTGATGCGAAAGAAAGTACAGCGGCGGATAGTGCGATTGCTAAAGTTTTCATAATCAGTTCCTCTCAAATATATAAACTTGTTGTTGCTTCTCTACACTGATTTGCATTGAAGCGAATGTTTTTTGCTTTCGAGGTAACTATTCCAACTTTGATGCCAAACTTTAAAAACCACTAATAATCAATAACTTGAATTTTAACCTTGGTTTTTATTAAGGAATGATTCAGTGATATTGTTGCCATTTAGCAACACCAATTCACATGGAAGGTGTAAAAAGCTTTATATATCATATTGTTAAGTTGTTGCTTAAAAGCAACAACTTAACAATTGAGGACTTGGCTGAATAGCAATATGATGAATTTAAAGGCAGAAATGTGGTTGTTTTCAAGTCAGCAAGGTAGCGAAATAATATTTTTGCTAAAAAAGTAGAAAAATAAACCGCCCCATCCCAGATACTGAAAAGAACAAAAATAACTTAATTATCAATGGATTAAATTAAAAACCTAATTGAAAACTTGGTTTAGAAATACCAAGTCGAAAGTCACGGGAGTAAAAAAATATTTTTTTTCAGGAAAATCGCAGGGCATATGCAAAACTGTTGCTAAAAAGCAACACCGTCTAGATACAATAGCCAGTTACTGAACTAGTACCTCACCCTCTCGGTTATTTTCCAGTTGCAGCTCCATGTAAACAGAAAAGGGGTCACACTGATAATGACCAAATGCACGACGTTCAACAAAGTTAAACTGTGCATATAGCCCCAATGCTTCAGGTTGCTTAACCCCTGTTTCTAAGCGGATCACTGAATATTGGTGAGCTTTGGCAAAAGCAATTAACTCTGACATGATAATTTTTGATAAGCCTTGACCTCGATAATTGGGCTTTACATACAGCCTTTTCAGCTCTGCATATAAACAATCATGCTGCTTTTTAACGACAGCACCACACGCAACTATCTCTTGGTTTTTAATCACACCAATAAAATGAGCATCAGCGCTACATAACTCTGATAAAGCAGACAACTGATTGCTTTGTGCCGGGTATAGGTCATTCATTAGGCTGTCAATTTCTGCTATCAACTCAGCAAGTGAAGGTGTATTTCGACCAAGTTTGACAATTTCCATTTATCATCCCTTAATTATCATGATATGAGACCGCAGCTCTCCATCACCTTTTTATTAACCGTTAGATTGGCGCTTTAACTCTTCCAGCATCCGCTCATCACCCATCAAATTTTTGAGAATAGCTTTGACCTTAGGGTCTGACGCATTTTCGTAAAGCGATAACAGATCTTGCGCGATCCTTTGCTGCTGTTTTGGATCAGAACCAGATTGAAAGTATTGTGACATCAAGCCTTCAGCCGCGAGGCTCTTCACATAGTCATTCTGCTCTTGTTCTAGCATTTTTACAAAAGACTGTGATAATCGCTCGTCGACTATTGGTGTGCGCGATACTAGTTCAAGAGCCTGTAGCCTGAGCTTTTCGTCGTTCATGCTTTGAGTCATCGTGAGGATTGACTCTACAGCTTGATAGTCATATTGCTCTAAGTCATTGCGGTTCAACATAAACATGTTCATCTGTAACTGACTCATTGCGGCCAAGCGCTCCGCGGCAGGTAAACTACTATTTAATATCTTTTGTTTTAACTCATTGCTAATCTGGCTTGCGTACTCGGGATCAGTTTTGATACGCATTTCATAGTCTTCGGGTAAGTCTTCGTAAAAACCATAAATAGGATTTTCGGCTTTCATCTCATCAATTTTTTGTTGTTCACGTTTCTCAATTAAAGAGAAGACCAAAGATTCGAATTCCTCTGGCGCTTGTGCTGAAAGCAGGTCTGACTTTTCCATTGATAAAGCCTGCAAGCGAGTTTCAAGCTTATTGATCCGAGTTAACAACCGGTCGATTTGCTCTGCATCGTGGTGCGACTTTTGAGCCATTGATGAGTATGGTGTAGTCTGATTTGCAGATGGCTGCGACGACGGCTGATATACTTGATGACCAACGGGACTTGTAGCTAACTTAGTTTGTATTACGTTAAACCCAGAAAAAGCCAATGCAAGAACTGAGCATGAAAGCGCTATATTGAGTTTAAGATTTGACATGAAGAAGTTACCTTTTAAAAAGTCGCAATGTAATAGATCTGCAAGATAAATACTGTAAATGATTGTACTGTAAATTGATACAGCTTGAGACAATTACTCGCATAATTATTACACTTTCCGTAGGATGAAAAAACGCCGCTAACATTTGTATTTTCTCTAGGTAGGCATAATCAACAAGGAACTGTAGTGAATCACATACTTCAAACCGTCCATTACCAAGCAAATGCCTTTCTGTTATTCGGTATTGCGTTGCTAACTGCAATGTTTGGCAGTAGTTCGTTCTGGTCCAGTCATCAAGCTCTATTTCACTGGGTGCTTCCGCTGCTATCTATTGTCCTGCTGTTACGGTTGGCTTGGCACATTAGAGCCATCTGCTTGTCAGTCAGTCCTAAAACGCTGCATCAGGACGTTAAACTGTGCTGGGTTGCTTTATTGCTATGTACTTGTGGTGATATTGTCAATTTTAATCTATTTGAACAATATTACCGTCAAGATCCCAAAATAAAACATGACTACCTTATCGATTCCATTTGGTTTTTTGCTTTAGGTTATGGCTTGCTACTTTGGTTGCTGATACGGTTTTTACGGCGCTCATTTTCACTCAATTCAAAACATGTGCTGGTCATTGCCTTGGTATCTGCAGTACTTTCTTTCATCAGCTACCAACTTATGTACCTGCCAGGGATAAGTAAATACTCACTACTACTTAGTGCTTTATATAGCTTACTGGTAACCTTACTCGGCGTTTTTGGTTTGTGGTTGTTGGTTCAAAATATCAAATCGGGTATAAAGGTGAACTATGCACTTGCATGTGGCTTCATTCTAGCCATGCTGGCCGACGCTATCATTGGACAATTTTGGTTATTTGCCAATGGAGGTGCAGGTTACTTCCCTCTTGCTAGGCATGTCAATTGGCTGTTTTACATCGCCTCCCAATCGCTTCTTTTACTCTTCCCTGTGGCGATGGTTAAAACATTACCTGAGGTTAAATACAAAAAAGGCCGAGCAAATGCCGGCCTCCTCTAATAGTACGTAGCGTACTGCTTATTTTTTCACAATCGCGTTGTGATACACATTTTGTACATCATCAACATCTTCAAGCATATTGATAAGCTTTTCGAAGGTTTCGATGGCTTCTGGATCTTCGATTTCCACATGCGTTTGTGGAACCCAAGTGATCTCATCAACATCAAAAGTGATACCATCGAAGGCTTCTGTTAATGCTGTTTTTGCTTTGAAGTATTCAGTGTGAGGTGCGAAAACTGAAACTTGACCCTCTTCTACTTCAACGTCAGTGACATCAACATCGGCCATCATTAGCGCTTCCAAAACTGACTCGTCGTCATCACCTGCAAATCCAAGGATAGCGAAATGATCAAACATATGTGCCACACAACCTGGGCTACCTAAGTTTGAACCAGTTTTGGTAAACGGTAAGCGTACATCTTTAATTGTACGGTTCATGTTATCAGTTAAACAGTCAACAATGATCATGCTGTTGCCAGGACCATAGCCTTCATAGCGTGCTGGTGTGTAATCTTCACCTGCACCACCAGCTGCCTTTTCAATCGCTTTGTCGATAACGTGCGCAGGAACTTGGTCTTTTTTCGCTTTGTCGATTAAACGACGTAGTGACAAGTTAGTTTCAGGATCTGCGCCGCCATTTTTCGCAACAACGTAAATCTCTTTTCCGTATTTTGAGTTTACTTTTGTTTTTGCCGCCGCCGTTTTTGCCATGGCGTTTTTGCGGACTTCAAATGCTCTGCCCATCTTAGTGCTCGTTTTATAAAAATTGCCCAAGATTTTACCAAGACATTTGAGTTACGGCTATACCCTTATACTCTGTGAAGAAAATTTGCCTCAAGATATTACTTTAGCTAGTTGTTTTGCGGCTATTTTGTGGCGCGGTGAAGCAACTTAACTATAGTTAAAGATGATAAAGTTAACCGTTTAATAGGCGACAACAGTATGATCATGTTTGGCTTTGGCAAAGCAAAAAAGGAAGATGAGCAAGATGCTGCGCTATTTCAGCACTTCAAAGCAACCACCCCCTATCTAGAAATGGATTATCAAAGCAATATTTATCAGGCAAGTGCGACATTTAAACGTTTGCTTGGCTACGGAGTTGACCATGATTTACCATCACTGACTACATTGTGTAGCTCAGCGAATGTTGTAGCTGCTTTAAAGCGAGGTATAGCACAGCTAGAACGTCAAGCTCACATTAAAATAGAAGTTTTACTCAAAACAACCCAACACGCAAAAAAGCCGCTACTACTTGAGCTTTCAAAAACGCAAGCTGGTCGAATACTCGTTATGGCCACCGATATAAGCCATTATTTCTCCACGATTCAGTCTATGCGGGCAAGTCAAACCGCGCTTTCTTCGTCATTCGCAATCATTGAATTTGATATGTCTGGCAACATCTTGACTGCAAACGCCAACTTTTTGTCTGTGATGGGTTATACCCTGACAGAAATCCAAGGCAAGCATCATAGTTTATTTGTTAAACCCGCCTTTGCCGAAACACAGGATTATCAAGAGTTTTGGCAAAAGCTTAATAGCGGGGAGTTTTTTGAAGGAGAATTTGCAAGACAAACCAAATCAGGGAAAACGGTATGGATTCAAGCCACCTATATTCCTATTTTGGATGAGCATAACCGTCCAACCAAAGTTGTAAAATACGCATCAGATATCACTGCACAAAAAGCCAAATCGGCAGAGTTTCAAGGTCAAGTAAACGCGATTAATCAAACTCAAGCGGTTATTGAGTTTGATCCCAACGGCTATATTCTTACTGCTAATGCATTGTTCTTAGATGCTATTGGTTATGCTTTGAATGAAATCCAAGGGCAACACCATCGCTTATTTGTTGATAGTGAGGAAGCGCAAAGCAATCAATACGAGGAATTTTGGCGTGACTTACGACGAGGTAATCACCAGTCTGGGGAATTTAAACGCCTAACCAAGTCCGGACATACTTTATGGATACAAGCCACTTATACACCAATTTATGACGAAAATGGTGAATTAGACAAAATCATCAAATATGCTTCTGATATTACGCAAGCTAAGCTCATTTCTTTCGATTCCAAAGGACAACTGACTGCTATCAACCGTTCTCAAGCAGTTATTGAATTTGATTTAGAAGGTAATATTTTAACTGCAAACCAAAACTTTTTGGCCACCATGGGGTACAAAAAAGAAGAACTTATTGGCCAACATCACAGCCTGTTTGTAGACGCTAGTTACGCGAAAAGCACTGAGTATAAAGCGTTTTGGCAACGGCTAAAACAAGGGCAATTTGAAGCGGGTGAATTCCGAAGGCTTGGCAAAGGTAACAAAGAGGTTTGGATCAGTGCAACCTACAACCCAATTCTTGATGAGCAAGGAAAACCACTCAAAGTTGTTAAGTTTGCTTCCGATATCACAGAGCAAAAACTTACCAATGCTGACTTTACAGGCCAACTAAATGCAATTCATAAGTCACAAGCGGTGATAGAGTTCGCGATGGATGGCACGATTTTATGGGCCAACGATTTATTCCTAAACACCATGGCATACACCTTAGACGAAATTAAAGGCAAGCACCACAGACTGTTTGCGACCGCAGAGCAAGCAAACAGCCCGGAATATCAACAGTTTTGGGAAAAACTAAATCGTGGAGAGTTTGACTCAGGGCAGTATTTAAGACTGGGGAAACAAGGTAAAGAAGTGTGGATCCAAGCTTCTTACAACCCTATTCTCGACCAACAAGGCCGCCCCTTTAAGGTGGTAAAATATGCAACAGATATCACCGCGCAAAAACAAGCTGTGGAACATATTAAGCGCGCTATTTTAGCGATGGAACAGGGTGATCTAAGGCACAGAATCACTCACCATTTAGACGGTGAATTTGCCATACTTCAGCAAGCGATGAATGGCTTGTTTGATAAATTAAGTGATTTAGTTAACACCATTAACTGTGGTGCAGAGCAAGTATTTGATGTTGCACAACAAATTGCCAACAACAATGATGAGTTAAATAGTCGAATTGAGAATCAAGCTGCAAGCTTAGAAGAAACCGCAGCGACGATGGAAGAGTTAACCGCAACGGTGAAGAAAAACGCCACGAGCGCAAGCCATGCCGCAGAGAAGGCAACCTTTGTGAGTGATAAGGCCCACTCAGGGAAAGTGTCGATCGACGATGCCATCACTGCGGTAGGTAAAATTGAATCTTATAGCACAAAGATATCCGACATTATTGGGGTAATAGATGAAATCGCTTTTCAAACCAACTTATTAGCACTCAATGCTTCCGTTGAAGCGGCAAGAGCCGGAGAAGCTGGCCGTGGTTTTGCGGTAGTGGCAGGAGAAGTAAGAAACCTTGCCCAGCGCAGCGCCTCGGCAGCGCGTGAAATCAAATCACTAATTAAAAACAGTGTCGATGCCGTAGCTCAAGGCAGCAAACTGGTGTATGAATCTGGCGTAACGTTTGAGGAATTGATGCAATCCATTGCTGACGTTAGCAAAATGGTCGAAGCCATTAACAGCGCAGGCAAAGAGCAAGCCGACGGCATCGCCGCGGTGTCCACCACGATTGCGCAAATGGATACGATCACCCAACAAAATGTCACACTAGTGGAAACCACCTCACGCTCAGGAAGGAATATGGAAACTCAAGCCAAGCTGCTCACTGATCAAGTTTCCTTTTTTCAGCTAGATGAGTAATGAAAGATGCACTGTCTAAGCTCCCTACCATGATATACCGATAGGGAGTGCTAGTTTGACGGGCTAGAATGCTCATCTAGTAACAATATCGGCAGACCTTTTTAGATTCTTACGAATGCGACTTTATAAATCCATTTAGCTTACATGAGGGACTAAAGTATGGGTCTATTTTATCTCTCCCAGAAGCTCAGGTTTATCCGTTAACGCTCTTATCACTCGGAAATAGGAAAACAAGAAAGTCACGCCATTTACAATTATTTACTATTTAAAAAAACAGAACAAAAAAGCACACCACCTCCAGATTGTACATTTTTCAACCCAGCATTGTTTACTTTTAAAACATAAACACCCTTCATTTTCAACATTGAAGCTAGAGTAAAATTGACAACCACACAAAAATAAAATAATTGTAACAAAACAAAAACAAGGAAAGAAAAATGATAAAACAATTGCTACTTACTTCTACGCTAGTCGGGTTTGTAACCTTTGCAAATAACGCACTAGCAGATCAAGTGTTGTGCGCTGTAAGCCCAACTAGCACACCTCAAGAAATGAAGCCCGACTTTTGTGGGAGTCAAAGAGTAACCTCCTCAAGACCCTCTGTACATTTTCAATTTGAGCCATCAAAACCCATAGAGCATGTGACTTGGCAATTCAACACGTCATTATCTGGTAGATGGGATTGTGGCCCACGCCGTACAGGCTGTATTTTTTATGATGATGGACAAAGTGGTTCGTCTTTCCGCGACGCTACGGCCTGTGTCAAAAGAGTCCTTTACAAAGATGGTACTTGGAAAAGTATGAACGAGTGTGCAACGGCGATTTATAACTTAGGTTCTAGATTCTAGAGCTCATCACAAACCAATAATAAGTTGAACTATAAGGAAGATATAAAATGAAAAAAACAATAATTTCAAGCGCACTACTTGTTCTCGCAGCAACCACATATTCTCAACAAGCTGAAGCAGCTCATGTTGAATGTCTAATAGGAGGAACGAGCACACAACAATTTTTTGAGCCTGATTTTTGCTCTGCGATGGCGAATACAGATCGCCCTTCTGTTGCATTTCGGTTTGTAGCAGATAAAGATGTAGCAGATGTCGTTTGGTCGTATAGTGCATCAGCTTCTGGAAGCTGGAACTGCGGCAGCGGTACATACTGTAGTTTCCGGGATAATGGCAGGCAAAATAACGACTTTTTCTACAATGCTTCAGCTTGTGTCACAAGAGTACTTTATAAAGATGGGACGTGGGAAAATACTAATCATTGCGCTAACGGACATTATTCAAAACAATCAAGCAATCCATTCTAAGCATTCATAGCATGTAAAGTCCGAAAGCCATTATGTCAAAAGGCCTAGCTTCTCAAGCGAGGCCTTTTTGAAAAATCGCGAATCACCAAAACAAACACACCCGATTAAGTTCAGGCCACAACAATCAACTTGAATAACCTCAACTAAGTCTAGTACAAACCTATTTTTACTATTAGCTGATAATGCGAGAGGCTCACTTGCCTTCAGCGGAGTACTTTTACCTTCTGGCAGAACTTCAAGTTAATTAGAGAGTTAATTCAATTGGTATAAGCTTATGATTCTGTTCTAATCAATTTTTAGGTATTTTAATGCGACATTACACCGGTAAAACGATCCCTCTCTTTCCAGTACAAGCATTGAGAACAATATTCTCCCTCTGGATAATCCACCCCTTCCTCATGCGGACAACCAATTATTTCTTCTACCATACTCACCGTTTGCGCATCATTTTCATCAATAAATGCTAACACCTCTTTTAAGATATGTTCAGATTTTCGTATGTCTGTAGACGAGAACCATTTTGCAATTGGTTCAGGGTCTGCACCTTGATAAGGAACTATGGCGCAGACAAGTTTGCTTGCGCTTTTATTGTCAGCGCCATAAAAAGCGATTGTAGCAATAGGAAAGCCTTTATTGCCTTTGCGCAACCGTTTGTTTAGAGACTTTCTATTCTTACCCTGCGCCACGAATACTTCCTAAGCTAAGTAAAATATATGTTATAGATAATGAACCGTTAGAATGCTTTTCTACCATTCGATGACTCTATTTATGGTTTGTAACTTGCGATCAGCGTAACTAACATTAGAGCTAGATAAAGGGATATAATAGCTCATCACATTTAATGTTTGCCTTATTTTACTCCTTATCTAGCCAAGACATTTTGGCAATAGCAAATCGCACTCGCTTTTAACTATGGGCTAAGTCATGAATTCAACGCAGTCGGCCTAAGAGCGGGGAAACTCATCCGGAACTCAGGTTACTTATTTTTACTATCATAGAGCGTCTAAAATGACTTCCGCTTTACTGACTTCAAATTGCTTAGGTTGTTCTACATTGAGTGTTGTCACGACGCCGTCTTCAATAATCATAGCGTAACGCTGCGAACGCACACCGCCAAATGAACCGGTATCCATATCTAGTCCTAACGCTTTAGTGAAGCTGGCGTCACCATCTCCAAGCATCATAATGGCTTCCGCATTTTGTGCATCACCCCACGCTTTCATTACAAAGGCATCATTTACCGATACACATGCAATGATATCAACACCTTTTTGAGCAAACTTATCCGCATTAACCACAAATCCAGGTAAATGTGATGCGGAGCAAGTTGGAGTAAATGCACCTGGCACTGCAAAAAGGACAACTTTTTTACCTGCAAACAGTGTATTAACCTCATGGTTAACCATACCGTCCGCTGTCAGTTCGCTCAGTTGTACCTGTGGGAGTGATTGTCCGACTTCTATCATTTTTCATTCCTTCATAGTGGGCTTAGTGCCCTGTGTGTTATTGTTCATTTTAATGTAGCTACCAGTAACTGACTACATTTCAATACGTTTGATGTCTACTTGAGGGACTTCGTACCCCGTGAATAGCAACCATTGTTTTTCCGCAATAAACGCCAGTCCCCTGCTTCGACTGAAGCTACGTTCTGGAACTCGGATAATATCTTTATGCGCTTTGCGCTCAAAGTCAAAGTAACTAATACGAAAATCGCCATTTTGCACTGATAAATAGTAGAGCCCAGAGCCAGAAATAGACCAACTTACACTCGACGCCAATTTGGCTCTATCAAACAATAAAACCTCTTCGCCCTTTGCCACATCCACCAGCCACATTTCTCGTACATCACTCTTGTATACGTATAATGCACCTTGGTGTTCAACGGCAACGGAGCCGGAAGAAACCTTTACAGGTTCACTATCACCACTTGCGGCTATTTTAAATACATCTTTACCATCCGAAACATAAATGTACTTGCCATCTTGAGACCAAGTTGGCTTACCATGATATTCGAAGGTGGTTTTTACTTCAGTCACATTTTTGGTTACTACATCGAGTAGCTGCAACTGATTTCCTTGCAAAGACTTAGTAGTAAATACCACTTGCTGACCATTTGGAGACCAAGCTGGATGCAAGGCTTGTAAACCAAGGCTGGTAAGCTGCACGCGTTGATCACCTTTGAGGCTAGACATCCAAACTTCGTCAAACCCCGATTGATTTGAAACGAAGATCAAGCGCTGTAATACCGAAGAATAGTTGGGGTAACGAAAGCTAATTTGCGATTGCAACAGCGGAAACGGCGAGCTTGCTATTTTGCCGTTTAAATCTAGTCTCATAATCGAAGTTTTTACATTCCAGTTGTGGAAATACAACTTTCCCGTTGGACTAAAACTCGGGTAACTTAAACCACTAATAGGTAAAGTTCCTAACACGTCCCCGTTAAGCGCAACCCTGTATGCGGTACGAGCACCATGCGCAATCGAAGAAACAACCAAATACGGATTTGTGGGATGCCAAGCAATGCCACGCAAGTCATCGAGGCCGGCTAATAGAACGGTTTCATTGCCTGTTGTCAGATCTTGCAAATATAGATTTTCATGCCCATTGGGCAAGTTACGACTTATTGCAATATGTGTTGCATCAGGCGTAATAGCTAAGCTCTCAGGCTCACTACCTTGGCACTCTAATTGACAGGTCAATGATGTTTTTGAATTATCATTAAGATTGAGAAGCGTGACTTGTGAATTGCCTGAAACGCTGTGCTTGGCAATATATCCGAGCCAGTTTTCTTCAGCTGAGTAGGTGAGTGTGGTCGTTGACTCAGAAACACAATCAGAGAGAATGGATTGTGTTTTTGTGACAATATCTAGTGACTTAATTGCACATTCGCCAGCTGATTTTTCAATAAAAAACAGGGTTCGATTATCTCCCCACACTGAAACCGATGCATTTTTATTGCCTTCAGTCAGTGCCACAGGTGGCTTGTCTGGCTGGGATAGGTCCTTTAGATATAGAGCTGAATGGCTTCCTATTTTTCGCCATGCAAAAGCCATAAACTGCTCGTTTGGAGAAATGCTAGGAAACAGTTCCCTTCCAGGGTAATCCGTTACATTGGTTGCCTGATAATTGGGTGATTCTTCTATAGAAAATAAGATGACACCCACTACACAGAACAACAGCATGAAAACACTTGCCAAGATAATAGGCTTTTTCGACTCACTCGCCCTTTCAGGTTGAGCGACTAGGCTCATAGGTTGAGGTGGTGCTTTTAATCTATATCCTGATTTTCTTATTGTCTCGATGATCTCCTGTTCATCATCTAGCAACGCTTCTCCAGCAGGTGAGCGTAATGTCTTAAAAGTCTTCCTTAGGTGCCAAATAGCATTAGTTAGCGCCTTTTCTCCGACGAAAAGGTTGCCATCCCACACTTGTTCAATAATCTTTTCACGAGGAACAACAGCGGGATACTCTTGAGCTAGTAAAGTGAGTACTTCAATAAACTTAGGTTGCACACAGCAAACCTGGCCGTCTTTGGACAAACTGTGTCCAACGGGGTCAACGTAAATCTCTAATAACTGGAAGGGTATGCCGTGTTGCATTATTCAAACTACGAGTAAACATGATGTAAATCATACCTAAATCAGCGACCAAATGACAAAATTAACGCGATAAACATTCGAATCGTGTCACAAAGTCCTTTGCAAAAAACATTTAACCCAATGATTTTAAAACTTATTTATGTATCGACATTAAATAGAGTTAAAAACGTCAAAGAATAGATGTTTGTGTCATTGCATGAATAGCAGTGATAAGCAAAATAGGAGCGTTCGGGGCAGTAATAACTGTATGAACTTAGTACTTAGCGGTATCAACTTAGTTAAATAAAGATACACCCGACTTTGCAAGCCCTAATAAATCAACAACAATCAGAAAGAGGGATCACCGTGTCGCCAAACAGCAAAATAAAGCCACTTGCACTATCCATCGCACTCGTCTGCTGCAATACAGCGCTCGCTGAAGAGCAAAGTATTGAGCGTGAGCAAGTCGCAAAAAAAAATATACAAACTAAATCCCCAGACCAAGAACCAGCGGTAGAAAAAATCGTCATCACAGGTTCTCGGATCAAACGAGACAGCTTCTCTGTGCCAACACCTATCGCGACAATGAACGCTGAATCACTTAATGATGCCGGGTTTGGTTCGCTTTCAGATATTCTTTTTGAAGAAATGCCACAAGTTAGTGAAGGCACAGGGAATGGCAACTCACAAAGCAGTGTGCAAAACACAGGACTTTCTACCATAGACTTACGTGAGCTAGGTGTTAGTCGAACACTCACATTAATCGATGGTCGCCGAGTGGTTTCAAACAGCTACTCAGGAAACTACGTTAGCCTTTCAACTATTCCTAAAGGTATGGTCGACCGAGTTGAAATCATTACTGGAGGCGCATCGGCAGCTTATGGTTCTGATGCGATTGCAGGCGTGGTCAATATTATCACGCAACAAGACAAAGAGGGCGTTACTTTTAGCGCTCGTGGAGGAGAAAGTACTGAGGGCGGAGCACGTGAATATACGATAAACGCTGACTACGGTACTAGCTTTAGCAACGGCCAAGGCTACTTGTTCGTCAGTGCCACCTATGATGAAGAAAAAGGCTTGAGTTATTGGGATAGAAAACGCGCTCAACAACAGAGCAGCTGGGATTACGATGAAGATCGCATGTGCAACGCGATGCTTACAGCAAACTATGACCCCGAAACCAAAAGTGCCTACCATTGCATGAGAGATATAGAACAATCGCAATGGAGAAGCCTAAGTGACTCCATTCCTGGTGGTGTTTTTGATGAGTCCAGTAGCTATAAACCTGATTCTGGTTTTTGGTTTGACGGCACAACCTTGCGAGACGATTGGCACGAAGAGCGTTATGGTATCAACTTTGATCAGTTTACCATGCTAAAGGTGCCAGATAAGGATCTCTCAGCCGCAGTAAAAACAGAGTATGAGTTTGATACAGGCGTAGAAGCTTATTTTCAATTGCAATACAGTCGTAACACTTCTAGAAACGTAAAATCGCCAGAAAGTGAAGATGAATGTGATGCGATTGTCACTTATGACCCAACAAATAACCAATTTGGTTCAGACTGTATGGGTCGAATTCCATACGACAACCCCTACATGCCTGAGGCTATTCGCGCTGAAGCGAGTTCAAAAGGCGTAAAGTGGGATCGTCTCTTTTCTGAAGTCGGCAATATCATCAACGACAACGAAAGGACTACTATCAGAACATGGGGAGGCCTGCGAGGCTATATATGGGATGACTGGGAATGGGATGTATCAGTTGGTTTTGGTAAATTTAAGCAAGAACAAAATCGCAGCAACGAAATTTACGTCGCTCGGGTTAAACAAGCGCTTAATGCCGAAAGATTAGCAGACGGTACAATTCAGTGTAAGGATGAGCAAGCACGTAACCAAGGCTGTATTCCCATTAACCTCTTTGGTGAAGGCGCGATTACACCTGAAGCCGCTGACTATGTTAGAGCAACACCTTCGATTACAACAGACATTAAACAATTAACTCTGTCGGGCTTTATCACCGGCGACCTTTTTGAACTGCCAGCTGGCTCAGTTGGCTCAGCATTTGGTTTTGAATACAGAAAAGATACACAGAGCGTATCGACCAACGTGCCAAATGGTGGCGTAACGTTTAACTATGTGCCCACATTTGAAGGCGATGTCAGTGTTCGTGAAATCTTCGGTGAATTATCGTTACCGCTATTAAAAGATGCGCCAATGGCAAAATCGCTTAGCGGCGAGGTCTCTGCTCGTATCGCAGATTACAGTTGGGCAAATACGGGATTAATCCAAAGTTACAAGGCTGGCTTTATTTATGAGCCAATCGAAGGTTACTCCATTCGTGCAAACTGGGCTCGAGCCATGAGAGCACCGACAATCACCGAGCTGATGTCACCTCCTCGCGGCGACTATGATAGCTTTGATGATATCTGTGATGGTGTTACTGCAACGTCAACAGATGCAGGCCATGACAATTGCCGTAAAGATGCGGGAATACAAGCAGCTATCGCCGCTGAAGGTACTTTTGAAGACGAAAATAACGGCTATTCACCCAACTCAGGAAATAGCGAACTGTTTGAAGAAACCGCAGATACCATCACCATTGGTTTATCTTTAGCGCCTTCCTTTGCACCGGATTTTAGAATTGCGCTAGATTACTACGATATTCAAATTGATGATGCGGTAAGCTCGCTTGCTAACGAAGACATCATCAAGTTCTGTTACGCTTCATCGCTGACATTCGGTGACAGTAACGAGTTTTGTCGTGATGTTAAACGTGATGAAGAAGGGCAGATCTATGAAGTCAATCAACGTGTCATCAACACTGATGAGATCCGCACTAAAGGTTACGATATCGCATTAGAATATGTGTATGACGCTAGCGATTACGGTAGCTTTAAGGTGAAAGCCGATTGGACACACGTTATTGAGTACTCTATCACCAGTACGGGTCCTGATGGCCAATACGAAGACCTTTATGAAGGCTACCTCAGCACGGATATCTTCGAAGATAAAGGAGCAATTGCGCTGACTTGGTATAAGAATGATTGGCGTGTACGCTTTAGTACAAAATATAAAGGCGCTGTAGAAGCGAGTCGCTCAAGGTATGAAGACTGGCAAACCGCTATCGAGAAAAATAACAAGCGCTGTGCAACAGGTGAAGCAACCTGTATCGCCAACCCAGAGTCGCTTTGGCAAGGCGCATTACCATCGGTGATCACCCATAGCTTTAGCGTAAACTATAAGATGGATCTTAATAATACTAGTACCCTCTCGATTTACGGCGGGATCAACAATCTATTCGATGAAAAAGGTCCGTTTATTAATGGGGGGAGAGGTAATTTCGATAGTGCTTATGGCTCCGGTGTTGGACGCTTTGCATTTATTGGGGCGAAATACCAGTTTTAAACTTCTGCATTGATCCGAGGGGCTACCACTGAGTAGCCCCTTATCTTTACAAACCAAAAAGTGTATCGCGTAACTTATCTGAGATTTTGTCAATCTCTGCATTGCATTGGTTGTAGCCTTGGCAATTAATAATCGCACTCATAACCATGTTTTTTGACGGCAGATACCAATTTAACGTCGCGTACCCAATCTCAGCACCGTTATGATGATAAACAGGTTCATTTCCGACGTGCTCACTAAAGATACCCATGCTGTATTGCTGTCCGGTGACATCAGTATCCACCCATACAGATTCGCCTAGCAACTGCTCACGTACCTTAGCGGGAATATCTGGGCTCGTTATTATGATTTTAAATAAGTCACCAAGATCCTTAGCCGTCGATACAATCGGTGCATCAGCCACACCGATATTGGCATAGTAAGGCTGCGTATTAATTTCATTGCCCTCATCATCAACAAAGTACCCTGATGCAATTTCACCAAACGCCTTTTCGATTCCTCCATAACTCATACTACTTAAGCCAAATGGTTCAAAGATATACTCACGCATCGCCTTTGAGTGATGCTCTCCCAAAACTTTATCCATAATTAGGCCCGCCAATAAATACCCGGTATTAGAATATTTCCACGCAGCTCCGGGTTTGAAATTGGCGTCTTGATTGAGGGCAAACCGCAGTGCAAAGCTGTCCGTTTTTATTAAGTCTGGCTGTTGTAATACTGCAGCAAAAAATTCACCGTTGGCATCATTGAGATAATCATATAATCCAGCCGTATGATTGAGTAACTGCCGAACATACATTTCGTCACCGTTTTCTATCTGTTGTAAAAGTTCATCAGACAAATAGTCACTTATCGGTGCATCTAGATCTAATAACTGTTGTTCATGCAACATCGCCATTAAGAGCGCAGTTACTTTTTTCCCCGCACTGCCATTTGGGATCCTAGCGTCCGTGGTCATGGGTATAGTGTTTTCTTTATCTGCTAACCCTGCAGCACCTTGAAATTGAATTGAAGGTGAATCGATATAAAGCACAATACCTGGGATACCCGCTTCAACACTTTGTTCAAGCATTCCTTGAAAATCAACTACCGCAACAGAAGGAGAGACAGGGTTCGAGTTATCATTCGACGTCGACTGACTATCATTACAGCCAAATAACGACAGTCCACCACACAATAATGTGACCAGTTTTAGTGTTCTCATGAGAAATACCTCGTTTCGTTTAAGTGATAAAACAATAACTAAGGTATGTACGCCATGCTGTCTCTGACTTTTTCAAAATGTATCAAACAGTAACGACTTCCTTTATTTTCAGGCATAATGACAGACCATTATGGTAGGCCAGAACAAGCTGGATACAATTCGATACAACTTGCAGAAAGTCGATACAGCTATACTCGCTTACACCCACTACAGTAACTAGCAAATTAATAACTAATAGAAATTGCTATGAAAACACATTTATTGATTGCAGCCGTGCTTATGGCCGCAAGTGCAGCGCAGGCCAAAAGCACTGACGCAAAAAAAGAAGGTCACGGCTATTTGGCCATTGGTTACGGGATAAATTACAACAGCGATATTTACAATAATGCCGAGACCTCGTTTTCGCCCACTGTACATGGCGCCTACTATTTTAGTAATGGTCTATTTGTCGAATTTCCAGGCCGCGCTGAGAAGTTTGACCCAGCACTTGCACTCGGTTATCAGTTTTATGAAACAGAAAATTGGGAATTTGATGCCCTACTCTCAACCGCTCATGGGCGAATAAATTACCGTTTTGGCGGGACTCGCTATGAGCTAAACACTTCGTCTTATCTTGGGGTAAGAGCTACAGGGGATGTATTTGGCTTACAAATTAGAGCTATTGTTGCACCAAAAGTGATTAACTCAGATTATTCAGATGGTCGCTACGCTTCATTATGGTTCTCTAAACCCTGGCAATACAAAAACTGGCACTTTTATGGCGCAGTCGGTGCACAATACCGAAACTCGGCTATGTTAGATTATTACTACGGTGGCGCACCATTTAAAGGTTACGATGCCAAAGGCGGGGCTAATCTTAGGATAAAGCTCGGATTTTCACGCGCTTTAACAGAAAATTGGATAGTCGATGGCCACGTCAGCTACACCAAATATGCATCAGGTATTATGGATAGTCCTATCACTAAAGCAATTGTCAGTTTTAACGATAGAATTGAGCATGGTGAAAGCATTGGCTTGTCACTTAGCTACATATTTTAAGGAGCTAAATATGAAAAAACGACTATTTGGCTTAGCCCTACTGGCAATGCAAACTCAAGCGAAAGAAGAAGTTAACGTCCCCGTATGGACCGTAAAACCAGGGCAATGTGTTGCGCTCGAACAAGGTCAGCAATGTTTTATCGACCTCTCAGTGACCTGGCAAACCTCTGTGACTGGTAACTTTTGTCTCCATGCAGATGAAAAAGAGCTGGTTTGTTGGCAGCAGCAAAAAGCCGCGAGTTGGCAAGGCGAGATTTTAGTTGAGAAAGATTTGCTCATTACCTTAGAAGATAACAAGGATATTCTCGCAAGCTATACGCTGCAATATGCTTGGGTGTTCAAACAACAAAAAAGTAACGCCGTGCGTTGGCGACTTTTCTAGGAGTAGTTGTGGTAGCCCAGTTAGTCCTAATAGAAGACGATAAAGAATTAGCCCAGTGGCTGAGTGATTACCTCTCTACCAAGGGATTTTCAGTGCGGCTATATCATGATGGTCAAGACGGGCTGGAGCACGTTTTAGCCTGTCCTCCCGATTTGGTGATTTTAGATGGCATGCTGCCAAGTTTAGATGGTTTTGAAGTCTGCAAACAACTGCGTCAGTCGCTAAGCATCCCAATATTAATGCTAACAGCAAGGGATGAGGAAATTGATGAAATTATTGGCTTAGAGATGGGTGCTGACGACTATCTCAAAAAGCCAGTAAGAGGCAGATTATTAGAAACTCGCATAAAAACGCTATTAAGGCGCCATCATCCTCAAGATACCTTTCCCAAACAAACACTTGAGTTTGGTGCTCTCTATATCAATAAAGAAGACAGAAGCGTTACTCTTGCTGGGCAACCAGTTAACTTATCCAGCAATGAGTTTGATGCGCTTTGGGTACTTGCCAGTAAAGCCGGAAAAATTGTTACCCGAGATGAGCTTACTAAAGCACTCAGAGGGTTTGATTACGATGGGTTTGACCGCTCTATAGATTTGCGTGTTTCGCGACTGAGAAAGAAGCTAGGTGATGATGGCCAAAACCCATTTAAAATCAAGACGGTATGGGGTAAAGGATATCAGTTGGCGAAGGACGTGTGGTAATGTGGCGCTTCGTGTTTGCTTTGCTTACCATATTAACGCTCGCAAGCGTTATCACAGGTCTGATATTTGACACGCTTATCGCCTCATCCTCAGAGAATAATGAAGCCCACTACGATCCACTTAGCACAACCGCACCAATTATTGCCGCAATGGCCAAAGACAACATACCTGAATCACAAATTATTACGATCCCACTGCACCAAACACTAACCGCTCAACTTGTACCAAGAACCGACTATCCACTGCCTGTGAGCTTAAGCCGCAAACTCTCTCAGCAGCGGTTTATATACCTCGAAAGCGAATCTTCAGTAAGTGCTTGCATACTTACAAGCCAAGAAAATGTCTATATTTTAACAATGCAAAAGCAATTACAAACTAAATATGGTCTGCTCATGACCTTGTTATTTTACGCTATTGTTATCGTTGTTGTCGTCGCCTTTTTAACCCCATTTATTGCCAGACTGTTAAAGCTCAAAAATGCCGCACATCAGCTAGGTAAAGGCAAACTCAACGCCCGCGTGCAAGTCGGTACGGTATGGTACTTAAAGGATATCGAGCAAGCGTTTAATCAAATGGCACGGCAAATAGCCGGGTTAATGACTGACATGAAGCTATTAAGCAGCGGACTTTCTCATGAATTACGTACGCCACTTGCAAGGGTAAGAATGGGGCTAGATACACTGGTTGAAACTCATGATGATGAGCTGCGGGCACAGTACGAAGATAGGATCAACCAAAACCTTGATGAAATGGAGCAAGTGATTGATGCTATTTTAGATTACGCAAGATTGCAGCACCGCCTTGACGACGTGGAACTTCAGCCTGTTGACTTGAATGCGATGGCTCGCCTGTTAGCCTATAACGCCCACTATCAGGGCTTAACACTAAAACTGTCGTCAAAACCTTGCTGGGTCATCGGTGAAGGTCAGTACTTACGCATGCTAATCAATAACTTATTATCTAACGCGATAAAATATGCCAACGCTAAAATATCACTAGAAACCCGAGTCGATAATGACAAGGTTAAGCTTATTATTGAAGACGATGGAATAGGTATAAGTAACGAGGTTCGAGACAAAGTGTTACTACCATTTTATCGCGATGATTCTCAATCGCAATCAGGGTACGGCATTGGCTTGGCCTTTGTGCAACGTATAGTGACTCGTTTTGGCGGTACCCTTGTAATTCAAAAAAGCCCCGCGCTGGGCGGGGCCAAAATCACTGTTTCGCTGATACAGACTCAGCAAAAGTAACGTTAACTCTGAAGCTGTGGTAAGCAGTGCTACAGTTCACCACTTGGCAACAAAACAGTGTACAACAACCTAATATTCGTAGGGAGTTAGATTAATGTGGTCCACTGTTGTCAGCAGGCGTTTGCCAATTACTCTGCCACACGTAGTTACCATGGATATAAAGCAGTTTATCACCTTGAATAAGTCCCCTATCCGCTTCGGTGTAACCCAAGGTTTTTTCACTATCCATTGGCGTTGATAAGGCCGCGCGGCTACTACCACGATAGGTAAGCGTGGCATCTACCCCTTGGATAATCTCAAACGCCGCCAGATCGTTTTGCATATACCAGTTGTAACTAGAGCCGTTGATTTGCTCGGTGTTCCAATAAACAATGGGTAGCGTAAACCGTGTTACGGCATCGTTGTCCTTTAGCATTGCTAGGGCGCGGTAATCGTATTCTAGCGGTGTAAATCCCCCAGCAAATGTATGGGCTTTTAGGAGCTTTGGTTCGGCAGGATTTGCCACATCAAACAAACTCACTTTGGTGCCGGGCTGTACGTTTTCATCAGGATTACCAAGGTGCTGCCCGACTCCTAATAGTAACCCGTCACCAACGGGGTGTAAGTAGGAAGAAAAACCCGGAATATCTAAACTGCCTGTAATTTTGGGCTCTGCTATGCTTGATAAATCGATAACATAGAGCGGATCTATCTGCCTAAAGGTGACAATGTAGGCCGTATCGTCAAAATAGCGCACGGCATAAACATCTTCTTCTACCAAACCAGTATCTGGGTCTACTTTTCCAATCGGTGTCGGATGCTGGCTGTTCGGCAATGTTGCGACCGTTTTTAGTTCATTTCCTTGTGGTTTAAGAATGTATAATTGGTGGCGATTGCCAATGTCGGTATTGTATTGACTCGTCACAACCCGCAGAGCGCCATCTTTTTCATCAAACCGAGTGGCGGCCATCTTGTTACTCGCTTGAGCAAGTTGCCCTGCCACAGTACCAGTTGCTTGATATGTCACTCCCTCATCGCTCAGCTGAAGCTTGTGCAGCACCAACCCTTTTGGTTCCCATACCGCGGTACTCGCCTCATCGGTGCTATCATCAAACGAATAATTATAGAGATAAACCGCAGTTGCAGACATATAGAAGCCGAACGTTTGAGTACTCACACAGGTGGTTTGGACATCATCTGGGTTATGGATGTCAATTTCCGTTACTGTAGTTAGCCCATTGTAACCGTCTTTTTCGGTCGCATCTGTAGGCAAATAACAACTATCTGCCGCCACTAAAGGTACTGAGTTTTCTTGCTGTAAGTCTCTAAATTTTGGCAATAAGTCATTAATGTTGCTGTTCATTAACTGGTGGTAGCTGGCCACTTTATCCGCATGATTAAAGTCGCTAAAACTCAGTGTATGGTCAGCAATCACATACAGTTTATCGCCAATCAGCCGGCTGCCGACCAATGTTCCATCAATTTGGTAACGCTTTTCAACTTCAGCCTGTGCCGGTAAAGAAACATCACTAAAAGCCAACTCAATCACGCCTTGATAATTCACTGCGGGCTGAACATCTTGATCTGCAATATCTTCAGCAAAGCTAAACTCGTAATCCATTAGTACACTGATCAGCTGAGTATCTTGTAGATAGAGGTTTTGATTGGCAAACTCCGAGTTCGACACCACAAGTTCATTGACTTGAGTTGGGATATTTGTAAGATCCGTATCTAGTACCCGTACAAAGGTTTTGTTTTCCTCTCCCTCATACGCGACACTCGTTGAGCCCGCTATAAATAAGTAACGGCCATCAAATTTAATTCGGTCACTTTCCAAGACACCTTCAACTAATTGGTTCGTGCCAGAATATGGTGTGTTGTCTGTGGCCGCAGGAGGGTTTTCTAAGACATCGTCGCCATTGTTCATGCCGCCGCTGGCTACGAAAATACCGTTTTTGATGAATCGACTAAATTGCTCAGAAGATGCCGATTGTAGTGGTGCAGAGCTGGTGTTTAGCGCGTTCAACTCTGGTAGTTTATCTTCATCATTATCGCTACTACCACCGCATGCACAAAGGGTTGCGCTAAGCCCAAAACTCAGCCAAATTTTACCGTTCATGATATATTTCCTTGTAAGTTAAGCGTCCACATAAGCCTAAACTTTTGTGCCTGTATTTCTGTTACCTTCGCAACTTGTTTTGTTATTTAATGTTACCCTTTATGGTAATTTGTACAGCGGCTGGTAAATTACACTTAGCGTAATAATCTGCTTTGCTTGATAACCGATAATAAAAGCCCGTACAAAGCGCAACCCAAACCGGAGTTCCACGTTGAATAAGTTATTGATGGCCTTAGCCTTGCTCATTAGCGCTCAGGTAAACGCCAACTCAGTGCCATGTGATGCTAACGACAGCGACTGCACGCCTGTTGGTAAATGGCAATTTGGTCTCGCTCTTGGAGCTGGCGTGATCACCAACCCACTTCATGATGGGGAAAATATTCCGTTAGTTGTTGTACCTTACGTTAGTTACTACGGCGACAAGGTATTCTTAGATAACGGTACGCTGGGTTACACATTTTACTACACAGACAAGTTCGATCTCAGCCTAATCGGAACGTTTAACGCAGAGCAAGCCTACTTCGAGAAGTTCCATCCCAATAATATTTTCGTCCAAAAAATGGCATTGGACGCTAGCAATGAACTACCTGGTGGGGAATTTGCTGCTGAACAAACGGCTATTTCGATTGATGATATTAAATCAAGAAAGTGGGCACTAGATAGTGGCATATTAGCGCATTGGCTGGTCAATGATGAGATCAAAATCAGCGCTTCTTGGCTCACAGATATCACTAATACATACCAAGGTTACAATGCTGATATTGGAGTTAGCTACCGCTTTCGGTTTGACCAATCTCCAAACGCGTATGCATTGATTAAAGCTGGGGTTAAGTGGAAAAGCAGACAATTAGTTGATTACTACTACGGTATAGACAAAGCCGACACCCTCAACCGCGAACTTTGGTACGATGCTGGTTCAAGCTTTCAGCCTTATGTCAGCTTTGCCTACTCTTATCCAATCAGTAAATCATGGACTTTTAAATTCAATGCTAAATATCAGCAGCTTGATGATGCTATGACGGATAGCCCGATAGTCGAGGATAGTTACTCCGCGACAGTGTTTGTCGGGGGAAAATATGAATTTTAGGCTGTACTTAATAATAATTATAATTTTCAGCGTACCCAGCCGAGCTTCAACTAAACCAAATAACGGCGTCAATCTAGAAATTAAGCCCATTACTTGTATGGTAAAACAAGCGGGGCAACGCTGTGAAATGACAGCAAAAATTGCTTGGCAATCTAGCATGCCAATTAACTTATGCCTATTTCAAGAAAACCAAAAATTACAATGCTGGGAGCAAGCCAAGGAGGCAAAATCGACACAACTTATCCAACTCTCAAAATCTATGCTCTTTACCCTCAAAGATGCTCAAAATAACGTTATTGCTACACAGAATATTGAAGTACACACAAGCGTCAACCAACAGTATAGACGCAAACTCAGAAGCGATTGGAGTGTGTTTTAATGGCCAAAATATTGCTCGTTGAAGATGATATTAAACTGGCGGAGCTAACCGCAAAATTTCTTACCCATAACGGCTTCGAAGTCGTACAACTGCACAATGGCATTAACGCCATCAAAGCCATTGAAGCAGAAAAACCAGATCTGTTAATTTTGGACATTATGCTCCCAGGCCTTGATGGCTTTTCTATTTGTAAAGCTGCTCGTAGCGAGTTTACCGGTCCAGTGCTATTTCTTACCGCCAAAGACAGCGACTTTGACCATGTTAAAGGACTGGAGATCGGCGCTGATGATTACATTATCAAACCAGTAGAGCCTTATGTTTTATTAGCAAGACTCAACGCGCTATTAAGACGCACGCAAAACGACGAAGTGCAATCTGACTCTATCACCCTCGGGGAGTTACAGATCGATAAATCAGACCGTAAAGTCTATTTGGCCGGAGACGAGGTTGAACTCACAAGCTATGAATTTGATTTACTGAAGACACTTGCAGGCCATGCCGGTGAAACGCTAAGTCGAGACTATATTTACAAACATGTTGTTGGCCGCGAATACGACGGATTAGACAGGAGCGTTGATGTACGCATTAGCCGTCTACGAAAAAAACTCGGTGACAATTTAGAACAACCTGCTCGACTCATTACCGTTTGGGGTAAAGGTTACCTATGTTCTAAGTCGGCATGGGGTTAGTTTATTTGTGCTAAAACTATTACTCAGCCTCTATTTGGCTGTGTTTGCCAGCATTGTTGTTATCAACCAAGTAAGCGAAGCTATTTGGTCTCATTGGGTGCACTCCGCACCCGATGAATTGCGCCATGCCAAAACCATTGCCAATACACTTAAATCCAGTATTTCCCCCAGCAACTTACCAACTGAGTCAGAGACCATCAAAATACTCGATATGGATGATGTTGCTTGGCTGCCAGAACAAGCCAACACATTAGTTCAAGGTGGAATACTAACCAGCTTTGACGACGAGGGCAGCGCTTGGCTAACTTTCAAAGTGCCCGACTCAACGCTGCTGTTACAACTCGGCCCACTGGCTCCCGCTACATCCGCCGCCCGTAAACAATGGCTCATCAAGATACTCTCATACGCTGTATTGGCATTTATACTCATGTTATGGATAAGACCGCTCTGGCTAGATTTACTGCAATTGCGATATATCACCAAGAGCCTGACCCAAGGTCAACTTCCCGCCAATACTAAGCGTTCACGTTTTTCTGCCATTTCTAATTTAACCGAGCAGATCCGCGACTTAGCATCACAAGTAGCAAGACTGATTGAAAACCAAAAACTACTCGTTAATGCCGTTTCTCACGACTTACGCACGCCACTTGCCAGGCTCAAATTTGCGCTAGCTATGCTACCGGACCAAAGCCGCGAACAAGCAGAGGATATGGCGGACGATGTAGTAGAAATGGAAGCCATGATTGATGAAATGCTAGCCTACGCACGGTTAGAGTTCGAAGTAGAAAAGCTTGAGATAACACCACTTAACCTATGTGAACTTGTCGACGACCAGATAAGTAAACTCAGTAAGCTTACTGACAAAACAATCACGTTCAATAAAACGAGCCACCCCGTTACCATCTCTGGCAACCTACATTATTTATCTCGAGCCATACAAAACATTGTACAAAATGCCGATAAGTACGGTCGCTCAAACATCGAAATTAGCCTTGAATGTGACAAAAGCAACGCTTACCTTCATATCGAGGATGATGGCGACGGGATCCCAAAGTCACAGTGGGAATCGGTTTTTATTCCCTTCTCTCGCTTAGATGAAAGTCGCAGTAAAGATAACGGTGGTTATGGTCTCGGGTTAGCTATCGTGCGTAAAATTGTAATCTGGCATAAAGGCAGTTGTCACGTTGGGTTTTCCGAGTTGGGCGGTGCTAAATTTACGCTAACATTCGATAAAACCGAGACTTAGCCCATTGATGCTTGTAATTTTTCTATCAAAATGAAACTACGTGGTTTACCCTAAGCATTAATTTATCCCACTGTGCTTAATTACGTAACCGAGCTTAGCGTTAGAATATACGTAAATTAATCGGGTAACTTATTGGTTGGCAGTTATAAAACGATAAGTCTTACCTTATTAATGAAAGATAAAGCTCTCACATGCTCAGCATTAATGCAGGGTCGTATTTAAAGCACACTCTTTACACTAGGTACTCAAAATGACAATAAAGCCTTTTTTCCTGTCTGCAGCCCTTTTATTCGGTTCTACTTCGCAAGCTAAGGAACCCGCTATGGATATGCAGATACTGCTAGAACAATATTTAACTTGGACTCAAAAAATTGAATCGCAAGGTAGAGAAATAGGCGACCCGTTGGACAAAAATGGCCTAGCGTTGGCTAAAGAAATTGGCATTAAACACCCTGAAAAAGTTCGTATTATCTATCTTGATACCGTTCCCTTTCCTATCGAAAATAAAGCATTAAAAGCAATGGGCGAATCTCTGGGGTTTATTGGCGAGGGAATAATAAACAACGCCCAAGTATTTGGTTATTCTATTTATGTTCGAGATGGATATGAGTTAAATAGGCCTAAACTTGCACATGAATTGGTTCACGTACTGCAAATTGAACGTGCTAATTTCGCGAAGGTGCTTCACCAGCATATCGCTGACATGCAAAAGTATAGTTATGATAAAGCACCGCTTGAAGTCGAAGCGTTCAAGGCCAATATTAAATACGCAATTCAAGAGTAACCCACGCTCTTTAAAGCACAAAAAGGCATAGCGAAAAGTCATCAAGATCACTTTTTCTAGCCCAGATTAGCAGTCAGCTGGGTACTTCAATAAGCCCTGAATACTGTGGATTGCCTGTTGTTTTTTTAGATAAAATCAATAGGCACTATCCTTCCCTTTTTGAACCTGCGGCCCAACTCATTTTAGCCACATTTTATTTTCTTTTATTAATCCTTTGTTCACTTTCCTATTTTAGGTATAATCATTGCGCAATTTACGAACGAATGATTTCACTTTGGCTAGTTTGACACACCATATCTAATTTCGGAGGTCTTGTAGGGATATATGAAGACAATAAAATTAATAATAGGCCTGCTGTTATTATTTTCAGCATTTGGTCATGCCAACACTGCTCAGTCGCCGACAGTTTACGAAGATGACAACGGTAATATATACATTGAGTCACCTAAACAATTCTTATTGATTGCCAGTGAACCGGCCATTCCTCTTTTTGTATATCCACATAAGGGACTCGTCAAACTAAGCTACAGTGGTGGTCGTTGGCAGCGCGAGTTTATCACCTCAAATTACTTTGACTCCGTGAGAGCAGGGCTGCAACGCAATGCCTTGTTAACTGACCGGATGCGTTGGAAAGATATAGATGGCGATGGCTCAAGAGACTATGTATTTTTTACCAATAGTGCTTCATCCTATGATGCAAGCCTCCTTTCAATTAGCACCAAGACCGGTGCTATTCGTGCGCTTAAGCTGCCATCTAATTCAAACTTAAACAATGACTACCAGCTTGTCGATGTCAACGGTGATGGTCGATTAGATGTAAAGTCCGGCTCAGATGTCTTTTTAGCATCTGCCAATGGCCTTTTTCTTTACGCGGGTCAGGGGGCTATTGAACCTGCAACTAAAGTAGACACAACTGCAGGGGAATTTCGAGTCGATGAAACAGGCCAAGCAACTTACAATGTGCCAGTCGCGTTACCTAAGGGCCCAGGTGGAATTAGACCTTCTGTCGCAATCACATATAGCTCCGCAGCAGGGGCAGGTAACGCAGGCTATGGCTGGAATGTAGCAGCTGCATCCGCAATCACTCGATGTACCAAAAATATTGCAACCGACGGCAGACAACAAGCTGTCGGAATGCGTAAAGATGACGGCTACTGCTTAGATGGTAACCGCTTAATACTGGTAAGTGGTACATATGGTTCTGCGAACAGTACTTATCGTACCGAGCTTGCAAACTTTATGACTATCAAAGCCGTCGGTAATGATGGCGATAATACCGGTCCAAAAGGGTTTATCGTTGAGTCTAAAGATGGCGATATTAAATATTACGGTGACACATTACTCCCTTACGATAGCGACGCCTATGTCAAACCTGCTGGTGTAACAAAAAAAGGCGCACATACCTGGGCACTTAAACAAGTTGAAGACACTTTTGGCAACGAAATTACTTACCACTACACCAGCAACACAACGTATGGCTATCACCTGCTGAGCAGCATTGCTTATGGCAAGATAAAAGTTAACTTTGATTACGTCGACCGCAATACGAGACAACATGGCTATGCTTATGGTGGTAAAGTGGCCAACCTTAAACGCATCTCAGGTATAGAGGTCACTCGTGGCGGTCAGCCTTATCGTTACTACAATATTAACGGAGATGGTAGTAAGCACGACTATATAGATAGTATTCAAGAGTGTACGTCGTTTAGTGCCGACAAATCATGTAAGTATGCACTTACATTTCAATATAACAAAGATGTCAGCGATGTTGGGTTTGCTACGGCGGCAACGCAAAGCTCAGGGCTCAGAACCACAACATTACTTACCGACTTTAACGGTGATGGTCGCTCTGATTTTATATACACAAATAGCACAGGTAAAACACTGACTGTTAGAATCACTGGCAGTGATACAGATGTGATCACCTCTAATTTAAAATCAGTCAATGACTTTAAGCTAGCGGATGTTAATGGCGATGGCTATACCGATATTCTCTATGCACAAACCAGTGGCTCCACTACTAAATGGTTTGCTAAGGCCTACCAACCAGCCACCCGCACTCTCTCAGAATTAGATTGTTCAGATAGGTTTGATGAGCGCTCTATCGAAACCGTTCGACAATTAAGGCCCGGTCTGTGTACTCCCAGAACTCGTGAAGAAAAACTATCATTTAGTTCACCGGTTGAGATTTCACCACTATACAATAACAAAGGTATGATGGTTGATATCAATGGTGACGGACTTTCTGATTGGTTGACCAATTCCGGCAGAAAGCTTGGATACCGCAAGAATATTGAAGCGAATAACGCAATTGGCCGCGACTATGGAGCCATCAATTATTTCTATGAGTTTACTGCAAATGATTTCCCTCCCTCTAGAACAAACCAGGGCTGTGCTCACTCTTACTCTATCGCAAGCCAATTTACAAAAAGCGCTGATATTAATGCCGATGGTGTATCAGACTTTATCGTCAAGCTGACAACTCAATACAGACCAATAAACAATTATGCAGGATGCCCTGGTACTAATGTTGCTCATAAGTATAAGCTGCTGCTAAGTAAAGGAACTGACGAATACAGTAAATTTGAGTACGACTTTAGCAATGTCGACGATATGCGCTTTGCAGACTTAAACGGTGATGGTCTAGTTGATCTAGTCTTTGCAAAGAAAAATGCAGGTTGGCAATATCGTCTGTCTACAGGCGATGCATCTACTCCATTACAATCAGCCAAGAGTCTCTCCATACTGCCAGCTATCATGGCAACAGATAAATACCGTGGTAATGTTTATTTTGCCGATGTAAATCAGGATAGCATCACTGACATTATCGCATTAAATCATACCCAAGTAGTACTTCGCCACGGATATTGTCACTGGACTGGCGAACACGATCCTAGAATGCAAGAAGTTGAAGCATCAGCTCTTAACTCACAAGCGGCTTCTTCAGAGCAACATTGTCCTCCAGGTTACGTCTGGAGACCAACAACTTATACTGATGGCATGCAGGCCACGGTTTGGACTGGGCAAACGGCGAGCTCTTCTAGTATTGCTTATACTGTAACTAAGGTTGGTGGTGGTTTGAGTGGCACAGATCATACACTAAAAGTAGGTGATATTGACGGTGATGGGCTAGTAGATATCCTACGCAGTAGTTCAGCGCTGACGGGCAACGCTAGTTTTGTACACTACCGTAATAATATGCTCAACGCCAGTGTCGCATCTCATAAACTCACGAAAGTCACCAATGGCTTTGGTGTTGAAACGGATATTCAATACCAACCTCTTTCTAGTCAAGAGGTATACACTCACTTACCAGCTTTTAACACTTTGGGTAAAGTGAACGCGAACTTTTTCTCACCTAAATTTGGCATGTGGTTAGTAAATAGCGTTAGTTCAGACTCAAATGGTAGCGGCAATGGAACAGAGCAAGTTAGTGTAGAGTATAAGTACTCTGGCTTTAAGATTGATAAGCTAGGACGTGGTCCTCAAGGGTTTTATGAAATTGAAACGACAGACCCTCAAACCAACATAAAAACCACGACTCGTTACCACCAAACATGGCCACTGACGGGCAAGCCTAAATTCACAAAATCATATGCTGGTGACAAGCTCATTACCCATGCAAAAACTAATTGGCAATATCATACGGATAAACAAGGCGCCCTGTTTGTCTACCTTAGCCAAAGTGATGAAAAAGGTTGGCAAATCGGTTCGGATGGCATCCGCCGCCCAATCAAACGCACCATCAAAACCAACCGCTATGATGTGGGGCTCAGTGATAAATGGGGGAATTTAACGGGTAGCTCTATCCTCACCTATACACCGGCTTCAAATGGTGATGATAGCTGGAATGTAGCTCACTCAACCACAACAACAAACACTTACTATACGGGTTCTGAACAGCTTAGATATGGACGCTTAAAGTCCACTGCTGTTAGGCAATATCAATATGCAGTAAATGGTCAATCAAGGTCAGATTTAACGCGTAAAACCGAATTTACCTACTATGATAACTTGATGCTGGAAAGTGAAACCGTGTCGCCGGAGTGCTCAGGGGTTGCAACCAGCCGCACTAATAGCAATCATTGTGACGCCAGCAATCAGTATACCAAAACCTACCATTACGACGCGTTTGGAAATGTGAAACAAACAGACGTCAAAGCAGGCTCTCAAACACGGTCAACCTACACGGATTACAACAGTTCAGGTGAGCTTGTCATTGCTCAGTCAAATTCACAGGGACAGACCGTGACTTATTTATATAACGGGGTGACTAACCCAGATGGATTGATTTTTTCTACAACGGAAACCAGTCCAAATGGCACGACAAAGACACAACGTTACAACCAATGGGGTGAGGCTGTCGAAACCGTATTTTCTGATGGTACTTATCAAAAAGTAGAAACCTTAGCTTGTAGCGGTAGTGCATTATGTGCCTCTGTCAATGGTCGTTACTACAATAAAATGACGCAGTCAGGCGTTGCTCCTCAATACGAAGTGTTTGATAAATATGGCCGTAATGTTCGAAATACCAAAGCGCTAGTTGATGGTAGCACGGCGTATGAAGACATAACCTATGACAAAGACAATAATCCAGCGACAAAGACGCTGCCTTACAGGATGGGGGAAACACCGCAACCGATCCGTTATTACTTTGATAGTTATAACCGGATATTTAAAACCTTACTACCAAGCGGAAAAGAAACGCGTGTCGAATACCTTGGCCATATAACGCGTACAATTGACGTAGGTGGAAGTAACGATGGTTACAGTGCTGCAACCTACAAGCGCGATGAAAAGCAAGACGTGCTCGGAAGAGTTTTATACAAAACAGACCCCTATTCAGGCTCTAATGTCGATACGGTTAATCGCGTTACATTCAAGTATAACGCATTCGGAGATTTAGTTAGCACGGCAAATAGCGTCTATAATGCCGCCAACCGGCAATTTACAGAAACCATAACTAAAACCCATTACGACCGCTACGGTAGAAAGATTAAGATTGAAGACCCGAGTCGAGGCAGTTGGCAGTTTTACTACAATGGGTTTGGTGAGGTTATTAAAGAGGTAAACGGGCGCACGGAAACCAAGTCAACCAGCTACAATGTTCTAGGCCAAGTAGTACGTACGGTTCAGCTTGATAAAGCGACTGCAAATAACGCTCTAATAAGCTGTTTGGTATACGGTAAAAGTCAATCGGCCCACAATATAGGTAAGCTGACCGATTCTTATCAATTCCGCGTAGCGGACTCAACACAAAGCTGCGCGAGCCTTATTGCCAACGCTACTGCAAGTATCAGCAAACATATCACCTTTGATGAGCATGGACGCCCAGAAACCAGCATCACACGCAATTCAGGTGGCGAGTTTAAGTCAATTACGAGCTACAACGAAAATGGCCAAATCAGCCAAATAGCACTACCTAATGGCATGTTTGTTAAGTCTTATTATAACAACGGTCAGTTGGTGAGTAACTATGATGCCATGACCAACAAATTGTTGAGTAAAATTGACAGTGTTGATGCTCAAGGGCGTATTACAAAGCAAACCTTTTCTGGTGGCGTTTCTCGCACACAAGCGTTCGAAAGAGATAGCGCCTTTATAGACTCCATAACAATCTCAAATGCAAGCCAGACCCTTTATACTGTTAACTATAAACATGACATCCGTGGTACAACTCGTCATCGTATTAGTGATTATTATGAGCCGGGCGTCGGTGGTGATTCCTTTAAATTCACAGAAGCTTTTGGTTATGAAAACAATGGTCTTCAGCGTCTTGAAACTCGCTCTGTCAGTCACGCTAGCACGCGGTATGGTGTCTCTTTACGTTTGGCTAACCAAACTTATAGTTATGATGACTATGGCAATATTCGCAGCAATACCAATGTTGGTACATATCACTATACCAATAGTAACAATCCATATCAGTTAGTATCTGTGTCTGGTGCAACTGGTAAGCGTAGCTATTCAATGTCCTACGATAATCATGGCAACATCACCAATGATGGGGAGCGCCGTTTTTATTACACTCAATTTGACAAGCCATATAAAATCACAAAAGGTAACACCAATACTGAGTTTAGATACGACGAGTCTGGTCATCGCTACTTCCGTAAAGACGTTCAATCTGTAAATGGCAGCGTACAAACGAAGCAAGTGTATTATGTTGGAAAGGCTTATGAGCTAATTAAACAATCGGGTGGTAAAGACAATCAAGGCGGAGCACTGCCCTCACAAATTGAGCATCGCTGGTACGTTGGTGGAGTAGTAATAAGTCAAATTGAAGGGCAAGCACAGAAAGTCCAAGTGGCGCACAGCGACATGTTAGGCTCGACAGTTTTGGTGACCAATGACAGCGGCAACGCCATTGCACAATATATCTACGATCCATGGGGCAAACAACAGCAGGTGTACGCTACCTCAGAAATGAGTGGCAGTTTGCTTCCATTGACACAGATGCGTGCCTTTACTGGCCATGAGCAGGTGGAGCAGCTCGATATTGTGCATATGAATGGTCGAATTTATGACGCCAACCTAGGCCGCTTTTTACAGGCAGACCCTTTTGTACAATTCCCAGAGTTAACCCAAAGTCATAACCGCTATAGCTATGTGCTGAACAACCCTTTGACTTACAACGATCCAAGCGGTTACTTCTTGAAGAAGTTGATGAAAATCACAGGGTTAAGCTCACTACTCAAAGCGATTGCGAAAATTCCAATTTTGGATGCGGCCGTCAGTATCGCATTAGGTGCCTATGCGCCATGGGCATTAACCTTATATCAAGGTCTAAAAACCTACGCGGTCACTGGCAGCTTTGGAGCAGCGCTAAAAGCTATGGTTATTTCAGACCTTACCATTATGGCCTCTACTGCAATCGGGGGGAACTTGTCATTCGATGCTGGTGGCTGGACAGCCGCAGCTAACGTTGCTTCTCATGCCGCAGTTGGCGGTATTACATCTGTGCTGCAAGGCGGCAAATTCGGTCATGGGTTTGTCAGCTCCTTGGTGACTACCAGCATGAAAGGGTTTATGAATCCACAAACCACCAACTTCGGTAATGCCTATACCAGAACGGCTATTGCGGGGCTAGTAGGTGGTACATTATCAGAAATCACCGGTGGTAAGTTTGCCAATGGTGCGGTCACCTCAGCAATGCAGTGGTGGTATAATGCTGAAAAGGGTGGCTTAGTTGAGAAGCATAAGCGGGCTGAAAAAACATTTAATGACCTAGTTGAAAGAGGAATTAGAGAAGATAATTCAGATTATCATCAACAAGCTTTAAATTTTGCAGCAGGCTATTGGGGAATTGATGTTGAGGATAAGGGACAATACTTCTACCCTAATTTTGATGGAGATCTAAGAGACTATGGTGTAGTTGAAAATGGTGGAGTACATATAAGTTTAGCTACATTACAAGAGGGGCTTGGCTTTACAGGTTCTACTCTATTTCATGAAATGGTTCATATAAAAGATGGGATTAGATATTCAGGCCAATTTGGGGCCGAGACAATTAGGTTAATGGAGATTAATGCTTATGACTCTGAGCTTAAATACAGTAAGCATTTCGGTTTAACCAGTCGTCAAGTCAACCTTTTAAAGAGTAATAGGTATAGTAACTGCGTGAACATTCATGTGGAAAATAGAACCTCCAGGGGGATATCATGTTAATTAGGGTCGTAATTTCTTTTTTTATGTTGTTTTTATTTAGGGCCGAAGCAATAGAGCTTATTTCACTAAAAAAAGGAGAAAACTTTTATTACTTTTTCGAAAATAACTCATTTTCAGATAAGTACTATCCTGAAACTTTTATCGCAGGTTCTTGTGAACAAATGGCGAATATTTGCCCTATCGTGACAGATAAAAGTGGTGAAGATATTAAAATTTTAACTATAGTTAGTAGGTTCGATATGTCACATAGTAAGAGAGTAAAAATAAATAGACATAATATTTATGGTGGCAAGGTAACAATTGATTGGTTAGTTGAACGGTTTACTCTTAAGAAAGGAAGCTATAAAGTTAAGTTTCGCTATATGGATTGGGATAAGAAAGAGCATATTGACAGTAATGAAGTTGAGTTTAAAGTGGAGTAAAACAGCTATAGTGATAAGTTGTACTAGCTCAGACTTGACCTGACAGTTACCCGTTTTTCAATCAATTGGGGTATGGAGCGCTACTGTAACAGCGGATCAATATTATGGAAAATCTAACTCTTTTATGAAAGTGATAAACAACATTGAAATGTCTTATATCCGAGATGTAGCACCAAAGTGTGGAGAAACGATGCGATGCTGGTAAGAGGGATTGCACTTCTGATTGGAGTATTTATAAATCAAGCTATTGCCTGTCAAGATAAAATAAATGAACTGGCATTTACAAGATTTCATTATGGCAGTGAACAAGATTTCCCATATCAACAGCTTGGTGTAGATACGGTCAGAAACAAGCTCTTTGGTAGGGAAGTCTTAATGGCAAAAGCGGATTTTAAAGAGTCAGAAGCAATACAATTTGGCGAAGATGTTTTTATATCAAATATTTATGAACACTCAAAATATGAGGTAAGTTATACAGTAAGCCCAGCTCCTTTTCATAGTAAACAAGCTGATAGCTTTGAGATATTGCTTGAAAAAATATCTAAGCTTCGCAAACTACTACCAATTTGTAGTGAGCATTTCGTTGATTTGTGGCTAGATGTGATGAGTGTAATAGCAGCATTAAATCATCCACCATCCAAACTTGATGTTTATATAGATAAAATAAATAAGCATATACTGGTTTTCCATGAGACAGGCTGGATAAGTGTTTACCCGTCGACAGAGCAAGGTAGACTAGTGATTGGTATGGGCGAGCCTCCAGATAGTTAGACGGGAAAGCATGAACTTAAAATCTAATGCAATAATTAATTGACTGGAAAGCTAAGGGGTTACCCATTATTTTGACAGTAATGTAGTTGAGTTTAAAGTGGAATAAAGCAGCTATAGTGATAAGTTAATACATTTTTACTTTTTCTCTGGGCATGATCCGGCCTATGGAAGTTGCTTCCAATATATGCTTTTTCACCTCGCCATTACGAATGGAGTCATAACTTGCTCTGGGGTTGCATGAGCTTATTATACTCTGGCTATCATTTATTTCACTTTCTTGAATCACATATAACAACTCAGAGGGCTTCAGGCTTTTATTTCCAATTTCAAAGCTGTAAATCATGTTACCTAGTTTCTTTAGTGTTTTGCAATTTGGATAAATATCAATATTCGTTATCTCAACTTCCTCATTCGTGTTGTTAACAATTAGCAACTCACCTCTAATGTAATCATTAACCACTACTGAAGCGTAAAACTTCTCGTTAAAAATGGCGGAATCATTTTTTGCTTCATCAATCAAATAAGTGGATAAGATTCGTTTTGAGCTTTTTTCAATAATAAACATTTTTAGATTATTGCAAGGCCACGCTACTTGATAAGCTGCAAGAGATAATGATTTGTGAATGTTTAAGGTCTTATTGACATAATTTGTTGAAGAAGCAGATCCCGAAAATGGATATCTTTTAACTTCGCTATTTTGCTTAACAGGTTGGCAATGTGCCTCATCCACATTAAATTGAAAGATCAAGTCACCATTAACCACACTGTCAATTTCCGTGTAAACATGAACAAAGTCGCCTTTTTTTACATCATGTTGAATGTCGTGCTGAATTTTAATGGAATCTTTTCCAACACATGCTGTACTAAATAATGCATTCGCTACAACAGTTAAAAAAATTAATAAATTAATGCGCACAAGATGCTCCTGTACTTCTGTAACAGCTAATTTGGTTTAAAGACTGCTGCTTATAATGAAGTTGCAGTCTAAATCCACTAAAAAACTTATCAACATTAGCATGTGACCAATTGTAGGCTTTAATCTCACTAGCTTTTAATTCTTTTGGTCCCGTCAAGGCAGACTTATTCGGAGTTGAATACATTGTATATAAATCTCCTATGTGGGAAACCTCATGACCTATCATCCATGCTTGAGCTTCAGTTGAAAATTCTAGAGTTGAAGGATTGATACCAATTACATTAATACTTGTAGGCGACATTTTCGCATCTACTGTAGGATCTACTGTAGGATCTACTGTAGGATCTACTGTTAATGATATATTTCCATCTGCACCTTCTGGTAACAAGCCATCATAATCTCCATTTTCAGAGTGCTTATTTGCTGAAGCCACTAGGTCACTTAATCTTTCATCATCAGAACTAAATGTTGGTCGTTTTACTTTCACAGCGTCATCATTCAACAATCTTGAAAATGCCCCCGTTAACGCTCCATTTGCAAACTTTCCGCCTGTTACTTTTGATAATGAACCACCGACCATCGCTTGGATTATTGCACGACCTGTTATTTGGCTCATTGAAGCACCATTAGCAGGTGAGTTAACCATACCAACACCTGTCATGATGCCAGCAATCCAAAAACCGTGGCCGAAATTACCACCTTGAAGATCCGACAGTAATCCACCACTAACAGCATGTGCTCCTAATGTAGCTTCCGTCTCCTCCTCTAGGCACAAACCAAAGGAAGCGAAGCGCCAAAGCTAAAAGCCAGATAAAAGAAACCCAGCTCTCGCAGGCTTTCGTTTGTTTGGATTAGGTTGCTCCCAAACATTTAATTGGGCTCTGTCCCTGATTTAGTCTTAAAACAATCTGCCAAACTTATAGAAATACTATAGTTTGGTTTTTCAGTTAAATTATTTGGAGGTGAATCAAACTCAATAGAAAAGAAAACACCTTGTACCAACCAAAGCTTGCCACTAACCGGCTCCATAGAGTCCTTATTAATAGCAAATGTAGCTAATACTGCTTCACCTGAATCATTGATAAGCCTGTGCTCGGTTCTCAATATAGCCTTGCCATTAGACATCTCAAAGCAATTTACTTCCATATTGTTATCGATTCTCTGCACAAGATTTATCGATTTAATTCTTTTTTTTAAGATATTTGAATATTGAGATGACAACACCTCAACAACTTTGTCTAATATTTCTGACTCAAGAACATTGAGCGAGTCATCACCTTTTTTAAATAACGATATCAATTTATCAAACATATTAATTTGAGGAAGCTGATGCGGTCCCATAACCTAAACCAGCGGCCCCTCCTTTGTAAACATATGGGACTCTATGCCATTGCTGAG
>NZ_NKHF01000035.1 GCF_002744175.1 Pseudoalteromonas piscicida
AGTGAAACTTTTGAAATTTGCTTTAAATGATGTTGAGTTTTTGGCGATGGACAGTTATCTCCACCATAAATTTGGATTTACTCCTGCTATGTCGATTTATGTAGACTGTGAATCACAGGAAGAAATCGAAAAAGTTTATAGCACGCTAGCTGAAGGTGGAAAAGTGCTGATGCCGCTTGGCAGCTATGGGTTTAGCCAAACATTTGCTTGGTTAAATGACAGGTTTGGTGTGTCTTGGCAGCTAAATTTAGCGAACTAAAAAGCCAGCTATTTGCTGGCTTAATGCTTAAATTGGCAACGAAAAGGGTAGTTTAATTACCGTTTTCCTCTGCAAACTTTTTACAAGCTTCTTTGTCTTCACACTCACCATACAAGTATAGAGAGTGGTTAGTGAGCTTGATGCCGTTACTTGTCGCAATTTCTTCTTGGCGTGTTTCAATAACGTCGTCTTCAAACTCAACAACTTTACCGCATTTTAAACATACCAAGTGATCATGGTGAGTGCTGCCAGACAGCTCGAAAACAGATTTACCGCCTTCAAAGTGGTGACGTGTTACAATGCCAGCATCATCAAATTGGTTTAGTACACGGTATACCGTCGCTAAGCCAATTTCTTCACCTTTGTCTAAAAGGATCTTGTATACATCCTCTGCGCTGATGTGTTGATTATCAGGAGACTGAAGGATCTCTAAAATCTTGATGCGTGGAAGCGTTACTTTTAAACCAGCCTTTTTAAGCTCTAAGTTGTGATCAGTCATTAAATCTGTCTCAATCTGTTAGTTATAATTTGTCTTAGGTCAATATTCACGACGCTATGCCTAAGAATAACTTGCTCGGGCAGCAAGTGCAAAGCAAATGGAATTAATCTTCCAATTCGCTCAAGCACATTTCATCATATACCTGCGCACACCATTGTTTTACGCGTTGCTCAGTTAGCTCTGGTTGACGGTCTTCATCAATACCAAGACCAACAAATTTACCATCTTCAACAACCGCTTTTGACGCTTCAAAGTCATAACCGTCGGTAGACCAGTGACCAACAACGATTGCGCCACGTTCAGTAACGATATCATTGATCATGCCCATCGCGTCTAGGAAGTATTCTGCGTAATCTTCTTGGTCGCCACAACCAAAGATAGCAACCAACTTGCCTTCAAAGTCGATTTCTTCTAGCTCAGGGAAAAAGTCATCCCAGTCGCACTGCGCTTCGCCGTAGTACCAAGTTGGAATGCCGAAAAGTAGTAAATCGAAGTCAGCAATTTCTTCTTTACTACTTTTTGCAATGTCTTTTACGTCTACGAGCTTTTTGCCTAGCTCTTTTTGAATCATTTTAGCAACGTGTTCTGTGTTACCTGTATCGCTGCCGAAAAAAATACCTACGCTTGCCATTAATTGCTTACCTTCTATCTATTAACCGCTAACTTTTCTTGTAAGATGGTCTCGATGAGTGCACTTCGACTAATGTTTTGCGACTCTGCCATATCACTTAGCGCTTGATACAACTCTGATGAAACCTTAAATTCTACTCTTTTTAAGCCACGAGCACGATCTCTTTTGATCTGATTGCGCTTGTTGACCTTTAACTGCACTTCTCTAGGAAGTGGGTTTGTCTTTGGACGCCCAGGACGTTTTTCGTTTTCAAATAGGTCAATAGTGGTTCTATCTGTCTCAGCCTTGGCCATTATCCAACACCTGCACCTTGCCAAAATACTTGGATCAAGCCCTTAGCTATAAATCCAGAACAGCCCAAGAACAACACTAGCCAAACGATGTAGCGTCCGAACTTTGGTACATCGCCTTTTTTCAGTACGTCCTGTATTGCCATACCGATGAAAAAGAATATACCAGCTAGCGCAAACCATAGCCCTAGCGTTTCAAATTCATTTATAAATTGACTGACCATCTGAGCTCTACTCAATACTTAAACGGCGGCTACTATATCACAACCTAAATACATAAATTAAGTTTATAACGGCAAAATCGAATCGTTTTATTGAAGAAAATCAATAATTGAGCGATTTACTGCTTCTGGCTTTTCTGCATGAAGCCAATGCCCAGCGCCTTGAATGATTTTTGCCCGCGCATTTGGGAAAAAGCGAGTGATGGCATCCCTGTGCTGGGGAAGGATGTAATCTGAATCATTTCCTTTGATAAATAAAGTATCGCATAAACAAGAATGCGTTTCATTAATATTTGATGTGATTGTATCGTACTTTTCTGTAATTACATCTAAATTGAAACGCCATGCGAATTGACCTGTCTCATTTTTGGCCAAGCTTTTGAGTAAAAACTGACGTACGCCCTGTGTCTCAATATAGTGAGACATGATTTTATCTGCATCCCCACGGCTAGCAATACTGCTGTTTTGTACTTCATTAAGTGCCGCAATAATTGCATCATGACGTGAATGGTAATCTACCGGTGCAATGTCTAACACCACCAACTTGTTAACCTGTTTGGTGAATAGCTGTGCAAATTGCATTGCGACCTTACCACCCATAGAGTGACCAACAAGGTTTACTTTTTCTAACTGCAATTGGTCTATTAAGTTTTTGATATCTTGTGCCATAGCTGGGTAGGACATTTCGGTATCATGAAATGAGCGGCCATGGTTTCGTAAATCGACGTTGATCACATTAAACTGTGCGGCAAGCGCCTTTGCGACGCCGTTTAAATTTTCAAGTGACCCAAAAAGCCCGTGTATAACAACCACCGCGGGGTTTGTGGTATCGCCAGTTTGTTGGTAGTTTAACTGCATGCTTCCTCCAAATTTGCCGGTAATTGTGACATTGAAGAGGAAAAATGCAAAGCCATAGAGTAATAAGTTAAATTTGGATATACTAAGTGGCAATTGAAATGAGTTGCTCCTAAATAAGCTGAGCTTCGGATAATTAATGCCTTTATAACAGCCAGTTTTAGCGCTAACCGGGTTTAAGTCACTGCCAATAGCCTGCTATTGGTACGTAAATTCGCCTAGTTACCCCAAAACTCTCTGGCTAGATAAGGTAATAATTTAATGTGACTTTGAAAACAATGAGTTAGTCCATTCCTTATCCAAACCTCAGGTTAAATAGCATAGATGACAGGAAACGCATGAAAAAGATAGAAATAGATGACGAGCTATATCAATACATTGCAAGTAACACTCAAAGTATTGGAGAAAGTGCTTCACAGATTTTACGTCGTTTATTAAAACTTACTCCTGGGACAGAACCTAAACCCGTCGTACAGCAGGAAGAAGAAAAAATACAAAAAGCCGAAGCGGAACCACAACCTAAAGCACCAACTCAATCGCTAAAGCCAGCTGCAAATGTCTTTAATATTTTGAATAAAGAAGAGCTTGCGATGCAAAAAGGGGTTGTTGGACGTTTTCTATTTATATTGTCTGCATTACATCGCACGCATAAATCAGACTTCAGCAATGTATTAGAAATTAAAGGTCGCGACAGAATTTATTTTGCAACGAGTAAAGAGGCACTCCTTGAAAGTGGCAGCAGTATGAACCCAAAAAACATTGTAGATAGTGAATATTGGGTAATGACTAATTCGAATACCACGAGAAAGAAAATGATGCTTCATGAAGTAGCTAAGGTGTTAGGTTACACAGATGAAGCTGCCGAAAAAATCAGAGACTACCTATAAGTAAGGAAATCTTATGGCGATCCACCCGCAAGCTGGTAAGAAGGTAACGCAAGAGCTGTT
Organism: Pseudoalteromonas piscicida; assembly: GCF_002744175.1. GTDB lineage: Bacteria > Pseudomonadota > Gammaproteobacteria > Enterobacterales > Alteromonadaceae > Pseudoalteromonas > Pseudoalteromonas piscicida_B. The sequence goes on from NZ_NKHF01000035.1 coordinate 3,703, forward strand.
AGTTAACATTCCAAAGTTGGTTTCTTCATATTATTTGAATGAGCCGGATTTAGAAGCGCACCCAGAGCATTGTGTTGCTTTTGGAACCAGTGGTCACCGAGGCTGTTCACTTAACTTTAAATTTAATGAGTCCCATATTTTGGCGGTGACTCAGGCGATTTGTGACTACCGAAAAAACAACAATATCTTTGGACCACTGTTTCTTGGTAAAGACACGCATGCGCTATCTGAGGCTGCCTTCAATTCGGCTATTGAGGTGTTAGTGGCCAATGAAGTGCAAGTGATCACACAAGAAAATGACGACTATACGCCAACGCCTGTTATCAGCCATGCCATTGTATCGCACAATTTAGCTCATCCTCATGAACTTGCGGATGGCATTGTGGTAACGCCATCACATAATCCGCCACAAGATGGTGGTTTCAAATATAACCCACCCAATGGCGGTCCAGCAGACACTGATGTTACTAAGTGGATTGAAGACAGGGCGAATCAACTGCTAAAAGAAGATCTTGTTGAGGTTGAACTATTCCCATTTGCTAAGGCGAGACGTTCTGGATTCATTAAATATGAAGATTTAATCACTCCTTATGTTGAAGACTTAGGTAATATCATTGATATGGATGCGATTGCCAAAGCGGGCGTAAACATAGGTGTGGATCCGCTTGGCGGGTCAGGCATTAACTTCTGGCCAGTTATAGCTAAGCATTACGGATTAAACCTTACCGTAGTGAATAATGTGGTTGATCCAAGCTTTGCATTTATGCCGCTTGATAAAGACGGAAAAGTGCGTATGGACTGTTCATCACCTTATGCAATGGCTAATCTGATTGCGTTAAAAGACGACTATGATATTGGTATTGGCAACGACCCCGATTTTGACCGACACGGCATTGTTACGCCAGAAGGTCTGATGAACCCAAATCACTTTTTAGCGGTTGCTATCGACTATCTTATAAAACACAGAGAGTGGGATAAATCGATAAAGATTGGCAAGACATTAGTATCTAGTGCCATGATTGATAAAGTTTGTGCCGCGAATGATCGTGAGGTCTATGAGGTGCCAGTTGGCTTTAAATGGTTTGTAGATGGTTTAGCGACTGGAAAACTTGCCTTTGGCGGTGAAGAAAGTGCAGGGGCGGCCTTTTTACGAAAGAATGGCGCTACTTGGTGTACAGATAAAGACGGTTTTATTATGGGGCTACTCGCTGCAGAAATTTTAGCGGTAACCGGTAAATCTCCCTCACAGCATTATCAGGCATTTGAACAAGCCTTTGGGGCACCGCTATACAAACGCATTGATGCTCCTGCAAGCACTGAGCACAAGAGTAAGCTTAAGGCGTTAAGTGCTGACAATATTAAAGCTGATACATTAGCGGGTGATAAAATTACGCAAGTATTAACAAATGCGCCAGGCAATGGAGCAGCAATAGGTGGTTTGAAGGTAGTGACCGAAAATGGTTGGTTTGCTGCGCGTCCTTCTGGGACTGAAGACATCTACAAAATTTATTTAGAGTCATTTAAAGGCGAGGCGCATTTAGCTGAGCTTGAACAGGAAGCCAAAGCCTTAGTAGACGCTGCTATCAGATAACGCACGACGAAAAGCCATACCAATGTATGGCTTTTTTGTATCTTAGATTATTACATTATTTCAATTTGGAACTATGACGTACTTAACAGAATTAAAACAAAGCGGTGACTTCCTTTCTATTACCAGAGCAAACGAATTTAGTCTTGAACCTGTTAGCTTTACGCTTGATAACGGCACATTGGTGGAAGTTCATGACACCGGTGTTATCCAATTTACCCCGAATATCACAACCACAAAAGACATCGTGCTATCAAGTGCGGTACATGGTAACGAAACGGCACCGATAGAAATCTGTGATGAATTGATCCAGCAAATCATTCTTGGAAAGCTAACGTTAGCGCAGCGAGTGCTATTTATTTTTGGCAACCCAAAGTCAATTAATATTGGACAGCGCTTTGTTGATGAAAACTTAAATCGGTTATTTAATGGGGCGCATAATAACGAAACTGACAACCCTGAAAAAGTTAGAGCACAGAACCTTGAAGCATATGTGCGTAATTTCTTTGAGCAAGCAGAAGGTGACCGTTACCGTTGTCATTATGACCTTCACACCGCAATTAGAGGTTCAAAAAATGAAAAGTTTGCTGTGTATCCATTTTTGCATGGCAAGCCTTGGAAAAAATCACAACTACAATTTTTATTGTCTTGCGGTGTAAATACAGTGCTAATGATGCGCTCAGCTGCGACCACGTTCAGCTATTTTTCTTCTTATCAGTTTGGTGCTGATGCCTTTACCATAGAGTTAGGGCAAGTTAAGCCATTTGGTCAAAATAATATGGCGAGCTTTGCGAAAACTAAGGCAACACTAACCGCATTAATTAGCCAAGAAAGTGTTGAGTATAAGGATTTTAATGCAAGTGACTTCGAGTTATTCACGGTACACCGCACGATAAATCGGACTCAGGAAGCATTTTCTTTCCCATTCTCTGATTCTGCAGTGAATTTCACCGGGTTTAGTAAAGGAGAACTGCTAGCTACGGATGGTGATACGGAGTATTTCGCAGAGGTAGAAGGAGAGGCAATTATCTTTCCTAATGCGAACGTCGCCCTAGGCCAGCGTGCTTTATTAACGGTTGTGCCATTAGAAGTTGACGAAAATTTCATATAAATCAATAACGTAAATTTAGACCTGCCATCGTATCGAAATCTTTCCAAAAACATTGATGCATTTCACGTTATTCATCTAGGATTAGTTGAATAACCGTTTACGTTAACGTAAAGTTGAAACGCTTTAATTTAATTTACTTACTTAAATCGCAAATATTATTCAGTCTTTTCCTAGTTGTTAGACCAGTTATACCTGCTAGCACCTACGAAACAAGGCAAGTAACCACAATCATAAATGCGAGGTGAGTTAGGACCTAAGTCGATTTACTCAGTCTGAAACCAGATAAAAGAGTAAGAAGTCAGAGTCTGAACTCCGTAAGTTTGTTATGACAACAAGAGAAGGTAGGTTATGACTAACCCCAATAATATATCCTTAAATATCAGCCATGCGCTGGAATTTATAGATGGTCATGCACTCAATATCCCTACATTAAAGATTTTAAGTGACCAAGGCGATGTTTTAGATGGTGCAACAGCACCAGATATTGATAAAGAAACAGCATTAAGAATTTATTCAACAATGCGTTTTATCCGTTTACTTGACGAGCGTATGCAAGGTGCTCAACGTCAGGGACGTATTAGCTTCTACATGCAATGTCTTGGCGAAGAAGCCGCTGTTACGGCAAGTGCCGCAGCGCTTAAAGAAGATGACATGATCATGGCACAGTACCGTGAGCAGGCTGCTATTCACTACCGTGGTTTCTCACTTGAGCAGTTCATGAATCAGCTGTTTTCAAATGAAAAAGATCTAGGTAAAGGTCGCCAAATGCCTGTGCATTATGGCTCTAAAGCACTTCATTATCTGACCATTTCGTCACCACTTGGTACACAAATACCGCAAGCAACCGGCTATGCATATGGTCAGAAGCTAAAACATATTGATAAAGAAAGCGGTAAGCTAACCTCTGAAATAGACAATGTGACCATTTGCTATTTTGGTGAAGGAGCGGCATCAGAAGGGGATTTCCATGCGGGACTCAATATGGCTGCTGTTCATGGAGCTCCTGTTATTTTTTATGCCCGTAACAACGGTTACGCAATTTCTACTCCTGCCGATGAGCAATTTAAAGGTGACGGTATCGCGGCGCGGGGCGTAGGCTATGGTATAAAGACAATTCGTGTTGATGGTGCTGATACACTCGCAGTGTACGCAGCCACACAGGCCGCGCGCAAGATTGCTGTTGAAAATGGCGAGCCTGTCATGATTGAGTCAATTGCTTATCGCCTAGGTGCGCATTCTACTTCTGATGATCCATCAGGTTATCGCACTAAAGATGAAGAAGCGGAATTCAAAAATAGCTGTCCAGTAAATAGATTCAAGCAATGGCTGCTAAAGCAAGGCTGGTTAGATGAGGCTGAAGACGACGCAGAAAAAGAGAAAATTCGTGAAGATATTTTGGCAGCGTTGAAAGTAGCTGAAAAAGTACAAAAGCCAGGCCTAGAAGATTTAGTTTCGGATGTATACGACACACCAATTCCTTCACTACAGCAACAATATGAAGAATTGAAATCGCATATTAAAGCTTATCCAGACGCTTACCCAGTGACAGCAGGGAGAATTAAATAATGGCTAAAATGAATATGTTACACGCCATTAATTCGGCGTTAGATATCACCATGGCGGAGCACCCACAAGCCTGTATTTTTGGTGAAGATGTTGGCTATTTTGGTGGTGTATTTCGCGCTACTTCAGGCCTTCAAGAAAAATATGGCAAGCACCGCGTATTTAACACGCCATTGACTGAACAAGGGATTCTAGGGTTCGCCAATGGTCTCGCTGCATTTGGTGCTCCAGCCCTAGCGGAAATTCAATTCGCAGATTATATCTTTCCTGCGTTTGACCAAATCGTAAACGAGTCGGCGAAGTTCCGCTATCGTTCAGGCAACGAATTTAATGTTGGTAATCTAACCATTCGCACACCTTACGGTGGTGGTATAGCAGGTGGTTTATATCACTCTCAATCGCCTGAAGCTTATTTTGCTCATACACCGGGCCTTAAAATTGTTGTTCCCCGTAACCCGTACCAAGCAAAGGGGTTGCTGCGTGCGGCAATCAAAGATGATAACCCAGTTTTGTTCTTTGAACCAAAGCGCTTATATCGTGCTTCTGTTGGTGAAGTGCCAGAGGAAGATTACAGCATTGAACTTGGAAAAGCCGAGGTCATAAAAGAAGGCTCTGATATCACCCTTCTTGCGTGGGGCGCGCAAATGGAAATTATCGAGCAGGCCGCACAAAAAGCAGAAGAAGCTGGTATTAGCTGTGAGATTATCGACTTGAGAAGTATTCTTCCTTGGGATGTTGAGACGGTTGCAAAATCGGTTGTTAAAACTGGTCGTTTGGTTGTCAGCCATGAAGCACCAATTACCAATGGCTTTGGTGCGGAGATCGCGGCGACTATCCAAAAAGAATGTTTCCTACATTTAGAATCTCCTATCGAGCGTGTTTGTGGATTGGATACACCTTATCCACTGGCTTTAGAAAAAGAATATGTACCGGATGCACTAAAGGTGTTTGCGGCGATTAAACGGTCGATGGAGTTTTAAGGATAAGTTATGGCAAAAGAATTTATCTTACCAGATATTGGTGAAGGCATCGTAGAATGTGAAATCGTTGAGTGGTTAGTTGCAGTAGGTGATGAGGTAAAAGAAGATCAGCCGATCTGTGATGTAATGACAGACAAAGCCTTAGTCCAAATACCTGCGGTACATGATGGTGTGATCACTAAGCTGCATTATGAAAAGGGCGAAATTGCAAAAGTTCATGAACCATTATTCGCCATGGACGTAGCAGGGGAGCAAACCAGTCAGGTAGAAGTGTCTGAGTCTCAGCCTTCGAATGAAGCTGTTGCGAATGCTGTTCTTGAAGACTTTATTTTGCCAGATATTGGTGAAGGTATCGTTGAGTGCGAGATTGTAGAGTGGTTGGTTGCAGAAGGCGACGAAATTAAGGAAGACCAAGCCGTTTGTGATGTAATGACAGATAAAGCTCTGGTGCAAATTCCCGCGAAATATGATGGCGTAGTTGAAAAACTGTATTATCAAAAAGGTGAAATTGCACAAGTGCATAGCCCACTATTTCAGATGAAATTAGGGGCAGCGCATGCAGGTAAATCAGATAACCCAATAGCAGATGTGCATAAGCCTCAAGAACAAAAGAGTGCCGAGCAAACCGCTGTTCATGGCAATAATGATACAAGCCGTAGCTTACCAAAAAACGGTAAAGCGATTGCGTCACCTGCCGTGCGTCGAAAGGCTAGAGAAGTCGGTGTTGACCTATCGCAAGTGCCTGGGTCTGGTAAGAATGGTCGAGTGTATAAAGAAGATATTGAGCACTTCTTATCACACGATAGTGGTGAACAAACCGCTAACCAAGGCAACATCCAGCAAGCTCAGGTTAATGAGAACAAAGCAACTGCTGAGGCACAAGGTGGGACAAGAGTTGAGCCGTTACGTGGTATGAAAGCTGCCATGGCCAAACAAATGGTTGCATCGGTATCAACCATTCCGCATTTCACCTATTGCGATGATATTGATTTAACTGAATTAATCGCATTACGAGGAGCGTTAAAAGAGCAATATGCTAAACAAGGCGTGAAGCTCACCATGATGCCATTTTTTATCAAAGCGCTATCACTTGCTATCAATGAGTTCCCGATCTTAAACGCGAAAGTGAATGATGATTGTACCGAGATCACCTATTTTGATGATCATAATATCGGTATGGCGGTAGACAGTAAACTTGGTCTATTAGTGCCAAATATAAAGGCATGTCAACAGAAATCCATTGTGGACGTGGCTAAATCGGTTACCGAATTAACCGAGGCTGCCAGAGAAGGGCGCGTTAGTCCTGATTCACTTAAGGGCGGTACCATTTCCATTTCAAATATAGGAGCGATTGGTGGTACGGTTGCAACACCTATCATTAACAAGCCCGAAGTCGCGATTGTAGCGCTTGGAAAGGTCCAACAGCTCCCTCGCTTTGATGCACAAGGAAACGTGGTATCACGTTCGATTATGCAAGTAAGCTGGTCAGGTGATCATCGTATTATCGATGGTGGAACTATCGCACGCTTTAACAACCTTTGGAAATCCTTCCTAGAGGAGCCGGCTAAAATGATGATGGCGATGCGCTAATCCTTATTTCTGCTAGTTTCTACTTGTTGTAAAGGGCCTTTACGGCCCTTTTTTAATGTCATCTAACAATGCTAATTCGTTACTACCTATTATCATAAAGAGTCCATTCTACTCATAACTTGCAAGTTTCCATTAAGCACGGTTTTGTCTGCAATCTCCTTTATTCCCAAAAAGATTTAAAAAAGCAATAAATTAACATTTTTGTAAAAAGCTTTTAATCCGTACAAGTGCGTATTAATATAGGTACGGAGTGGAGCGATATGGTATATCGACTTCCAGCTCTATTTATACATATAAAAATACAACTAATAGGAAATAGTGATGTTTACTAAGAACAGGATTATTCAGTCAATTCAATTGTCTTTGCTCGTCACAAGCACAATATCAGGCGCTGCGCTGGCTAATGAGAATGGGAGTAATGTGGATGATGAAATAGAAAAAATTCAGATTACAGGGTCTCGTATTGCGCGTTACGAACTCAGTCAGCCTGCGCCAATAATTTCCCTTACTGGTGAAGAGATTGAGCAAGCAGGTATACCAGACTTAGCCACTGTACTTGCGGAACTACCGGCGATTGGTGCAACTGGTACGATGCGAGCCAACTCAAATACTGGAGGTCTTGCCGGTGTCAGTACTGTCGATTTAAGAAGGCTAGGTATCGAAAGAACACTTGTTCTAGTCAACGGTAAACGACATGTCAGCGGTGTTGAGGGCACATCGATGGTTGACCTATCTACCATTCCAGCCTCTTTAATTAAAACTGTTGAGGTTACCACAGGTGGCGCTTCAGCCATTTATGGTTCAGATGCAGTGTCTGGTGTAGTAAACATTATATTAAAGCAAGATTTTGAAGGTGTAGAACTAAGTACCAGTTACAGCAACTCTACAGAGGGAGTTGATAATGCAAGTCGTTCATTTAGTATCATGGCTGGTGCAAACTCATCCGATGGGAAAGGGAATATTACAGTCTTTTTAACTAAAGACTCTATCGATGAAATTATGTTAGATGAAAAACCAAATTTTACGTTGAATAGCCACGTTCCTAACCCCTTAAATGGTGGTGAAGAAGACGGCATTGTTGATGAAATTTGGGCACCTCAGCTCATGTCTGAGTTTATCGGTTCAAACTCTGTACTAGGTAGTTCCAATTATACATTTTCTAATGATGGCATCGGTGAGCTAATGCCACAAAGAGATCTTAATGGCAGAACCCCTTTATTTGGTAGCTTTCCTGATGGCTGTAAATATTGTTTTTCAGATTTACTTTACGTCAACCTGTTACCAGATAGAGAGAAGGTGACCACAGGTGCGATATACAACTATGAGTTACACGAAAATATAACCTTTTATGGTGACTTTAAGTATGTAAAAGCCGATATTATCCAACAATATCAACCCGGATTTCGCTTCGGAGAGGACCGCGTTAACATCGTCGAAAATGCTTTTTTATCTGACGCAGATAGAGAGTTTTTAGCCGGTGGTGCGCAAGACAATTTAGTGTCGTTTTCTAAGTTCTTTGACGAAATTGGCAATCGAACAGCTAAGAATAAAAGAGAAACATTTGTCTTTAATTCAGGGTTACGTGGAAACTTTACACTGAGCGAAACGTATTTTGATTACGATGTGTACTACTCTTATGGTCGTACAGAGAATGACAGGATCACCAATAATTCACTGATAAAAGGTAACTGGGAAGCTGCATTAGACTCAGTAATTGACCCCGAAACCGGAAAAGCAGAGTGTCGCAGTAATGTACCTAGTATGCAACCTGAGGGCTATACAAGCCCTGAGACCGTCACTATTGGTCAGTGTGTAGCCTATAACCCTTTTGGCTTTGGTCGGGCCTCAGCTGAAGCAATGGACTTTGTGACCGCTGATGTTACCAGAAATGATATTATTAAACAGCGATATGTTGGTGGTACAGCCTCATTTGATACCAGCGAGTTCTTAGAGTTGCCAGGCGGAGCGATCGGTTTTGCTTTCGGTTATGAAAAACGCTGGGAATCGTCAGAGTCTCTCACTGATGAGCTTACCCGTTCGGGAGTATTAGCTAATTCTGCCACCCCTAATTCTTATGGGCAGTTTGATGTATCTGAATGGTTTATAGAAACCAACATTCCAATTCTGACAGATGTATTCCTAGCACATGAGTTGTCTTTTGATGCCGCATTTAGACGAGCGGATTACTCTCATACTGGTGAGGCAGATGCGTGGAAAGTGGGCTTTTTGTGGTCGCCATTAGAAGGTTATAGTTTCCGCGGGACCTTTGGTGAAGCTGTACGAGCGCCAAATATTGCCGAGGCTTATTCTCCTCGCTCACCTGGGTTTAGGCATGTTTCAGACCCTTGTGATGTGAGTAATATCGGCGATAATCCTAACCGAGCTAAAAACTGTGCCGCACTTGGGCTTCCTGCTAATTTTCATGCGCAAGATAACGTTTCAAAAGACACCATTTCTGGTGGTAACCCAGATCTCACACCGGAAGAAGCTGAATCGTTAACACTAGGTATGGTATTTACTTCTATTGAAGGGCTTTCAGCAAGTATTGACTACTATGATATTGAAATTAAAGATGCAATTGACGATATTGATGTAAGAGTTGTAGCGACTAACTGTGTTGATGGTCCGGATCTTGACCCTACTTTTTGTGGTCAAATCACTCGTGACCCAGTGACAAAATCAATTACGTTAATTGAGTCCGGTTATTTAAATACGGCAATGTTAAAAGTAAGGGGAATTGAAGCGGATATCCAATATAAAACGGATTTAAGTTTTATTGGTCTGCGTGGAGATTTAACAACCAAATGGTTTGTGAGTCATTTAATAGAGCGCAACGTATACCAATTTCAAAATCGCCCTGAACTAGTTTCTCGTGAGCATGGAGAAGCAGGTGACCCCGAATGGCAAAGCACGCTAAGAGCAACCTATGCTCAAGACGATTGGTCTATTTCGTGGTACTCGAGGTTTATTGACCGTTCGGCATTGATTAACCTTGAAGATACACTCACAGTATCTGGTAAGCCTCGCGGAGATAGCAGCGAAGACCAACAGTATGCTTATTTTGGTAGTTTCGTTACCCATGATATTTCTGGGCGTTATCGTTTAGACGACGCTGTAATCGAAGTTGGGTTTAGAAATGTGTTTGACAGATTACTGCCTGATTATGTTGCAGGTAGAGGTATCGATACGTCGATTTATGACCCTTGGGGCCGCACGGTATTTGCCAACCTTAAGTATAAGTTTTAATTAGTAAAAAAGGCTTAAGCGTGCAGTTTGTACGCTTAAGCCTTAACAAGTTGAGCTCGAATATATTTACTCACAATAGTTAAGTGGTATTAATTCAAGCCTTTTTTAGAATATAGCGTTACTTTATCTGACAACAATGTCACTTTAATGTGTTTATCGTCACTACCCCAAATACAGTTAGTGTGTAATGTTTTCTCTTCACAGCTATCTGCTGAACCAAGAATTTGCTCAACGTCTGCCTTATCCATACCCACTTCTAACTTATTGTAGTTTTCTAAACTTACTTTTGAGCAGCCAACAAGCGTCAATAGTACCGCAGCTGTTAATAGTTTTTTCATAGGTTTGCCCGCCTAATGTTTATATTTTCTTATTTGAAAGATCACCCCTAACTTGGGATGGTCTAAGTAATGTATGTCGCCGCTATACACTCGGGTATACTGTGACATACGCGCAGTACGAGTATCGTTGCCGTCTTCGTACTTTAAATCTAACTCTGTCGTTACGTATAGATAATGTCTTACGTGGATCTTGATAAGTCCTTCTAGTTGCCAATGTGTTTGGCCTTTGGACGCTTCAACATCAAAACCCTGAGATAGGGATGAAAATTCATCGCGAGTATCTACAATCCGGTAGCTTGAAGGCGCGGAGAATTGCTCACCTGCTACTATCTCAATATTAGGCGCTCGTCGTTTACTCTGCTCTGGAAAGCGCCAGCCTGTATGCAAAATGGGCTTTAGCCCTTTGCGTTTTAATCCTGCGACTTTATCTGTGAAGTTAAGCTGTGTGCTATCTAAAAGATAAATTGAATCCATATGCTCTTGCGGCTCAACTTGTGGCGACAAAGGTAAAGACGCAAACTTTTCAATATAATTGGCATCCGGATCGCAAATGTTTGAGGCGGCTCCCTGTGTTAAGGCTCGAATAAAGTCTTGCTCTTTAAATTGCTCGCTACCAGACAAACACAACTTATAACCCGTTGTATTAAACCCTTCAATCAGTAACGGCTTAATATTCCTGCGCTGAAGGGGGTCAGGCTCAATGCTAAAATCTTCTTTGAGGCTATAACTTGGCGCTTGCTCAAAGGCGATAAGCTCAACTTCAAACCAACGAGTGGCATGGGCCGAGTAACTGCTTGCGAGTGCTGCTAGTATCGCCATACTTTTTATTATTTTCATGCTACAGCCTTTTTCTCAAAGTCATCAATCATGGCGTTCACAAGCTTTAATCTTTCCTGACCATTTTTTTCTTCAATCATAAACTTTAGTTTATTTGCGCCTTCCATTCTATAGGTTGACGGGCTACTTTGTATCAAGCCTATGATGAATGTTGGGTTAACTTTTGTATGGCTATTGAACTCAAAGAATCCACCCTTGGGGTTAGCCTCAACTTTGTTAATTCCTAATTGCGTTGCTTTTAGCTTAACAGATTGCACAGCAAAGAGGTTTTTCGCAGCGTCAGGAAGTAATCCAAAGCGATCAATTAATTCCACTTGCAGCTCATCTAGTTCCGGTAAAGATTTGGCGCTGGCAATACGTTTATACATACTCAAGCGAATATTCACATCATGAATATAGTCATCGGGAAGTAGTGCTGGGAACTTGAGGTCTACTTCACTTTGTTGCTGTAATAGGTTATCAAGTGTTGGTTCCTTTCCATTTTTTAGCGCTTCGACTGCTTGTTCTAGCATTTCCATATACAAAGTAAAGCCCACCGTTTGGATTTGACCGCTTTGGTCATCACCTAAGAGCTCTCCTGCGCCTCTGATCTCTAAGTCATGCGTCGCCAACGCAAAGCCTGCACCTAGGTCTTCTAGCTGCTCTATTGCTTGCAAGCGTTTTACTGCGTCTTTGGTAAGGGCTTGAGTGTTTTTAGTCAATAAGTAGGCATAAGCCTGATGGTGACTACGGCCAACACGTCCCCTGAGCTGATGTAACTGAGCCAAACCGAGCTTATCGGCTCTATCCATGATGATGGTATTGGCAGAAGGGATATCAATCCCAGTTTCTATGATGGTAGTACACACAAGTACGTTGTACTTTTGATGGTAAAATTCGCCCATCAAATGCTCAAGTTCCTTTTCACGCATTTGGCCATGAGCTGTAGTGACGTTTGCCTCAGGGACCAACGCAGAAATATCCGCGCTTATCTTGTCTATCGTCTCTACATTGTTATGCAAAAAGTAGACTTGGCCACCTCGCTTAATTTCACGCAATATGGCCTCACGGATCAGTTCGTCGTTTCGCTCGCGAACGAAAGTTTTTACCGCAAGACGCTTGGCCGGTGGTGTCGCAATAATAGAGAGATCACGCATGCCACTCATAGCCATATTCAAGGTTCGTGGAATAGGGGTTGCGGTAAGTGTAAGGATATCCACATCTGCTCTGAGTTGTTTAATCTTTTCTTTTTGTCTTACGCCAAAGCGGTGCTCTTCATCAACAATTAACAGGCCCAAATCGGCAAATTTTATATTTTCTTGGATCAGCTTGTGGGTTCCTATCACAATATCGATTTTGCCCTCTTCGAGCTTTTGTAAGGTCTCTTTTTGTTCTTTAGCCGAATTAAACCGCGACAGCACGCCAACTTCAACAGGTAGATCGGCAAAGCGGTCTTTAAAGTTTTCAAAGTGTTGCTGAGCAAGTAGGGTGGTTGGCACTAAGACTGCTACTTGTTTGCTGTCGTTCACGGCGACAAAAGCTGCGCGCATGGCGACTTCTGTTTTACCAAAACCAACGTCACCACAAACCAGTCTATCCATTGCAAGGGCTGATTGCATATCTGCAAGCACTGCAGTAATGGCATTACGTTGGTCGTCGGTTTCTTCAAACGGGAAGCTGTCTGAAAAATCTCTATAAGCACTGGCATCGAGCTTAAAGGCATAACCTGGCTTACTTTGTCGTTTAGCGTAGATATCGAGTAGTTCTGCGGCGACATCGCGCACTTTTTCAGCGGCTTTGCGTTTTGCTTTTTCCCACGCATCATTACCGAGTTTATGAAGCGGTGCAGACGCTTCTTCGCCGCCAGAGTATCTGCTAAGCATATGTAACGCAGACACTGGTACGTATAGCTTAGCGTCATTGGCATAGGTAATAGTGACGAACTCCGTGGCAATACCTGCGGCATCGATAGTTTCAAGTCCCAAGTAGCGTCCCACGCCATGATCTAAGTGAACGATTGGCTGGCCTTCTTTTAACTCCGCAAGGTTACGGATCAGTGCATCTTGGCCTTGTTCATATTTATGCTTGCGGCGACGCTTTTGCGAAATTTTTACACCAAGCAGCTCTTGCTCGGTAATGATAGATAGGGAATGCTTGTCTGTCAGCTTTACGCTGGTCGCAAGTGGTGTGACGATAATACCAACGTCCGAATCACTCTTGATGAAGTCACTAATTTGCTTAAATGGTTTTAATTTTAACCCGGTTGGCTTTAACAAGGTCAGTAGCGACTCGCGACGGCCCTCAGACTCGACACTAAACAGTACCCGAGACTTTTGCTTTTTCTCTGCCGCGATGTAATCGAGCACCTTTCGGTAAGGATCCGCGTGCTTGTGCTCAATACGTATATCTTCGATTAAGTTAGCCGCAATGTTGTGGTGACCAGCCTTGGTGCCTAACGTCGCTTGACTCAGTTTTATTCTCGGAAACTGATTGATACCTTCAAACAAGGTTTCAATAGGTTGGTACAGTTCAGCAGGTGCAAGTAACGGACGCAGAGGGTCCACTTTGCGACTTTCGTATCGTTTTGAAACGTCTTGCCAAAATGTTTGTGCCGCCGACTCAATATCGCCAAATGGCATAAATACGGCGTCATTAGGTAGATAATCAAATACTGTTGCTAACGAGTCAAAGAACAGTGGTAAATAATACTCTATGCCGGCAGGCCAGTTACCTCTGCTCACTTGCATATAGATACTGTCTTTCTCGCTGCTCGCACCAAACGCTTCGCGATAGTTTATTCTAAATCGCTCTATGTCTTCTGCATTGGTGGGAAATTCATGTGCTGGTAGCAGGTCAATGGCATCGATTTCGTCATTGGAGCGTTGGCTTTCAATGTCAAAATGACGAATTGAATCGAGTTCATCGTCGAAGAAATCTAATCGGAAAGGCAATGGGCTACCCATTGGGTATAGGTCGATAATCGACCCGCGTACGGCAAACTCGCCATGTTCCATTACCTGTTGCACATGCCGATAACCAGCTTGTGTAAGTGTGTCGCGGAGAGTCTGGGCATCGATGATATCGCCTTTTTTGACTTGCAGACTCATACCATGAATAAAGCTGGGTGGCGCTGTACGTAGCATCAGCGTTGCTACCGGAATGATCAGTACAGATTGCTTTTCGTGTTTGAGTGTATTTAGCGTTGCCAGACGTTGAGAAATAATGTCTTGATGGGGCGAAAAGTGATCATAGGGTAAAGTTTCCCAATCAGGAAACATGATGACCGGCGTTTCCTTTAGTAAGTACGCCAGCTCATGCTCTAGACGAAGTGCAGAAGGGGTGTCGGGTGTGATAAGCACAACAAGATTGTTATGCTGCTTAATACTCTCACTCAGACAAAGTGATAAGCTGCTGCCCACCAAATTACCCCAAGCAATTTTATCTTTGTTAGATTTTACCCAAGGTAAGTTGTTCCACTGCACATTCGCCATTTACTACTCCTATTTATTAATCGCGATAAATTTTGCAAAGATCCTGATAGTGATCAATTCGTCTGTCTCTTAAGTACGGCCAAATACGACGAACAGATTCACTGCGCGCCAAATCAATGTCAACAACTGAGACTGTTTCGGCATCTTCAGGTGCATGCGTAAGCATTTCACCTTGAGGCCCTGCTACAAACGAATTCCCCCAAAATTGGATACCTTCGCTTTGCCCCGATGGATCAGACTCATGTCCCACTCTGTTTACGCTAATAACAGGCACACCGTTAGAAACCGCGTGAGCACGTTGTGCGATGATCCAAGCATCGCGTTGACGAGTTTGCTCGGCTTTGTCATCGCGAGGATCCCAGCCGATAGCCGTTGGGTAAATCAAAAACTCAGCGCCTGCCATCGCCATCAAGCGGGCGCCTTCAGGGAACCATTGATCCCAACACACTAACACGCCAAGTTTGCCAACCGAAGTTTGGATTGGCGTGAACCCCATATCACCGGGGGTGAAGTAAAACTTCTCATAAAAACCAGGATCATCAGGAATGTGCATCTTTCGGTATTTACCAGCGATTGATCCATCGCTATCTAATACAACAGCGGTGTTGTGATACAACCCTGTCGCTCGCTTTTCAAATAATGAAGCAACGATGACTACGCTTAACTCTTTGGCTAACGCGCCAAGGGATTCTGTGCTTGGGCCTGGAATGGTTTCTGCTAAGTCAAACAGCGCAGTGTCTTCGGTTTGACAGAAATACAAACTACGGTGTAGCTCTTGTAACACAATAAGCTTTGCACCTTGCTTGGCTGCAGCTCGGATACCATCACAGGTTTTAGTGAAGTTGCTTGCAAGATCGCTAGAGTTGCTATGTTGAACAATACCGACTTTAATGTTTTTTTCAGCCATGGTACTTACCTTAAAAAGCCTTTAGGTAGTTGCATTGTGATACAGTGCAAGCTACCAAATTGATGGATGATTGGCAGACAATTAACGCCAATTACTGTTCTTTCTGGATGTGCTAGTGAGACTTTGTCTAACGCCTCTTGGTCTTTTTCATCGCCGTAAATTGGCACTAAGACGGTTTTATTTAGAATAAGATAGTTTGCATAAGTTGCAGGTAATCGTTCTCCGTCTTCATCAAATTTAGCGCTTGGCCATGGTAAACTGATCAGATTATAGGGTTCACCATCGGCAGTGCGAAACGTACGTAGTTGATGCTCCATTTTGTTGAGGGCATCATAATGCTCGTCCGCCTTGTCATCACATTTCACGTATACCAAAGTGTTGTTTGGTGCAAAGCGAACTAAGGTATCGATATGGCTATCGGTATCATCACCTGCAAGGTAACCATGATCAACCCATAAGAATGACGTCGCACCTAGCGCTTTTTTCAGGAGGAGCTCTAAATCGGTCTTACTTAAATGGGGGTTACGGTTCGGGTTGAGCAAACACTCAGATGTTGTCAGCAATACCTTAGACTCATTGATCTCTATGCCACCACCTTCAAGGACGACATCAAGCGATTCAAAAGCACAGTTTGGGTTTAATACCTGTTTGGCAACTTGTTTATTGATATTGTTATCAAGCTCTGCGGCAAACTTATTACCCCAACCGGTAAAGGTAAAGTCCTTAACACATAAGTTTCCATCGTCTGATTGTGTTGTCAAAGGACCATGATCTCGTGCCCATGTGTCGTTACAGGGAGTAACCACAAAGTGGCACTGAGTTAAGTCAATTTCAGCGCCAGTTAGTAAGCTTTCGATATGTTGTTTTAGCGTTTCATCGTGCGCTACGATAACGACTTCTTGAACTTGCGTGATATGCTGGCAAAGTGCCACATACACAGGTTCAACGTCACTGAGAATGTCTCTCCAATCGGTATCAGAATGGGGCCAAGTAAGAAGTATCGCGTCTTGTTGAGCCCATTCAGGGAGTAAAGTAAAACTCATTAAATCATCACCATATAATAATAAGCCTATAGTTTATCATTAACCTTCGGTGTGTCAGTAAGTTTTGTCGTGTTTAATGAAAGTCAGGCTAAAATGTATCCGTATTGCAGCGTTACTGCTGCTCTTTTTGTTGCTTTTGTTTTAGTTGCCTTGTTTGGGCGTGTAAGCTTGCACGGACCAAAAGCTCTTGATCTGACTCTCTAATGGTCGTAAAGGCGAGGGTATACTTTGATTGCTCTTTTGCTAACACCTCAGAGTAGCAAAAGATAGCGCTGGCTTCGCTGCGAAGAAATACCTTAGTTCGTAACGCTTGGCCTATTTCATAATCTTCGTCTAAGGTAACGGTCAGGCCACCGCCGCCATAACTGTCGCAGTAGAGACTGCTATCTTCCGGCTCTTCCGTTGCTAAAATATGACTGATTATAAGATCGATTTTCCGTGACTGAGCTTGTAGGTATGCGGCTAATTCATTCGCTGTATCCCCTAAGTTACGTAACGGGCGCAACGCATTCAGGTCTAGCTCGTTAATTTCATTTGCGAGCTTAAATAAAGGGGGAATTGCCGCCTCTAACTGGAACTCATTCTCGGGGACCATATTATCATCAACGGGATAAAGGTTTATCTGAACCGGTTCAGCTATTTGAAAATACTGTTCAAACAATTCCTGCAAATTCGCTTTCATTTTTGTCTCTTGGCAATGCGCCGTTTATAACTGCCTCTATAGTAACGGTTTCGTTTAGCGATAATCAAACTTTGAATTGCTCAAGGAGCTGTTCTTGGCTGGTAATTTTCTCCACCTGTGACTGCATTGTCGCATCTACGCTTTTCGCTTCACTGTAGACTGACTCAGAAATCTCTCTAATTGATGAGCTACTATTATTAACATTGTTGACGATGTCATTTTGCTCATTCAGCATGTCGGCTATGCGAGAATTCAGCTCCACGATGTGGCGGATGGCACTACGCATGTCTTCTAGGGCGTTGCGAGTTTGATCTGCCTTTTCTACGGTTTTATCCACATAGTGTTGGCTTTGCTTCATTACTGTCACTGCACTTTCAGAGCCTGATTGTAATTGACTTATCATACCTCTGATCTCGGTGGTTGCTTCTTGTGTTCGCTGAGCGAGTGAGCGGACTTCATCTGCAACGACTGCAAATCCGCGGCCAGATTCACCTGCTCTGGCCGCTTCGATGGCAGCATTTAATGCCAACAGGTTGGTTTGCTCAGCAATGCCATTGATAACAGAAAGGATTTGTTCAATTGCGGTTGAAGAGCTTTCCAACTCGGTTACAACCGTCATTGCGGAGCTAATTTGATCAGATAAGGCTTGTATTGTTTCAGTTGTCTCTGCAACTATCTTCTCACCTTGAACTGCAACTTGATCTGTTGTCTTAATGGCTTCTGCTGCTTCATGGGCAGATTGTGTTACCTGATGCTCAGTCGTAGACATGTGTGTCGTGGCTTCATCGAGCACTTTAATGCTATTTAGCTGCTCTTGGATTGATAGTTTAGCCTGGTTAGCAACATGGGATGTTTGCTGTGCATCATTATGGACTTCATGTCCTAAGCTCTGAATATTGGCTATAAGAGACTGGAGGCTAGCGGTAAAGGCGTTAAAATTCTTGGCTAGTGCGGCAAACTCCGGCTCATGTTCTGTATTGAGTCGAACTGTTAAGTCTGCATTACCGTCAGCTATCGCAGCCATTGCAGTATTAATTTCATCAAGAGGTTTTAATAGCAAGTTGATAACAAAAGAAAGTATTACTATAGCGAGCGCCACTGAGATAAAAGTAAAAATGGTGGCATCTCTTTGCAGCTTTGAAATTGCTGAAAACACGGTACTTTCGTCAAGCATTACTCCTAAGTACCAGTCGAGCCCGTCAACCGCTTTGAATTGCACTAACTTGTCTTCACCTTTTACCTCTACATATTGGAGCTTATTAGAAATGCCGATGTCGCCAAGAAATGCGCTCGAGCTCTTACCATTGAATTTTATATCTGGGTGAGAAATGGTAGAGCCATCTTTGCTTACCATAAAGGCATACCCAGCACCGAGTAGATTAAATGAATTAATCATTTCTCCAAGCTTTGCCAAGCTGACATCGTAAAAAATAGCACCATTAAAGTTATTTTGTTTAAACACGGGGACGCCGATTGATACCACAATTTCATTACTCACGGCATCAGCATAGGGCGCGGTGATAATTAACTCTTTGGCATTTTTTGCGTCTGTATACCAAGGGCGCTTTCTGGGATCCCAGTCAGCACCCGGGTCCCAATTAGGGTCACTAGCGACATACTTGCCGGTTCGCTCTTCTCCATAGCCAATCAATAAAAAAGAGGAAGTCAACTGGGGCTGTGAAAGGATAGGGAAGGCTGCGTCGAGGTTGTCTGTTGACGCCACAAGATTGGTTGTCAAGGCGGCCAGTTCAGTCGCACCATTCATTTGTGCCGTGACAGTATTACTGATCCCTTGAATAATCTCATTAATACTCTGTTCTGCTTGTTCTTTAATTGCCGATTGCACAGAAAAGTATTGGATAATAGACAGTACGAGTAATGCCAGTAACAGCACTAGCGCAGAAACGGATACAACTTTGTGTTTGAACTTCACGGCCGCACTCCAATGTGGTTGATACATTAAAGTTATGACATTTAATAAGAAAATGCCAAACCTAAAGCTATGAATTAGCTTTTATTCACTATCATTGCAGTTTTATTAATTATTTATTCATGAGGGCTAGCCTAGACTTTAGTACTTCAAAGAGGAGAAATATGATGTACAAACCTGTTTTAACGGCTATTGCGTCTGCAATGGTACTCGCTGCATGTGGCGGTGGTTCAAGCTCTGATCAAAACAACAACAATACAACGGAACCGGCGCAAAAAACGACGGTTAGTGTTGGGGTTTCAGACGCCGCAGTCAATAACTTAGAGGAAGTTAATTTAGTGATCCAACGCTTAACTTTCAGAGGAGCTGGGCAGGATGATGTCACATTTGATACCTTGGATGCACAAGGTAACCCAATGAAAATAAATTTGTTAGATTACACTGGCGATGATTTTTATCTGGTGGTTAATGATCAAGAAATAGCAGCTGGGAACTATGAGTGGATAAGAGCTGATATTGTCAATGGAAGTAATGGTGCTAATTTTGATATGGTGTCTAACGTGCGCTTTTTAGATGGTAGTCAGGCCCCCTTAGCGGTAACTCGTAAAGGCAATGATGGCATTGGTGAAATTCAACTTAATGACTTTTCATTGAATGAAGGGAAGAACCAAATTGTACTTGAGTTTGACCTGAATAAAGCACTCTTAAAACGTGGCAATGACGACACAGTTTACTTAAAACCAACGGCCGTTCGTTTGGAAAACCTACTAACTAGCTTTGAAATTGAAGGTACAGTGAGTGAAGCGCTTAAAAATGCATGTATCGCAGATAATGCTGACCTAGTCCCAGCTGTTGGTGAATACAAGCATGTTGTGTATTTGTACCAAGCAGATGTTGAAGTACCGAGTGATATTAGTGAAGCAGACTCTGCACCGGTAGCAACAGCAAATGTAGATGCTGAAAGTGAATATGAGTTAGCATTTATTGGCGCTGGAGACTATAAACTCGGTTATTCATGCCTTGGACACTTAGATGATGTAGAAACAAACGATACAAACTTCAGTCTATATCAAACTAAGGAAGTTACCGTCTCGCAAGATACTGAAGTCAACTTTGATATCAATTAATCTTGTGGAAAGACAATAAAAAAGGGCTTCAATTGAAGCCCTTTTTTCAACTTATAAATTAAGCGTTTTCTAGTGCTGCGCGAGGGTCAACATATTCCATGTTGAAACCTTCAGCTACTTCTTTACATGTGATTTGACCTTTAAGAACGTTTAAGCCGTCCATAAAGTGTTTATCGCTAAGAAGTGCTTCTTTGTAGCCTAAATTAGCAAGCTTGATAATGTAAGGCAGCGTTGCATTATTTAGTGCAAATGTTGAAGTGCGTGGAACCGCACCTGGCATGTTAGCAACACAATAGTGAACTACTTCATCAACAATGTAAGTTGGCTCTGCGTGTGTCGTTGCTTTAGAAGTTGCAATACAACCACCTTGGTCGATTGCAACGTCAACGATAGCGGCACCTGGCTTCATTGCTTTGATGTGTTCAGCAGTCACTAATTTAGGCGCAGCAGCACCTGGGATAAGTACACCGCCGATCACTAGATCTGCTTCTAGTACGTGCTTCTCAAGCGCATCAGCAGTAGAGTAGATTACTTTAGCTTGGCTACCAAACTGAGCGTTTAATGAACGTAGTACGTCAATGTTACGGTCAAGAATAGTAACGTCAGCACCAAGACCAACAGCCATTTGTGCAGCGTTACGACCAACCATACCACCACCGATCACAACAACTTTAGCTGGCTCAACGCCTGGTACACCACCTAGTAGCATACCACGACCTTCGCGTGACTTCTCAAGGGCCTGAGCACCAGCTTGAATTGACATACGACCAGCTACTTCAGACATTGGTGCTAGTAGTGGCAGACCACCGCGAGCATCAGTTACCGTTTCGTATGCAATACAGATAGAGCCACTTTTCACTAGATCTTCAGTTTGTGGAAGATCTGGTGCTAGGTGAAGGTAAGTGAATAGAATTTGATCTTCACGTAGCATTGCACGTTCAACAGCTTGAGGCTCTTTAACTTTAACAATCATATCTGCTGTAGCAAATACGTCTGCTGCTGTGTCTAATACTTTAGCTCCAACTTGAACATAATCTTCGTCAGTGAAGCCAATGCCAATACCTGCATTTGTTTCAACAACGACTTCGTGACCGTGATTGATTAGTTCACGAACGCTCGCAGGAACCATACCAACGCGGTATTCGTGGTTTTTTATCTCTTTAGGTACACCAATAATCATAATATTCGCCTCAAAATAAGAACGGGGTAAAATTTTTGACTATTATATTTACCTATAGCCAGTGTGTCTCACTGTTTTAATATTAAAGTGTAGTGATATACTCTAAATTAACGAATCGTTCAGGATAAAAAACTACACTTATGTATCAACAACTAGACAGAATCGACAGAAAGATTTTAGTAGAACTTCAGAAGGATGGCAGAATTTCTAATGTTGAATTAGCGAAACGCATCGGATTAAGCGCTACGCCTTGCTTAGAGCGGGTGAAAAAACTAGAGCGCGAAGGATTTATTCGCGGTTATAAAGCGGTAGTCGATCCTGCTAAGCTTGGGCAAGGGCTTTTGGTGTTTGTAGAAGTCACAGTGAATAAAAATTCGCCTGATGTATTTGATAGATTCAACCAAGCCGTCAAGCAGCACGACGAAATTATAGAATGTCACCTTGTCTCGGGTAGCTTCGACTACTTACTCAAAACACGAGTGACTGATATGTCAGAATACCGAGGTGTACTAGGCGAAATATTACTCAAGCTGCCAAATATAAGTGAAAGCCGTACATTTGTTGTAATGGAAGAGGTAAAAGGTGAAGAAGGAGAAGTAATAAAACCTTGTGCACCTTGAGGTATTTCTTGGTAAGGTGTAAGTATATACAGCAATACTAACGCAAATCACTAATTTGCTGACGTTTTGGGCTTAATTAGCCCAGAAAAGAAACAGAAAAAAGGTTTAATTACAATGCGCTTAAATGGTGTGCAACGCCTCTTAGAGACAGGTTTGATTGTAAGCACGGCAGCGGCAATATTTATGTTGTGTGCGTTGATAAGCTTCGACCCAGCGGACCCTGCTTGGACTCAATCCGGTGAATACGTAAAAGTTAACAATATAACGGGTGCTGCAGGCGCATGGCTGGCAGATATTATGCTCCTCAGCTTTGGCTGGTTAGCTTTTCTGATCCCTGCTGCACTGCAATTTCTTGGTTATCTTATATTTAAAAAACCGCACAAATTGCTGCAACTGGATTACACCACATTAGGTTTACGCTTAATTGGTGCCACACTCTTTATTACGTCAGCAAGCGCTATCAGCAGTATAAATTTTGACGATATTTATAACTTTTCGTCAGGTGGGGTAGTAGGGGATGTAGTTGCAGGGGCCATGATGCCTGCCTTTAATTTTACAGGTACTTCTATATTACTCCTTTGTTTCTTCTTTGCGGGGCTTACACTGCTTACAGGCGTGTCTTGGGTTGAGTTTGTTGATTATTTAGGGGAGCAGGTGCTCGCTGGATTCAGGTGGCTGCGTGATAAAATTTCAGCCAAAGGAGATGACCCTCAAGAGCCTGTAAACGCGAAGCAGTCTGAGCCCGCTGTTACAGCTAGTGAACAGGTTGACTCAGAAGAACCCGTGTTACGTGTTGTCCAAGAAGAAACTGTGGCTATTACCGAGCGAGCAGAAAGTGACGACGGTGAAGGTAACAAGGATAACTCAGTAGTAGAAGACGACGAGGAAACGCCAAGTGGCCTTGGAAAACTCAAGGATAAGTTATTCAAAAAATCAAATGATGCCAGCGTTGCAAAAGCTGCGACAGATAATGATGCTCAAGTGGCACCGTCAAATGGGCCGTCTGTTTTTGATGAGCTTGATGATATTCTAGAGCAAGAAATCAACTTTTCTGCAATTGAAGATGAGCCACTCGATACGGTTGCTGCGCTTAATGCTCTAGACGAAGCGCCAGTACATGAAACTAAGGTGGTTTCCCCAGCTAGGCCTCTCAAATCAAAGCCCACTGAAAAACCAGCAGCTAATGGGTATCAGCCGCCGCCAAGTGCAAAAGAACAATTTGAAGCACTACTAGAAGCTGAGCCGCCAACTGATCCACTGCCGTCGCTTGATTTATTGGATAGACCAGATAAAGCGAAGAACCCAATTTCGCAAGAAGAGCTTGAGCAGGTTTCTCGTTTGGTAGAAACAAAATTATTGGACTTTAACGTCCAAGCTAAGGTTGTTGGCGTATATCCAGGACCCGTTGTTACTCGATTTGAACTTGATCTTGCTCCGGGTATTAAAGTCGCTAAAATCACGGGTCTTGCTAAGGACCTAGCGCGTTCACTCTCAGCGGTTAGTGTTCGCGTTGTTGAAGTGATCCCTGGTAAGACATATGTTGGCCTAGAGTTACCGAACAAACATCGCGAAATCGTGCGCCTATCAGAGGTTATCGACGCGCCTAAATTTGAGCAGAATCCATCACCGTTGACTATGGTGCTCGGAAAAGACATCGCTGGCCAACCTGTTGTCGCTGATTTAGCAAAAATGCCGCACTTGCTGGTGGCAGGTACAACGGGGTCTGGTAAGTCAGTTGGCGTTAATGTCATGATTTTAAGCTTGTTATACAAGTCTCCGCCGGAAGATGTGCGAATGATCATGATAGACCCAAAAATGCTTGAACTTTCTGTCTATGAAGGTATCCCACATTTATTGTGTGAGGTTGTTACCGACATGAAAGAAGCGGCCAATGCACTACGCTGGTGTGTTGGTGAGATGGAGCGTCGGTATAAACTGATGTCTGCCCTCGGCGTGAGGAATTTAAAAGGCTATAACCAAAAGATTAAAGAGGCAAAAGAGGCGGGACACCCCATTCTTGATCCCCTATTTAAAGATACTGATGGCATGGCAGATGAGCCTGAAGCGCTAGATAAATTACCGAGTATCGTTGTAGTCATAGATGAATTTGCTGACATGATGATGATTGTTGGTAAAAAAGTTGAAGAGTTGATTGCTCGTATAGCACAAAAGGCACGTGCAGCTGGTATTCACTTGGTACTTGCGACGCAACGTCCATCAGTTGATGTTATTACGGGACTTATCAAGGCAAACATCCCAACACGAATGGCTTTCCAAGTCTCGAGTAAAATTGACTCACGAACCATATTGGACCAGCAAGGTGCGGAAAACCTACTGGGGATGGGTGATATGCTCTATTTACCACCCGGTACAAGTGTACCTGTACGTGTTCACGGTGCATTTGTAGACGACCATGAAGTTCATGCTGTGGTCAGTGATTGGAAAGCTAGAGGAAAGCCTAACTATGTAGAGGAAATTCTATGTGGGGAGGCGACGGAGGATATTTTACTTCCGGGTGAAGCGCCTGAAGGAGGAGATGATGAATCAGATCCTTTATATGACGAAGCAGTAGGTTTTGTTATTGAGACAGGCAAAGTTTCAGTGTCTAGTGTTCAGCGTAAGTTACGTGTGGGCTATAACCGAGCAGCTCGATTAGTAGAGCAAATGGAGATGTCTGGAGTAGTGAGTGCACCGGGTCACAACGGCGCGAGAGAAGTATTGGTAAAAGGTGGAGCCAATTAATGAAGACAGTTAATAAAGTTGCTTTGCTTGCAATGTTATCAAGTTTAGTTAGTCAGCCTGTTTGGGCTGATGAAGCGGCAATGCAAAGCTTAAAAGGCAAGTTAGCGCAACTAACTAGCTTTCAAGGTCAATTTGAGCAAGTGGTTCATGATCAAGAAGGAAATGAATTACAGACGGGTTCTGGGAGTATTACCTTAGCGCAACCATTAAAAATTCGTTGGCAGCAAGAAATGCCGGATGATACGTTATTTGTATCTAGTGGCGAGACTACGTATTACTACGATACATTTGCTGAACAGGTGACGGTTTTAGATACCACGAAACTAATCGACACGACGCCTTTTGTGTTACTTACCACGCAAGAGAGTGGTCAATGGTCAAAATATAACGTTGAACTTGACCGTCATCAGTATCTAATTACTCCGAAAAACAAGGTGGATTCTCAGGTAGAGCAATTAACACTGAGCTTTGATGCCAACAATGAAGGGTTAGCAAAGTTAACGGTTAATGACATCTCTGGCCAAGTTTCCACATTTAGTTTTAAGCAAAGCAAAGTGAACGTACCGGTTAAAGACAGTATGTTTGAATTTGTCATTCCTGAAGGAGTGGTCGTTGACGACCAAAGAGGCAGTGACTAGTTTGGGCTTCGATTTTACCCCAGATGTTAGACCGTTGGCCGCAAGAATGCGGCAACCTCGTTAGCGCATTACGTTGGTCAAAGCCATATTTTATCAACAGGCTCTGTGCTGTATCGGGCGATAGAATCGGGCCGCTGTCATAGCCTTATTCTCTGGGGACCGCCAGGTGTAGGTAAAACGACGCTTGCACAAATTATTGCTCACTATGCAGATGCTGAGCTTGTTAAGCTTTCAGCGGTAAGCGCAGGCATAAAAGAAGTGCGTGAAGCAGTTATTGATGCGAAAAATCGTCTCGCTCAATCAGGCAAGCGCACGCTCTTGTTTGTCGATGAAGTACATAGATTTAATAAGTCACAGCAGGATGGTTTTTTGCCCCATATTGAGGATGGCACTTTTACGTTTATTGGCGCGACGACAGAAAATCCTTCTTTTGCACTAAACAACGCCATTTTATCTCGCGCACGGGTATACACATTGCAGCCCCTAAATGAGGCAGAGTTAGTTGAGGTACAAAAAGATGCCTTGGCCCGCGATACTCAACTTACAAAGCTTGCTATTGAAATAGAGGCTCACGCATTGACGCTAATAGCCAAAGCTGCATCTGGGGATGCCAGAAAAGCGCTCAATCTGCTTGAGCAAGCGATAGACTTAGGGTTTGACCCCGACGCTAATCAGTATGTTGTTAATCAAGCTGTACTTAAGCAAGTACTTCCAAGTCAGTTGTCAAATTACGACAACAAAGGCGACCTTTACTATGATTTGATCTCGGCTTTTCATAAGTCGGTACGCGGCAGTTCGCCGGATGCAGCACTGTACTGGTACTGCAAAATCCTAGCCGGCGGTGGTGATCCGCTATACGTAGCAAGGAGGTTGCTTGCAATTGCTACGGAGGATATCGGTAATGCTGACCCAAGAGCAATGCAAGTTGCGCTTAATGCTTGGGATATCTTCCATCGAGTAGGGCCTAGTGAAGGTGAGCGTGCGATTGCACAAGCCACCTTGTACCTGGCAAGTGCACCGAAAAGCAACGCCGTATATATGGCATTTAATCAAGCAAAGCAGGACGCCGCGACTGATCCAAATTATCCTGTACCAGAACATCTCAGAAACGCTCCGACTAAATTAATGAAGGAAATGGGGTTTGGGGAAGAGTATCGCTATGCTCATAATGAACCTGGCGCATTTGCTGCAGGTGAAAACTATTTCCCTGAAGCCATTCAAGACCGTCAATACTATCAGCCATCTGACAGAGGGCTTGAAAAACAAATAGCAGAGAAACTGAACTATTTGAGAACACAAGATCAGCAAAGCCTCAATAAAAGGTATAAATAAAAATGCTCATTAATTATCTCACGATAGCCCTTGGAGGAGCATTTGGTGCCATGTTACGGTTTTTTATCAGCGATATGTCGATAAAACTCTTAGGTAAGGGATTCCCTTTTGGGACGTTGATCGTTAATATTCTTGGTTCATTATTGATGGGTGTGCTTTACGGTTTAATTGAAAAAGAAGTTATTGCAATTTCACCATCTAAAACGTTGATAGGTATTGGCTTTTTAGGTGCGCTGACTACTTTTTCTACATTCTCAATGGATTCCTTGCTGTTACTTCAACAAGGGCAATATGTGAAAATGGCGTTTAACGTCACACTGAATGTGGTGGCGTGTATCTTTATGGCCTGGGTTGGTCTCTGCCTCATCATGCAAAAAGGTTAAAAAAACAATGTTAGATTCTAAATACTTTCGTCAAGACATCGAGGAAGCTGCTGCGCGCCTGAAAAAGCGTGGTTTTGAACTTGATGTCGCTAAGATCACCGAATTAGAAGAAAAGCGCAAGGCGCTACAAACCAAGACTCAGGAATTACAAAGTGAGCGTAACAGTTCCTCCAAAGCGATTGGTCAAGCTAAAGCGAAAGGGGAAGACGTTCAACCTTTACTAGATGCTGTTGCTAACTTGGGCGACCAACTGAGCGCAGCAAAAGAAGAGCAAGATAAAGTGCTTGCAGAGCTTAACGACTACGCCATGTCTTTGCCAAACTTACCTGCAGAAGATGTTCCGGCGGGTGCAGATGAATCTGAAAATGTCGAGATCAGCACTTGGGGTGAGCCAAAGCAGTTCGATTTTGAAGTGAAAGATCATGTTGATCTGGGTGAGGCACTAGATAAAGGTTTAGACTTTGAAACGGGTGTTAAATTAAGCGGCTCACGTTTTACCGTTATGCGTGGCGGTATCGCTCGTATGCACCGTGCTCTGGTTCAGCTTATGCTGAATACCCATACAGAGCAAAACGGTTATACAGAAATGTATGTGCCATACCTTGTGAACAAAGCCAGTCTGTTTGGCACGGGTCAGCTTCCTAAGTTTGCTGAAGACTTATTTCACACCGAAGCGCTATCTGAAGATCAAGATGGCTTCAGCTTAATTCCAACGGCTGAAGTACCGTTAACAAACTGCGCTCGTGACGTGATTTATGATGAAAAAGAGCTACCAATTAAAATGACGGCACATACGCCGTGTTTTAGAAGCGAGGCTGGAAGCTATGGCCGTGATACACGTGGCCTGATCCGTCAGCATCAGTTTGATAAAGTGGAATTAGTCCAGCTTGTGAAACCTGAAGATTCAATGGCAGCGTTAGAAGAACTAACCGGTCATGCTGAGCAAATTTTGCAGCTACTTGGCTTACCTTACAGAAAGGTTGTGCTTTGTACTGGGGATATGGGCTTTGGCGCAACGAAAACGTACGATTTGGAAGTGTGGTTGCCTGCGCAAAATACTTACAGAGAGATTTCGTCTTGCTCAAATATGTGGGACTTCCAAGCACGCCGTATGCAAGCACGTTTCCGTCGTAGCGGTGAGAAGAAGCCCGAGCTACTTCATACACTCAATGGTTCTGGTTTAGCAGTCGGTCGTACGTTAGTGGCGATTTTAGAGAACTACCAACAGGCTGATGGTTCAATTATTGTTCCTGATGCATTAAAGCCATACATGGGTGGCGTTGAAGTGATCAAAGCAGGCTAATACTGCGTTGCTTGATTGGCCCTTGGGCTAACGAAAAACCCAAGTTATTGAAAAGAGGTTGGATTCGTCCAGCCTCTTTTTATGACTAAATTATGAATGTTTTTTTACAATCCTTTCTTTTGTTATAAGACAAAAAATCTGACTTCGTTAAATTAAAAATGCAATATAAATAATTATATTGAAATTTATATGTTTTCTAGTTGGCTTGCCACAATAATTACATTTATGATCGTTGCATGACTCCCTCAGATGTGATTTATTGAAGGTATGGGTTTGGCCAAATCTCATCGGTACGTAGCACGCCGGATCATATTATGGCGCTGCTAGTGTTTAACTTTTCTCAATAAAATCTTAGTTTTAGTGTTTTAGTAAAAAGCATTTCTAATTTCAGCGTAAGCTGTTTTTATTGGAGATTGCTTGAATCAAGTTTGAACTACGCGGTATTAGCAAAATTCTAATACCGATAGAGAAAAAGGTGAGGATATTACCTATGAAGAGACAGAAAAGAGACCGTTTAGAAAGAGCACATTCACAAGGATTCAAGGCTGGATTAGCCGGGCGGTCGAAAGAAAATTGTCCCTATCAACAAGTAGAACACAGATCAGAATGGTTAGGCGGATGGCGAGAAGCGATGGATAATCGCAACATCTTTAAAACCTGATACCGAATTTTTAGGAGAGCAAAGCCCCATATGGGGCTTTGTGTGTTTTTTAGCTAAAAAAACGTGACAAGCACAAAGCTTATAACGTTTTGTTTAGATACTTAGTCAATTTGAGAGCGCAAATAAGACGCTAACTACGGTAAAAATTTTTATTTAGAAAAACTAAATAACCTGAGCTTCGGATAATTAATGCCTTTCTAGCAGCCAGTTTTAGCGCTACCTGCGTTGAATTCACTTCCAATAGCCAGCTATTAGTGCGTAAATTCGCCTAGCTATCCCCAAAACTCTCTGGCTAGACAAGGAAATAATTTAATATGATTTTAAAAATAATGAGTTAGCTCATTTCTTATCCAAACCTCAGGTTAAATAGCAAAATTTTTGCCTTGCCGATATGGATGTCACTACCTGTCGTGAGCAGAATGCGGTAGCGGTGTTATCGACATGGTTTTCTCGCCTCAAAATAGCTCACTTAATTAAGCAAATTGGTATTAGAATGTGCTGGTGTCTTGGAAAAGACCAACTTTTAAGTCTTTCGCTTCATAAATTACACGGCCGTCTACTTCAACGATACCATCAGCAAGGCCCATGAATAATTTACGCTTGATAACGCGCTTCATTTCAATTCGATAGGTTACTTTCTTAGCAGTAGGAAGGATCTGACCGGTAAATTTAACTTCACCCACCCCCAGTGCACGGCCAAGCCCAGGACCACCAGACCAACCAAGGAAAAAGCCAACCAGTTGCCACATTGCGTCTAACCCTAAACATCCAGGCATCACCGGGTCACCTTTAAAATGACAATCGAAGAACCAAAGATCTGGATTGATATCGAGCTCAGCAATGATTTGGCCTTTGCCATGTTCACCGCCATCATCGTTAATTTGTACGATGCGATCCATCATTAACATGTTGTCACTTGGAAGACGACAGTTGCCTTCACCAAACATTTCACCACGACCACATAAAATAAGTTCTTCTTTTGTATAGCTGTTCTTCGGTTCCATAAATCTTCTTCTTAACTTGCAAATTGACGCTACTTTAGCGTACAGATGTACGCTAAACAACTCCGAACAGTTAAAAAGCGTACGTAGGTTTGTGAAATTTACGCTAAAGATATGTCTATTTAATTAAATTTCAAAAAATTTAAGGGATTAAATGCAAATCAGTTCTAATTAGGGGCGATTTATACGGTGAAAATCTCTATAATTGGAGTTGATTTTTAAGCAGGCTAATTTAGGTAATATATGATCCTTTTTGTTGACTCTCTAACCGTAATTGATTTTTCATACCTTTGCCCTCGACGTGGTGCTGTTGGTGAAAGCTGGATAACCGATATTGTGTTACATGGCGAACTGAACGAAGAGTCGATGGTGTTAGACTTTGCCAAGGTTAAAAAGCAAATAAAACGAATTATTGACGAAAAGCTAGATCATAAATTGGCTGTGCCCAGTTCTCTTAATTGCAATGCCCACTTAAAAGAAGGTCGTTTTGAGTTTGACATGCAATTTGGCGATAACCACATTGCAATGAGTGCGCCGGAAGAAGCTGTGTGTGTTATTGAGGGGAATGAAATCAATACTGAAAATGCCATCGCCTACCTCAAATCCGTGATAATGCCACATATGCCAGACAACGTTAAAGATTTGGATATTACCTTGCGCCCAGAAGCTGCGACTGGCTTTTACTATCATTATAGCCATGGTTTAAAAAAGCATGATGGCAATTGTCAACGTATTATCCACGGCCATCGCTCCTTAATCGGGATTAAGCTTAACGATATCAGTATGCCAAGACTACAAAAACAGTGGGCAGATAAATGGCAAGACATTTACCTTGGCAGCGAAGAAGATATTATCCCTGCAACTGAACTTAAATATATTGCTGCGAAAGCCGATGACTATGCGTTCGCGTATACTTCGTCTCAAGGCTATTTTGAGCTGGCGATTAGCCAATCTCGATGCGATTTATTGCCTTGCGATACAACCGTTGAATGTATTGCTGACTATTTGCTTGGGCAAATAAAACGACAGTACCCGAATGACAAAGTTGAAGTTCGTGCATACGAAGGAGTAGGGAAAGGAGCTATCGCCTATGCTTAAACGTTTTGTAATTACCTTGCTGGCAACGAGCTCTCTTTTTGCCAATGCATTGGAGCTTAAGGGCAATTTAACGCAAGGCGGCCTAATTGTTGGAAAACTTGCAGGTGCAACAGAGATTAAGCTGAATAATAAAGCATTGAAACGTTCAAAAGACGGATATTTTGTATTTGGATTTGGTCGCGACGCGAAATTGACTCATACCTTGAGCTGGATCTCTAAAGATGGGAAAGCGCATACTCAGCCTCTTGTGATTACAAAAAGAGACTATGACATCGACAAGATCACTGGCGTGGCGAAAAAATATGTGTCGCCGCCTGAATCAGTTCTTAAGCGTATCCGTAAAGAAGCACAAGCAGTTTCTAAAGCGCGGCAAGGAAACTCTGAGCTGCAATTTTTCAAAGATCCGGTATTTAGGCCTGCGAAAGGCAGGATATCGGGCGTTTACGGTAGTCAAAGATATTTTAATGGCGAACCGAGAAGACCCCACTTTGGTCTTGATATAGCGAATAAAACGGGGGAGCCTGTTTTGGCACCGGTATCTGGTAAGGTTGTATTCGCGGATCCTGATTTGTACTACAGTGGTGGCACGCTTATTCTTGATCATGGACATGGCATAACTTCGACTTATATCCACCTCAGTAAGTTGGATGTTAAAGTGGGCGATGCGGTAAAAACAGGCGACAAAATTGCAGAAATTGGCGCTACAGGTCGGGTTACAGGCCCACACCTAGATTGGCGCTTCAACTGGTTTGGGGAAAGACTTGACCCAGCTCTTCTTATGAAAGATACATTAGCGGATAAAGCAGTAACAAAATGACAGACGAACAAAGACAAGCCATTATTGAGCAACGTATTAAAAGCTCAATTACACACGTAACAAAGACCGTATTTCCTGGCCGTACTAACCACCACAACACTTTATTTGGTGGTGATGCGTTAGCATGGATGGATGAAGTTGCTTTTATCGCGGCAACGCGTTTTTGTCGTAAACCTCTAGTAACGATTTCTTCTGATAGAGTTGATTTTAAAGAAGCGATTCCTGCAGGGACGTTTGCAGAGTTGGTATCTAAGGTTGTGCATGTTGGTAATACCAGCTTAAAGGTCGATGTTGAAATCTACCTAGAGAGAATGCATAAAGATGACAAGCACTTAGCAATTACGGGTAGCTTCACCTTTGTAGCTGTCGATGACAATCACAGACCAACACCTGTGGTATGCGACAAGATGTTAAATGGCTTTGACAGCTAGGTATAAAAAAAGCTTTACTTGTAAAGTGGATATCAGACAGAAAATTTAATATAGGGCTCAGCCCTATATTAAATCACACCTAAAGAACACATCATACAAATTTTAACCTAATAACTCGGCATCAACACCACCTGTTAAATCTTGATGCTACTGATGACTTATTTCTTGTTTTATCAAAGCTTTAAAGGCTAGCTAAATATAGGTTCAACAAATATCTATAGTAAAGCCCATAATTGCTTTTTGTGTTCGAGCTAATTAGACTGAAGTACATATACTTTCATACACTTATCAGGTAAGCCAAAGTGAAACCCGTGTCTATTACCTTTTCATTAATGTTGTTCGTTTTGCTGATATCTGGATGCTCAACCCATAGTAGTGAGCAATTTTCACATCCAGTAGCTCAGAATTCTGGAAAATTGCACTGTGGAAGTGCATGGGTAAAAGAGGTCGATACAGTGTTAAACAGTGGTGACGGACAAGGGCATGGTCCTGACCTTGGAAGTACAGAGTGGCAGTCGGTTATAGAGTTCAAGCTAGGAATAAGAAACAATAAAGATAAACCCGCTCTTAACTCTACGGCTTGGTGTGGCTATATAGATAAGCACCTCAGCCGCAAAGTGAGCAACTCACCGTCATTTTCCTGCGATGATGTTAAAATTGGTAGTATGGAGTCGATTATTTGTGGAAGTAACGAGCTTTCAAGCTTAGACAAAGAGCTTGATGCAATCTATAGACAAATAATTGCTGAGCCACATCCAAAATTATTCAAAGCGCAGCAAAGAGGGTGGATCAAAGGGCGTAATGAATGTTGGAAGTCGTCTGATAAACCCAAGTGCTTAAAACAATCCTATATTCAACGCATTGCAGAGCTACAAGCGCGTTTTGCCTTGGTAAAGAGCCCTAAGCAAGTTCAATATCAATGTGGTAATCAAGCGCTCAATATTGCCTACTATGACACTCAACCACAAACCCTAGTTGCTGATTTTAACAATAGCGAAAAGATAATGTTTATTGAGAAAGCTGAAACTCCTAGCTATCGCAGTGGTGATTATCAGCTTAGGCTAAAAAAGCATGATAACGCTGAATTAATTTGGGGTTATGGTTCGAAACCGCTCACTTGCTCTTTTAAGTAACCTGTTCACTTCTTTAATCCGGTGTCCGATAACATACAGTTTGGTATTAGTCACCGGTCGAACGATAGCAAATGCTTTCTAGCATCATGATAATAAACGAGTCATCTTTGGCTTCTCCCATAAACTCCATTGCGTTGAGCTCAAATGTTCCATCTGACTTTACTTCGTATTGAAGAATAAAATCAAACTGCTCGCCTTCTTCTTCTACATAGCCATCAATATTTATGTAGTTTCTCCCCCAGTCACTAGTAAAATAATACCAAGAGGCTTTGGTAAAAAAGTTCTTCATTACTTGACGGAAAGTGAAGTCGCTACATTGTTTAAACGGTGTGTCCTGCATTCGATCAATTTCTAACTCAGCCGTATAGTCGTCAGCATATGCAGAAGTGATAAAGAGCCCAGAAACGGCCGCATACAGTAAAAGCTTTTTCATAGGTGTATTCCATTCATTGTATTTAACCAGTCGCTCAGTTTATTCTCGTCACTGAGACAGTCGATGCTGATTTAGAGCTAGCTAGTTTGATTTATTTTCTCACTGAGTAGGAGCTGCCCATTGTAAAGCCTGAGCTAGCTCTGTGCTCATTTATAATTCTATTATTAGGCACCTGAGTCAAAAAAACTAGAAAGAGACTCTTGGTTGCAAGTGATTTCATTAGATAGGGTGCCTTCAACCATTTTCTCTACCTGAATCTCGAGCTCAATTAATTTTCGTTGTAGCTGCGCTTGTTCAATCTTGTCTAAAACAAAAAGATAATACTGTGTGGACGAGGGGAGTATTTGAAAATGTCGGAATACCTGTTGGGCAGCGACAGTGAGTTTTGGCAGCATAGTTTCTTTATTTGCAATCGTAAAGCGCGCAATTTCTGGATTGATTGTATAGCATAATAACAGTTCGTTTATCGTCTGGTAGAGATCTATGCTATTTGCCACCTCAACTTTATTAATGGTGATAAGATAAAGCTCTGGAGCCTCAGGACTATTTGCGATATCGCATCTTAACGTGCCAAACGGTGTAGCAAAAACACCATTGCCACTAAAGCAAACGGAAAATTCCTCGACTATCTGAGGCGCTATATCTTTATTTAAGTTATGTTCCAATACTTGACCATCACTGTTGATAAGAACGCGTGGGCAATCATGCTTTTTTAATTGCGCCTGGATTACATTTTGAAAATAGTGGGCCTTATAAGTATCAATTGCGCTATAAACTTCTTGCAATAACTGTTCATTTTGCCATGGTTTACACAAAAATCGATGGGCCACCTTAGTGTTGATCATATTGATGAGCATCTCTGAATCAGTGTAACCGCTGAGTATCAAACCGACTGCAGCGGGGTTGCGCTTTTTCGCTTGCTTTAGAAACTCACCACCATCCATCTTTGGCATTCTAAAGTCAGAGATAATAACCTGAACCGCATGATTATCTAGAAATTCTAATGCGGCAAAAGGGTCGTCAAAACACGCTACATCAAGCTCGCTTTGCTGGAATACGCGCTTTAACGCGTTTAGTATAGATACCTCATCATCTAAAATGAGTACCTTGTATCTAGCTGAAGTACTTACTTCTAAGTTCATTGAAATGCTCCAACCAATGTTGATTGTCTGAATCAAAAAATGTTTTTGTCACCCAAAAGTTCATATCATTGTTGGTAACTGTGTCGACTAATAAGAGCAACCTTGTTGCACTGTTGGTTGGCTTATCCTCTTCAAGCGCTGTAGTTAGTTCATACAGTTGCTCTGTAATTGCAGGTTCATATCCGATTAAAGTGGCGGTATATAATGCGATTTGCAACTTTTCTATGTAGTCGCGTTTTGGTGATGACCGATGTTTAGTGGTAATGAGCTGGCCAATCTCAAAACCAAGTTCGCCCAAGAACAATAAAGATTGAATGAAGACTAAACGTTCAGTGTTTACGGATGGGTCATGTAGCTTGTGCGCTAGCTCTTTTAGTAACTTCACTTTTCTAAAGTTAATTTCACTTAATGTCTCGCAGTTACTAATGTCGTAACGTGCAGCAACCATATTGTGGTAGCAGACAGAAACAATGATGGCCGATACTAAATCCACCCCTAATGTTTTTAATGCGGTGGTGAGTGTATATTGTTTGGTAGGCAAGCCAACATAAGCGCTGTTGCACAAATGAAATAGTTTTGCTTGAATTAGTACCTCTTGCTCCAGCATTGCTTCAAGCTTATGAAAATCAAGGTCAATATCTTCAATTTTACTCAGCAGAATAGGCAGCTCATTCTCAATAAAGGTTTCATTTAATGCTCGCTTAATTGTGTCACTAAGTGGTAGTGCATTGATCCGCTCATATGCGGCTATCACCTCATCAAGCTCAGCTTTATGAAATGGCTTGGCAACAATAAAAGTTGCAGAAATTGATGACTTCGAAAGGATCTGACCTGTTGTGTCGCCGCTCAATAAAACTGTAATGACCTGCGAGTAACGACGTCTGACCGTATTAATTAGCTCTGTACCATTTACCGATGGCATCAAATAGTCGGTCACAAAAATATCAATACGCTCTGTGCTTTCTAACGCTTCTATAAACTGTTTTGGCGACGAATAAGTCGATATTTCAGCATCAGCCATGGTGATTTTAAAATAGCGTAGCAGAGATTTTAGCATTAACTCATCGTCGTCTACGAGTACAATCCGAGGCGCCGTGCTGTTAATAGACATAATGCATAAACTCCTCTAATGACACAGGTTTTCCTATTAAGTAACCTTGCACTTGATCACATTTTAACTTCTCTAAAACCTCCAACTGTTCAACCGTCTCAATGCCTTCAGCAACCACTTTTAAGTCTAAGTCATGAACTAAGCGTACGACATTTTGAATTAGGTCTCGCGCTGACTTTGAGCTATCAATGTTTTCAACTAGGCTTTTATCAATTTTTATTACGTCTACAGGTAGTTTAGAAATATAACCAAGGGATGAGTAGCCAGTACCAAAATCATCGATCGCAATAGAGAACCCAAGTTCTTTTAGATGCAAAATTTTACTTCTGGCCTGCTCTAAGTTTTCCAATACAAAGTTTTCTGTGATCTCTAATTCAAACTGCTCAGGCCTAACATTATGTTCATTTAAAATACTACACATGACTTCAACAAAATTAGGGTCTGCTAGTTGGTAGGGGGAGACATTAATAGCCACTTTATTTACTTCAAGTCCTTTATTTCGCCATTCACATAGCGCTATACAAGATTGTGCTATCACCCAAGTCCCTATTTTGACTATCTGTCCGTCTTTTTCGGCGATGGGAATGAAATAATCGGGGGAGTTTGCCCCAAACTCCGTGTTTTTCCATCTTATTAAAACTTCGCAGCTGTCAATTGATTGCTTGGGTAAACTGAGTTTAGGTTGAAACCGTAGGTAGAATTCATCGTTATCTACAGCGTTAAACAACGCTTCTGATACTTTGTGCTCATTCAGCTTTTCTGATAGTAAAGAGGGTGAATAACGCATATAAAAGTCGGTACGTGATTCACTGACAAATTGCGTGTAGATCACTAAACTATCAATCACTTCGGAGAGTTGCTGCTGTGGCTCAATCATAGTGTAGGAAACGGAAAATTTTATTTGAATGTTTTTTCGTATAAAAAACTGGCGAATTGAGTGTATCACCTCATCTAAAAACTTATGCACTTCAATCTCATTTTGCACTGAATCTAAGTAAAAAATCGCTTGATCGAAGCTTATTTCTAACATTGAAAAGCGACTACTTGCTTTAAAAGTTGCATGGTCAATCACCTTTTTGAATGTCTCAGAGTATATTGGAGTATTCGAAATAATGTTCTTAACGAGTAAATCTCGGATCTTAAGGCAAATCATCACAGCGTTATGGCTGGGTTTTATATGCTCGATAAACCGCTGTTTACTTTGATAGAAGTTTGGGTATTGATCTTGCTCACTCAAAAGCGGCTTTATAATAAGCAGGTAACTAGACTCGGTTTTTAATTTGAGTTCGACTTGGCAAAGCGTACCAGAACTGTTTAGGGTAGCTATACTGCGCTCGGCAAAGTCCTCGATTTTTTTACTATTCTCAAAATTAAAGAGCTGAAAGAAGTTTCCTTTATTGCCCTCATTGACAACGAGTTCAGTATAGGCGTAATTGCAATCTATCACATTGCCAAGTGTATTTATCTCTACTAATGGAGCATTATTACTACGTAAGATTTGGGCTTTTAATTCATTTTTGTGAAAGTTCGTTAGTGCTGCCTCTATGGTGGCATATAGCTCTTCGTTATCCCAAGGTTTTGATATGAACTTGAACGTATTGTTCGCGTTAATAAGTGCTTTCATATCATCATAATCCGCCTGTCCACTGAGTACGATACACTCAATATTTGGATTATGTCTTTTTACCTCTTGTATTAATTGCTGACCATTCATGCTTGGCATTCTGAAGTCAGTAATAAGTACATGTGGCTGGTGTTCATTTATTAGATCTATGGCATGCTGTGGGTCTTCCGTATAAACCACATCATAGCCTCGGAGCTTTAATGTCCGTTTTAAGGATTTTAGTATATCGATTTCATCATCAACCAACATGATAGGTGCATTCATAGCAACCCCTGTATCAGCGCATTTATCTATTCATAAAACAGTAAAATGACATGGTTTTACTGATTAGCTCTCATATTTTTGGATAGAAAACAAACTCAAGAGATTGTAAGGAGCAAAGTTTGATATAAACATTGCGGCTACGTGATTAAATAACGCATCGTAATTCCTTTGCACTCATCATTTTTCTATCTGTAACTTTACTTAGCCAAGTGAGCTTGGTTTAAAAGTTATCCTTTCTCCAGTTTAGCTTACTTTTTATTTTTTGTTAGTTGCAGATAAAATATATCAATATCAATAAATTAAATTTTTAAGAGAAAGGTAAGCTGAATAAAGAGTGGAAGAAAAAGCGATGTGAAAGAGGGAAATTGTTAGTACAATAAGGAGAGGCAACAAACCAAATTTCGGGTTGATGCCTCAGATTGGGCTACAGCACCATAGCGGCTATCCATCCAAAGCCCAAAAGTGGAATATTAAAATGGATGAAGGTTGGGACAACGGAATCCCAAATATGGTCATGCTGGCCATCAGCGTTTAGGCCTGAAGTCGGCCCAAGTGTAGAATCTGAAGCTGGAGAGCCTGCATCACCTAAGGCTCCCGCGGTGCCAACTAGGGCTGCAGTTGCCATTGCAGAAAAGCCAACTTCAAGAGATAAAGGTACAAACAGTGTAGCAATGATTGGTACGGTAGAGAAGGAGCTGCCAATACCCATAGTGATGAGTAAACCAACAAGTAGAATCATGGCTGCGGCAAGCGGTTTATTATCTCCAACAAAATCGGCACAACTTGCAACTAGGCTTGCAACATCACCAGTCGCTTTCATCACAGCAGCAAAGCCTTGGGCTGAGATCATGATAAAGCCGATCATGGCCATCATGGCTACGCCTTTACTAAATACATCAGAGTTTTGCTCCCATTTTACTATTCCGAATAGGCTAAAAATCATCACACCGACGAGGCCACCTAGGATCATTGAACCACTGATATTCTGTGCGATAAGTGATGCCAACACCGCAGCGCCACCAACAATCATTACCTTAGTTGCTTCTTTGCCTTCTGGTAAGGTCGTTGTTTGTGACTGCATTTGATGACTGACTTCATAAGTGCGTTTCTTTCGATAAGTGATAAATACTGCAACAAGTAAACCTATTAACATGCCAAGTGCCGGAATAATCATCGCATGTGGTACATCAAGCTTCGCGAGTGCTAAGCCATTATCTACCAGGTTCTTATGCAAAATCGAATAGAGGTAAATGCCCCCAAAGCCGTATGGAAGGACCATGTAGCTTGTCGCTAAACCGAATGTCAATATACAAGCGATCGCACGGCGGTCAATCGTGAGCTTATTCAATACAACCAAAAGAGGAGGGATCAGAATAGGGATAAACGCGATGTGCACTGGCACTAGGTTTTGAGACGCAATTGAACAGGCCAATATAATAACCATGATAAACATGCTTAAAAATGTTGACCCTTGCGCATCGTTTGCATTTACCAATTTGAGTAGTTTTTGTGCTAAGATTTGCGTTAATCCAGACTTAGAAATTGCCACAGCAAAACCACCAAGCATGGCATAGCTTAATGCTATTTCTGCGCCTCCAGATAAGCCATCATTGAAAGCATTTAACGTGGTTTTTAAATCCAACCCCGACACTAAGCCAGCTGCCATGGCACTTACCGTCATGGCGACGATCACGTTAATTCGAAAGAGGGTCAACCCCAGCATGAGCAAGACGCCCAAAATAACTGCATTCATATTATTTTCTTGCCTTTCTTTTTATTACTTTGTACAACGCCTTCAACTCTCTAAGTTCAGCCTGAGAGAGTGGTTCTTGTTGATACTGTGATTTTTCAATCAGTCCATAAAATCGCCAAAGTGGCGCTGATACTTCAGGAAATAATTCAACTAAGGCCACTATATTTTGTCTGACCGTGGTGCCCGATAGTTGGCCGTTGAAATGGGACACTATAGCACTGTAATAGACAAGTTCGATAGGGCGTTTGTCCCGCGCATATCGCTGAGCGAGGTAAAACAACGCAATTGATACCAAAATCAGCAATAACAGCGAGAAGGCTCCGGCCCATAGTTGGCCATATTTACCGAATAAATCGTTAAAAAGAGAGCGCTGCTTGTCTTTGTCAAAATTTATAACGATACGAGTCCATTGGTAATCAAGCGCCTCCAACTTCAATCTTAGCCAATTGATCGATTGCCAATTGGATAACCCAATAAGGCTATAACCTAAGCCACTTTTAAATTCGGTTGCTAATTGTTCGAATTGTGAAAGACTACCCGTCATCCGCTCTGGAGCTATCCAAGCTGTTGGATCTAGACGTTGCCACCCTTTGCCTGGTGCAAAATATTCGACCCAAGCATGAGCATCATATTGATAGACACTATAGTATTGTTGGTCCTGGCTTTTTTCTCCGCCTAGATAGCCCGATACCAAACGTGCTGGAATACCAGCACTTCTCAATAAAAACGCAGCGGCAGACGCATAATGTCCACAGAATCCATTAAATGAACGAAATAGGAAGTCATCAATTCTGTCTGTGGATTGTGTGGGGCTCGGGGTTAAGGTGTAAACGAATCCATTCTCTAAAAAATATCGCTTCATTTGCTCAATGAACTCAAGCTCTGTGGTCGATTGACTTGCCCATGATTGAGCCAGCAGCCGTGCTTTTTTATTTATGTTATCGGGTAAGGCGGTGTTGCGTCGGTAAAGCCAAGTTTTTAACCCAGATTGAGGTTCGAAACTGCGATATTCTATTTGATATTCTATTGGCTTTGCTGTCAGGTTCTTTAAATAAACGGTGCCAAAGACATTGGTATTTAATTGTTGATTGTCTGATGTTGAGAACCCAAAACCATAAAGCCACGGCAGGTGGCTTGGCTGCGCAATAATGGTCGCCGTGCCATTTATTGCAGTGGAAAAGCGACTTATATTGGTGCCTTGAAACTCTGATACTTTCCATTGCCTACCATCAAATTCATCATGAATGATTGCACGCCAATAAAATGGGCCTACTTGCTCGCTGTTGTTAAATGAAGCTCTAAAAACCAAGTCACTTGATTGCGATAGGTTGGCGATATTAAACGGGTCAACATTTTCTGAAAGTCCAGTTTTTGCTTGGCTTTGTGGCGCAGGCAACTGCCAAAATGCAGGAAGTTTAGGGAAAAAAACAACCATTAATGCAGCCGCCGGCAACACGATAACGAGGCTTTTAACGCTGATTGTTAATGCGGTTTTTAATCGTAAACGTTGTTCCAAATTAACCATGATAGCCAGATTTACCACCAGCATCATTAATACTAGCAGTGCGGTAAAAAGGCTTTGTGTAAACAAAAATAAGCAAGGATAAGTAAAAAAGTTAAGAATACAAACCTGTGTAAACTGACGAGGTTGTGTGGCATGCAGCTGCTTTAATAATGACGCAATGAGCATCAGTGCAACAAATACGTTTACGCTGTTTTTCATGCCAATCAACGCTGCTGTGGCGATAGCGCCTAATATGGTGATGAGATTAATCAGTCGTACGCTAATAATATTAGGTTTGCTGATCAAGCGAATGCCTTGCCAACAGGTGAGTAAAGTACATAGACCAACAAACCCAAGACCAAAATCATCCATCAGAATAATGCTTAATAAGCATAAGAATAGCGAAGTGCTGTAGTACCACTTAGGAGGGCTAAAATTCACTCAACGCCTCCAAGCAACTTAGCTTATGAGCATCACCTTTACCAAACGGTATCCGATACTGCTGCAACAAGAGAGCATATTTTGCCTGCTGTTTATCTGCATCTAGTACCATAGTACAGAGTTTACTGAGGCGTTCCTCCTTGCCACCCGAAAGCGCTGAATAATCGAGTATCACTTCATCTAAATCTGCAGACTCAGGCGCGTTTTGTTTCACAAGCATTTGCTCAGTTTTGGCATAGTGCTTCCATGAAACTCGGCTCAAACTCATGCCGTTTTGGTACGCTGACAAGTGATCAAACTCAGGTGAAAGTGTATTATTTATTGCACCTTGTTCACTATTATTGGATTGACCATAATTATGCTGCTGATCACCAGCTGGGATCGGAGTAGGGTAGATGTGAAATTGGTCATCTGGTTTTATATATGACCATGTGCGTATAAGACCAAAAGGAAAATAGCTTTGTATCTTGATCTCTCCAATTTCATAGACGCCCCTCGATAAATTCACCGCTTTTAACTCAACCACTTTTTCACCAGAGATGGTTTGAATGTGCATTGCTGAAGTATCATACTGACTCAATAAACGCAGAGATTGGATCTCAGTATTAGAAGCTACCTTGAGCTTGATATTGGCACTATATGGGCTGAAATTTGCGTGGACCCCCAAGTATCGGACATTTGTTTTGTTTAAATTAAAGAAACCCAAGAACAGAGCTGCGATCATCATCACAACCATCAAATAAGAGACCGCGAGGATTAAGTTGTTTTGATAATTTATCCCTAAAATAAAATTAAGCAGCGCAACCGCAATAAAAAATCCGCCATCCTTGGAGGGCAATATATAAATATTGTTATGAGATAAGCAAATATCAGAACTCTGATGCCTTTTAACAATATGCTGCTTAACTTTCTGTTTCAGGCCTTTGATCATGCTCAATGCACCGGAACATGCTCAAAAATCTGAGTCTCTACTTCTTCTTCATTTGTGGTTGGAATTCCAAGTCGATGGGCGCAGACTGAAGTAAACACAGCTTGAACGTCGTCTGGGATCACAAATTCTCTGCCACTAATAAAAGCATAAGCACGACTTGCAGCTGCAAGGGCTATGCTAGCTCGGGGTGATAAGGGATCGCTAAATTGTCCTGACTGCCTAGTGTGAGTCACCAAACGAAGAATATAATCAATGATAGCATCACTCAATACAATATTAGGAACTGCGCTTTGATATCGTAATAGGGCTTCGCTATCAATAACCTGAGCAACTTGGATCTGTTTACGCACGTTTCCTGCAAACTTTATCAATTGAGCTTCTGCAACGGTTGAGGGATAGCCTAAACTAATTCGCATAAAAAAGCGGTCTAGCTGAGATTCAGGTAACGGATGTGTACCGGATTGATGTTGGGGGTTTTGAGTTGCGATAACAAAAAATGGGCTAGGGAGCTCGTGGCTTACACCGTCAATAGTTACTTGATGTTCTTCCATGGCTTCAAGTAACGCACTTTGCGTTTTCGGACTTGCTCGATTTATTTCATCTGCGAGTAAAACCTGAGTAAATATGGGACCGGGATGAAACTCAAAAGATTGTTGGTCGCGATTGAATATCGACGTACCTGTAATATCTGATGGTAGTAAATCGCTGGTAAACTGCACACGGCGATAGGTTAACCCCAAGACATCGGCAAGTGAATGAGACAGCGTCGTTTTGCCCATACCGGGTAAATCTTCAATCAAAAGGTGACCCCGACAAAGCAAACTACAAATTGCGAGCTTTATTTGCTCGGGCTTTTCTAATATGACATTGGACAGCGCATCTATGATTTTCTTTATTTCTTCATTCATGTAACCAGCTCTAAACGCTTCATTACAGAATCTACTTTATGCGCATTGAAAGGCTTAGCGATAAATCCTT
Source organism: Pseudoalteromonas piscicida (assembly GCF_002744175.1). Taxonomy (GTDB): domain Bacteria; phylum Pseudomonadota; class Gammaproteobacteria; order Enterobacterales; family Alteromonadaceae; genus Pseudoalteromonas; species Pseudoalteromonas piscicida_B. Next base: position 47,635 of record NZ_NKHF01000035.1, read on the forward strand.
TAGCACCAAGCTCCCAAGTATTTTGTACATTTTCCATGCTGTTGTGACCAGAACACATAATCACGTGTGCAGCAGGAAAGTTTTCATTTATGTAGGAAAGGATCTCAGTGCCATCTGTGTCAGGAAGCTCAATGTCCAAAAACACCACGCTGGGTTGTTTATGTTTTAAGAGCGGTTTTGCAGAATCAAAGTCTTCACAGCCATAAACTTCTTCAAACCCTAGGTTTTCCAAAATCTGTGTCAGAAAATCTCTAATCTCAACAGCGTCATCTATTATCAAGATTGGTTCTAGCGGTCTTACAAATTCCATATGTCGATACTTCAAATTACAAATTCAACCACATACTATAAAAACCAAATCCATAGCTCAATAGAAAAAGTCGTAAACTTTTTAATAATGTCCGATACCGTCTAGTATTGGACATATTATAGTGATGAACGAGGGCAAATGTGTAGCTATAACAAACCATACTTAACATCCTATAATTTATATTATGTTAAATAGAATAAATAAGAGAACAACACGCGTTATCCTCTTATTATATTTACTGTTAATTCAGTTGCTTCTTGCATCCTACTGAATATTTTGGCCTAAAACTTTTATTGCAGTCTCGAGCGCGACGTCATTGCCGTTTTTATCCATGTCTCCTCGTCTTAACATATCAGGCTCGAACGCTTCACGAAAACTACCATCGGCATGATAAAGCCGTTCAAATCCAACCTCGACCCAAGCGCCGCTATCATTTAACGAAAGTCGTTTTATACCACCAAGTAAATCCGCCATTGGTGCACCAATAATTGCTTTTGCCCCGAGTGCATCGAAGCCAATCGTCATGCCTTCTCCTATGCTACCTGTCCAACGTCCTGCAAGCACAACAAATGGCACAGTAACTTGTGGTTGCTGAGGCGTGGCGAATGCCTGCTCAAGAACCGCGGATTGATAGTTGGTTGCCGGTGTCTGTGTTCGGTATTGTTGATATACAGCTTTGGAATCGGTGAAATGACCAAGGATTGGTTCTGCAACACCGGTATTGCCGCCACTTGGAGTATTACGTAAATCTAAAATATACCCCGTAACTTTTCCCAAAGCTTGCAACGCCTTTGTAAACTCAACGACCGTTTGCTCATTACCCATGGCATTATTGAATCTAATGTAGCCGAAGTCTCCGAGCTTGTTAAAAGACACCTTTGGTCCGTCACTGAGTGCATTAATGGCATCATAGCTCGCAGCGAGTGTGACCTTAGTTATTTCTCCCTGTTTTATAAGCTCGATTGTACGTGGCTGGTAGCGCTTTCCACCTAACGCAACATTAAGTGCATAATTACGTTGTTGATGACTTAGTGAGCTAAACGGCACTTGCATTACATCTTCAACTGCGGCCGTAACTGTTTGATTATTTATACTCGCGACCGTGTTTCCTGGTCTCAAACCAGCAATATCTGCTGCACTATCACGCTTAACATCTTGGATCACTGCGATGCCGCCTACAAACTCAGCATATAAGTCGGCACCCGTGGGATAGACGATATAGTCATCTTCGTTCAGCGGGCCCATATTCAGATGTGGATCTGTGAAGTGCCGTAAATAGGCTTGGCTCAAGTCTATAAAGCCCTGTTTTGTCTTTATATTCTCTAGTTTAGCTGCGAACAGTTGCTTGCTCTGCTGATACCCTTCAAAATCTCCAAGATACGCGTAATGGGTAACCAAATTTGAGTTAAGTTCTTGCCATGCCTTTGCAGGCTGAAAAGCTTCATTGCCGCAGGCTGCCGAGCTTATAAAAAAACCGGCCAGATAAAGTTTTGTTTTTAGGTTCATATAGCTAAACTCCCTATTATTATTATTTTTTCCTGTTTTTAGACTGTTAATGCAGTGCAGCGGTAAACGGAATACCCTTACAAATTTCACCTTCAGCAACTAAAATTTCTTCTAGTCGTTTATCAATTATTTGTTTATCAAAGTACTCGTATCCCAGCTCTACAAATAGGTTTTTATGCTTTTCTTCAGATTTAGCTATGGTGACATAAAAGTCTTTTTCTTTACCTTCTGGTAACGCCTCTGCGACCAAAGAAAAACGTTCATGTCCCCTCGCCTCTATGACGGCACCAATGAGTAGCCTATCAATCAAGTACTCATCACTACCTTGGCGAAATAGTGCTCTCATTTGCTTAATGTAAGGATCTTTTTGGTCGTTACCCAACAAAGTGCCACGTTCAGTTAACAGCTTAAGAACTTGTTTAAAGTGGATCATCTCCTCTATGGCGAGGTCTGCCATAGCCTTTACCAACTTGATCCGATCAGGGTAATGACCAAGCATAGCCATTGCCATACCCGCAGCTTTCTTTTCCGCCGCAGCGTGATCTTGTAAAAAGGTATCAAAGTCTTCTAGGACTTTTTCAGTCCAACTAAATGGTGTGTGAAATTTCAGTTCAAACATAATCTTATCTTGTATATACAGCTTAGTTTGAGTATAGCAAACTCAAACTACAGATTGAATTTGGCGTTCATAAAGAATCGCATCTTTATCAGCTTTACCTTGCCTGGTTGACTCAACTTTATTGACGTGAGCAAACCATTTCCACGCAGTAACTTTACCACCTATATTGACGTGTGGGATCTCAATTTGCTGACATTCTACAGCCAAAAACTCTGCTAGTTTACATGCTACACTGGGCTCTGCTATATCAATAGAAAGAAATGGAATATCATTAGCCTGGCTGAAGTTAATCACTTTTTCCAGATGACGTTGGTAGCAAGCGTGCCAATAGCTGTCATCGTCAAAATGCTGCTCAAAGTCACTAAAAGTTTCGAGATAACAGCGCTTTATGGTGTCATTGAATCCGCCTTGCTGAGATAACAAGTTAGCTTGCATCGCCGACATTAGCCTTTTAATGGATGGTAACCAGTTATCAAATTGGCGTGTTAAGTGAATAATCTTAACGTTGGGATACAAAGCGTATAGTTTCTCAAAGTCTGCGAACACTGGGGTGTCGGCAATAAATTCAGCTTCATCTAAAGCTTGTCTTGTATAGGCTGTATGTGCCGTTTTATAGCCAAGAGTGAGCGCTGTGATGCATAGACTTGTTGTTCCGGTTCGTGGTAAGCCGGTTACTAATATTTTTTGTTTTGTCATCGCTTAAATAAAATAAAAGCCTATATTAGCCAAAGCCAAAATAAGCAGTACTCCATAAGTTGTTGCCATTGCCACTTTTCTTATCGCAAAGTTAGTTTTACCTAGCGCTACGTAATGAGCCACTCGTGAAAACAAAAAAGCCGCACCTAGGGCATGAAGCACAAGAGGGTTAAGCTGTTGCGTTTCAAGTAGGAACATCATTAGTAACACAAGCGGTGTGTATTCAATAAAATTAGCATGGATGCGAATGGCACTTTGCAGTGTATCAACGCCCCCGTCTCCAAGTGAGACTTTGTGTTTATGCCTCAAGCCGATAATGTTGAAGCTAAGCTTTATGTAAAACAGCGTAAGTATTGCGCCATACAATCCAGTGATCATTAAAAAACCCTCCAATAGGAGGGTTTAGTGTATAGGTTAAACTAATCAACGACCAGTATTACTCAATTAAGTACACCGCATAAACTTCTGCATTTAGCTTAATAGCACCGGTGTTATATGCATTTTTATATGAACCTTGATCGGCCTCCATCGCCATTGCTGCTGAGCGGACATAGGGTTGGATGGGGGTCTGCATAGGTTGAAATGACACTGAGTATAATTTTGCAAGTTCTACGTCAAATTCGCCAGCCAGCTCTTTTGCTGCTTTTTTTGCATCTTTTATCGCGGCCTTCTTAAGGCTTTGCATATATTTGCCTTCATTTTCAACGCCAAACTCGGTGTTGTTAAACTGGTTGATACCACTATCTACAAACTCTTGTAGTAACTCTGGATATTTTTTGATGTCTTTCAGTTTCACAGTCAAACTGCGACTGACACGAAAGCCATCAAATTCTTCTTCGTTAGTTTGACGGTTATAATGTGTTTGTCTGTACACGTTAAGTTGATCCGCATGAATATCATCTTCTGTAATATCAAAGCGCTTCGCAATTGAAATGGCTTTTGCCATGATCTGGTCAACCGTTTCTTTCGCCTTTGGTAGTGACTTGTGTTTTTCAGTAATAGCGACACGAATGGTCGCAACGTCAGGCTGAACCTGAATAAATGCTGTACCTTTCACGTATAGGTGTGGAGAATCAGGCAATGCACCTGCAAAGCTGAAGCCGGATAAACATAGTGCCAGTAAGCCAGTAATAATTCGCATCTTTTGCTCCTAAAATGTGATACGGCTATATTCAAGCATATTTGAATTAACAACTACTGAATTGTAATTCAGGATAACAAACTTTAACAATTTAAAGACCGAGTTTTGGTGGGGATGTTGAGCTAAGTTGGAACAATAACAGTGACATAAACTTGCCCCTACTGCTGCGGGGCAAGTTGAGATACGAATAATCCGTTAGTTAGTCAGCGACTAAATACTACAGCGTTTGTAATTGCGATATTTTGGTAACCAATAATTTTTATCGATAGCAGTCCAAATCGCTTCGTCATCCATTTCAAGAGCAACGCCCTCTTCCATCGCTTTCTTCGCTACTGCAAATGCAATGCGTTTACTTAGCGGCTCGATTTCAGTAAGCGCAGGTAAAAGGCTTCCTTTACCAGTATTGGCTCGTGGCGAAGACTCAGCAAGCATTTCACTTGATACCATCAACATACTGTCTGTAATACGCGTGGCTTTGGCGGCCAGTACGCCAAGTCCAATACCTGGGAAGATATAGCTATTATTACATTGAGGTATAATAATTGTCTCTTCGCCATGCACAACTGGCTCAAATGGGCTTCCGGTCGCGACAATAGCTTGACCATCTGTCCATTCAATCACATCTTTTGGATGCGCTTCAACTTGGCGTGACGGATTGCTCAAAGGGAAAATAATAGGTTGCTCACACCCACTATGCATTGCTCTGATCACTTGCTCAGTAAAAAGACCAGCTTGACCTGATACACCAATCAAAATATCTGGTTTCGCACAATGCATCACGTCTAGCAAAGATGCAAATTCGCCGCTGTAAGTCCAGTCTTGTAAATTTGCTTGTTGCTGCACAAGGGCTGCTTGGAAGTCTCGTAACCCTTCCATCCCTTCAGTTAGTAGACCAAAGCGGTCAACCATGAACACCTGACTTCTCGCTTGTTCATCAGTTATCCCTTCAGATACCATCTGGCTGATGATCTGCTCGGCGATACCACAACCTGCTGAGCCGGCACCAACAAACACTACTTTTTGCTCAGATAGTTTCGCCCCTTTAACACGGCAAGCTGCAAGCAATGAACCTACAGTAACTGCTGCTGTACCTTGAATATCATCGTTAAAGCTACAAATTTCATCACGGTAGCGCTTAAGTAAAGGCATGGCGTTTGGCTGCGCAAAGTCTTCAAATTGCAACAACACATTTGGCCAACGTCGCTTCACCGCCTTGATAAAGAGATCAAGGAATTCGTCATACTCTTCTTGGCCAATACGTGGGTGTCTCGCACCCATGTACATAGGATCATTTAGCAGTTTTTCGTTATTAGTGCCCACGTCTAACATTACTGGAAGTGTGTAAGCCGGACTAATACCGCCACACACAGTGTAAAGCGCTAATTTACCAATCGGGATCCCCATACCGCCTATGCCTTGGTCGCCAAGGCCTAAGATACGCTCACCGTCAGTGACTACGATAACTTTTACCTTGCCTTTAGTTGCATTGCGAAGTATGTCGTCAATTTGATAGCGATCTTCATAAGAAATAAACAATCCGCGAGAGCTACGGTAAATATCAGAAAATTTCTCACACGCATCGCCTACCGTTGGTGTGTAAATGATCGGCATCATTTCTTCTAGATGATCGCGTACTAATCGGTAATACAAGGTTTCATTATTATCCTGAATGGCACGCAGATAAATATGCTTGTTTAGATTGTCACTAAAGCTTGAATACTGTTGATAACAACGCTCAACTTGCTCTTCAATGGTTTCGTAGCGAGGCGGAAGTAGTCCTGCTAAATTAAAGTTTTCACGCTCATGTTGTGAAAATGCGCTGCCTTTGTTGAGTAGCGGCGTTTCGAGCAGCGTGGGACCTGAGTATGGAATGTAGAGATAATTTGGATCGGTTTGTTTAGTCATATTTACAAGCTTGACACTAATTTTTTTAGTCTAAGGGTTCATTATTGTCGAAAAGGATTAAATTACAATGAATTTAGTGCTCATCAGACCAATATCAACGCGCTCCAGAGCGCATTAAAAAGTATTTTTCTGGAACGCGAAATTATAGCCTAAAAGCACTGATTTAACTATGGCTTATTCACTACTTTCACCAAGTGCAACACCTTCTCTTCGTGGGTCTGCGCCTCCTACCAAGTGACCATCTTTCAGCTCAATGGCATGCAGGCCCGAGTTTAAGTCGCGCACTTGCACTTCATGGCCTTTCTTTTCAAAAAACGGCACTTGTTCTACAAGCTCAGTTCCTTTTTCAAGCGTAGTGTATTTGTTACGGTTAGTAATTTTTGGCAAGTCTATGGCGGCTTGAGGAGAAAGTCCCCAGTCCAGTACGCCTACCAAAGTTTGCGCAACGTAGTTAATTATCCGACTTCCGCCTGGAGAGCCGACAATCAGCTTAAGTGAACCATCTTGATTAAACACCATTACGGGGGCCATTGAGCTTCTGGGGCGTTTATTTGCCTCTACTCTGTTTGCTACCAATTTATCTCCCACTTTAGGAGAAAGCGCGAAGTCAGTTAATTGGTTATTGAGCAAATAGCCATTTACCATCACGGTAGACCCAAAGGCCATTTCAATTGAGCTGGTCATAGAAATGGCGTTACCGTCGGCATCGACTATCGAGACATGGCTCGTTGAGGGTAATTCGTAGCTGTCGTCCATAGCGTAGGCTAGCTTCCCAACGGTTGGGTCGCCCACAGGAAAATGAGGATTATCCATATCGCCTATTAGCTTACTTCTGCTTGATAAGTATTGTTCATCCAATAGCTCACGCGTTGGTACTGCAACAAAGTCTGGATCAGCTACGTAAAAATCTCGGTCTGCAAATGCTAACCTTGAAGCTTGCGTAAACAGATGTAGCGCTTCAGGGTCATTGGCTTTGTATTTACCTAAATCAAACGGTTCGAGCAATTTCATCATTTGTAAAACAGCGATACCGCCGCTACTTGGTGGTGCCATCGAGCACACTTTATAGACCCGGTAACTGGTACAAATTGCTTGTCTTGTTTTGCTTTTGTAGTTTGCTAAATCGTTTAATGCCAATTTACCAGGTGCAATTTCAGATTTTTGCACAGCTTCAACCAGTTGAGTGGCATTTTGCCCTTCATAAAAAGCCTGTATACCTTGTGTTGCTAATTTGAAATACAGGTTGGCAAGAGGCAAATTCTTTTTCAGTGTGCCCGGTTTCAACGCTTTTCCATCGGGATAGAAGTATTCTTTTGCCGGGCTTAGTTTTGTTAAACCTGGGTTTAACTTCTTCTCAAGCAACATGTTTAAGCGTGGAGAGACGATAAACCCTTCACGGGCGAGTTCAATTGCTGGCTTAAAAAGGGTCTGCCAAGGTAACTTTCCATATTTGTCATGGGCTGACTTAAATGCATGCAAAATGCCAGGAACGCCGACTGAACGTCCCCCTACAACAGCCTCAATCCATCTTACAGCATGACCAGATTGATCAAGGAAAAGTTCTGGGCTCGCCCCTTTAGGTGCTGTTTCTCTACCATCAAAGCTAATGAGTTCATTGGTTTCTTTATCGTAATGTAATATGAAAGCTCCACCGCCTATTCCCGAGGACTGTGGTTCAACTAAAGTCAAAACCAGCTGGGTTGCTATCATTGCATCGACAGCACTGCCCCCTTTTGACAGCATTAACTGCCCTGCTTTACTGGCGTACGGGTTTGCGGCCACGACCATATACTTTTGGGCAGTGCGCGCCTCTTTTGACTGAAAGCCAGTCGCGGCTTCGGGCTCTCTAATCTCGATTGTTTGTTGTTCAGCTAAGGTGTTTGTTGAAAAGCTGAATGCGGCCATCACGGTCAGTGATGCAAGTGTATGTTTCATAATACCCACTTTGCTTACTACTAATATTTGGCATCATAAAAGCAATTAGGCACAATATGCAAAAATAATAATGTGAAATCGTATGTTTGATCTCCCAACTAACAAAGAATACTTAATAGGTCCCTTATCATTGGCTATATTATCTGCGGTTTTAATGCTGTTTAATCTTGGCTATTTCTTTGACTTTGACAGAGCAGCTATTAACGATGGTGAGTTTTGGCGCATACTGAGCGGCCAATTTACGCACAGTAATTGGTATCATTTACTGTTAAACCTGCTTGGGATCCTATTTATTTGGCTGTTACATGCCGAATACACAGCTCCCAAAAAGTACTGGATAAACGTGGTGTTTTTAGGGCTGTTTACTGGGGGAATGATCTTTCAGTTTGCACCAAATATAGTTGTATATACAGGTTTAAGTGGCTTATTACACGGCCTGATTGTATGGGGCGCTATTGAAGACATAAAACGTAAGGTGACGACAGGTTACTTGTTGTTTGTTGGTGTTTGGGCAAAAGTGGCGTGGGAACAATACAGTGGGGCCAGTGAGGAAGTCGCCCGACTCATTGACTCTAGAGTAGCAATTGAAGCACACCTTTATGGTGCTATTGGCGGCATAATTTTAGCTTTGATTTACATGAGTATTAAACAAAAAAAGCCAGCATAATGCTGGCTTTATGTCGGTTAGTTCATTACAAGTTTTCTTTAAACAACTTGTATATACGACGGTATTCATCTAACCAGCTTGAAGGCTGTCTAAATCCATGAGGTTCAACAGGATAAATAGCCGTTTCAAAGTCTTCCTTTTCAAGCTCAATTAAGCGTTGCACAAGACGCACAACATCTTGGAAAAACACGTTATCATCCACCATAGGGGCGTTAATAAGTAGCTTGTTTTTCAATCCTTGTGCATGGTAAATCGGCGAACTACGCTGATATGCAATAGGGTCAATATCTGGACGGTTTAGAATATTCGAGGTGTACGGGTCATTATAATAAGCCCAATCTGTTACCGGGCGTAGTGCAGCTCCAGCTTGGAACAAGTCGGGTTGTGTAAACAGTGCCATAAATGTCATAAAGCCGCCATACGAGCCACCGTAGGTTCCTACTGCGTCGCGGTTAACATTCACGTTATTGACCATCCATTCTACACCATCGGCTAAATCTTCGATTTCTGGCTTGCCCATATGACGATAAATAGCCGTTCTCCAATCTCGACCGTAACCTTTTGAGCCGCGGTAATCCATGTCCATCACCACATAACCTTCGCTGGCCAGTAATGAGTGGAACATAAACTCCCTAAAGTAGTTAGACCAACCAAGGTGCGAGTTTTGTAGGTAGCCTGCACCATGATTAAAAATAACGGCTTTGCGGTTTTTACCCGTTTCCCCTTCTTGATAATCCGCAGGATAGTATACCTTAGCATAGACAGGCTCACCTTGATGACTTGAAGGCACAGCCACTATTTTAGGGGCGATCAGCTTTTTATTTAAAAATGCATCGGAAACCGTATTTGTTAAACGCGATACCGACGACTTTGGTGTTGCATCTGCAACATAAAGCTCAGGTGGCATCATGATCTTCGAATGAGTTAGCAAAAGCTTTTGTTCATCAGGACTTAGTTGATAATCAGTAAGGCCATCTAAATCTGTGATTTGCTCGTCTTTTCCTGTCTCCAGATTTACACGATAGATTTCATATAAACCTGGGTGCTCTTTGTTAGCTTTGTAGTAAACGAATTTATTGTCAGCGGTAAGGGTTGGCTCTGATACCACAAACTTTCCGGTGGTCATTGCCTTTGCTTTACCCTTGAGCGGCTTAATGTAAAGTTGGCTATATCCCGACTGTTCTGAAAGGTAATACAGTGTGTTTTGATTGTTTAACCAACCAAAATCATTATAGGTGTAGTTAATCCATGCATCGTCATGAAGGCGGTGTTGTGAGACGAATTGTTGTTTTGCAAAATCAACCGTTGCAATCCAGCGATCTTTGTTATCCCAAGCACCCAACATAACAGCAACTTGTGAGCCGTCGCTATTCCATTGGATTGCCGACTGGCTCCAACCCCAAGTATCAATCAAGTTAATATCGCGTGGTGCCTTTTCGCTTTTGTAGCTTTCACCTTTGGCGTTCGCATTTTCGCGCTTGACCTCAGCTAATACGTCTTCATCAAAACCAGGTAGCGTTTCATAGCTTAATGTTGTTTGCTCAGCCTTGTTCAAATCAATAAAGATAACCTCTGAACGCATTGGCTCTGTATCTGCTACTCTGCGGCGAGCTTCGACTGGGTCGATATCACCATTTTGGCTTACGTAATTCGGCATGATGTCGGTATCTGAACGACGAGGCTTGTCATCAGTGATCACCGCGATGAGCTTGTCAGCAGATGGAGCTAAACTCATCGAGATTAACGTTTTACCCTTGCCTAGGTAAAACTGATTATCTTGAATGCTGTCATTATTTTCATCGAGAGCTTGTGCACGGGCTTCGCGATCTTTGCTATTTTTGTGCGTTAACGCCACGAATTGAATTAGTTTATGCTGTTGCTCAGCAATATAACCACTTGGCTCTTTCACTCCTTCAGGTTTGTCGCTCAAGTGTAACTTTACAAGCTCTTTGGTTAAGCCTGTTTTTAAATCTACTGCGAATAGTGCATTACCGCTGCGATAAGCTAACCGACCATCAGTTAAAAATTGAGGTGCATATTCATAGGTTGATGAATGCGTTACTTGCGTTAAGTTACCTGACTTCAAGTCTTTTACGAAAATATTGCCTTTGAACTCGTATGATTGTAGCGTCTTACCTGCATTGTAAACCGCGTTTGATGCGCCAACGGCATGGAGGTCTGATAACGATACCACCTCGCTTTTTTGCGTGTCGCTAACCTTATATAGGTCTCTTAATTCATTTCCAGCTTGCTTACGTTTGTAAAAAACCGTGTTGCTGTCAGCTCCCCAATACGCGCTTTCAGGCTGTCTACCCAACCAATCAGGGTGCGCCATCGCTTGCTTAAGGGTGATTTGTTCACCACCAAAGTCAACTGGGGTCGACACGACGGATGAAAATTGTGTGTTGCTTTCAACTTGCTGCGGTTGTTGGTTTACTTCTGTGGTTTGGCAACCAGAAAGCAGTAATCCAGACGCTACTGCTATCGAGATAAGAGAGAGTTTCAACATGTGACTTTCTTATAATAGTTAAATTTGTCTAATTTAAGCAGAAAGCCAATGTAATATCGAATGATTTAAGACTAAAAGCACGATGGATGGGACAAAAAAAGGCCAGCATGGGATGCTGGCCAAATACTCTCTGCGCTCACATAGTCGTTGATGGACAACGAGTATGAAATGAGGCCTATCCGCGCCTCACTATAATAGACTGCGGTTTTAAAAAAGAGTTCCAACAATTACAGAAAAAATTGTATTTTTCTATCCCTGTTTAGAAACCGCTTTTTCAACAGGCCCTTAATAGCGAATTAATTTAATATCAATTGCTGAGCTGTATCCATCACACCTGGATAATCGGCTTCTGGTAAAATTTCAGCCAGCTCTGCTAAAGCTTCACCTAGCTGATGCAGTGAACCAGCAGACACATTGATATGGCCCATTTTGCGACCTGGCTTTGCCGATTTCCCGTACCAGTGACTCGTCACACCTGACACCGCTAAGACCTGGGCAGGAATATGATCTTGCCCCAGCACATTAATCATAGCCGTCGGGCGCAATAAAGAAGTGTCACCAACAGGTAAATCTGCCACAGCACGAATATGGTTTTCGAACTGACTAACATGGGCGCCTTGCTGCGTCCAGTGCCCTGAGTTATGTACCCGAGGTGCGATTTCGTTGACCAATAACTCCCCATCAACATCGAAGAATTCAATGGCTAACACACCCACATAATCAAGCGCATTGGCTAACTTGGCAAAAGCATCTTCTGCTTGTGCCTGAATATTCGCTTTTTCTTTACCCGCAATAGATAAAGTTAGCACGCCATTAGTATGCTGATTTTCGGTAAGTGGGTATATTTTGCAATCCCCATTTTTTGTACGAACACCAATAATTGATACTTCGCGGTCGAATGGGATCATTTTCTCTGCGACAATTGAATGAGGCTGGGCGTCTGTACCGGCTTGTAAAAATGCCGACATCTCTGCCCAGATAGTCTCTATCTCAGCTTCTGATTTTACTCGCCATTGACCTTTTCCGTCGTAGCCCGCTTGGCAGGTTTTAACCACTAACGGCAATCCGAGTTCATCTATTGCGCTAAGAAAGTGAGGCTTATCTGTGATAATTTTAAACGGCGCACAAGCGACTTTTGTTTTTTCAAGCAAGGCCTTTTCTTTAGCCCTATCACCGCCGGTTGCAATCGCTTCGGCACCAGGATAAAACTTACCGCTTTGCTGGCATACGGTGAGTACATCCAATGGAATGTGTTCGAACTCCGCTGTGATCGCATCAGCGTTTGCAATTGCTTGTTGCAGGGATTCCGATGTTGTCGTAAAAGTAACGGGGTTTATTACTGTTTTACTTCCAACATCATACGCGAGTACGTTAATATCAAGGTGAGTCGCTGAAAGACTCATCATCCGAGCCAATTGGCCCGCACCTAAAACAAGAATATTCATGTTACTTCGCAGGATCTGGGTTAGCTAGTACGGTTTCTGTTTGTTCTTTTCTGAACGCTTCCACTTTTGCAAATATCTCTGGCTGTTGACAGCCTAAGATTTGAGCCGCTAATAATCCAGCATTTGCAGCGCCAGCATCACCAATGGCAAGTGTTCCCACAGCCACGCCTTTTGGCATTTGGCAAATTGAAAGCAGTGAATCAACACCGTTAAGTGTTTTCGATTTTACCGGTACACCAAGTACTGGCAAGCTTGTAAATGCCGCAGCCATACCAGGTAAATGTGCAGCGCCGCCGGCACCTGCGATAATCACTTTGATCCCACGCTCTGCAGCAGTCGAAGCATAGTCAGCAAGAAGCTGAGGGGTACGGTGAGCAGAAACTACCTTTGTTTCATACTCAATGCCAAACTTTTCTAACATCTCGGCTGCATGCTGCATTGTAGGCCAATCTGATTTCGACCCCATAATGATGCCAACGGTCATAATAATTCCTCGACTAATTTTGAACGATACTGAGCTAAGGTCCTTCATGCCTTAGCTCGGCGCATTATACCCGAGTTCGTCTTTAATGCGAAGAATCAACTTATTGCAATTATCTAGTTGGGCTATTTAGAAATGGCCACTGGCTTCATGGTTTGTGCTTTTGCCTTGTTGAAATAAAAGAAAAAATCTTTAGGTCCCATAATCAAGCACAGTATAGCCAGCCCGCCAGGAATGAGCACAAACTTCAGTACCGGTCCCAGTATATAGCTGTAGAAAAAGATAAACGGTATAAAAAGGATATACCCGAAAAATAGACTCAAATAATGCATAACAACTCCTATTGAATATTTTATTGAGCGCGCTCAATTATAATAATGAGCGCGCTCAATAAATGCAAATTATATCTCTAGTTCGTCGTGAATATATGCTAAACTAGCCAAGTAAAAGTTAAGGTAACCATATGAAAAAAAGAGAAATTACATACCAAAAAATTCTTGATGTGAGCTGGGGGCTATTCCAGGAGAATGGCTTTGAAAATACCACGACTAGGCAGATAGCACAGGCTGCGGGTGTCGCCTCTGGAACAGTTTTTGCGCATTTCCCTACCAAACTAGAGATTCTGAAAGTTGCGATGTATAACCAAATTGAGGCAATCATTGCAGAAGCTAAACTCACGGATGAACAGCATAGTGCAGTTCTCAAGTTACGACATTACGCAAAGTACTTGTTTGCTTTTTATCTGAGTAACAGAGATTTTAGTAAAGAGCTGCTATCAGGCGTTATCTGGCAAGTTCATTTTTTCAGTAGCCAACTTGAGCTGTTTAAACAGCTTTTATTTAGTGAGCAAGAATATAATGAGGCAAAAGCCACGGTTATGATGGACTGTTACTTTATGACCTTGTTAGAAGGACTAAATAATGACAATAGCTCCGTTGAACAATTGCTTATTACCCTTTCGCAAAAACTAAAATTACTTAGATAAAAAATTTGTATGATGTGTTCTTATTTAAAATATTCATATAAATTAGCTTGTACTTTGTTGTCAATGACCATATAAATGCAGCTAGGACTATGTAATAAGCAAGTGCTTGGGAAAAGTTACTTAGTTCCTAACTTTTGTCTAACGAGGTCAAAATGAAACGCGTCATCTTATTCCTTATCACTAACTTAGCCGTCATGCTTGTGTTAGGGATCGTGTTATCTATCGTCATGTCTGTGTTTGGTATATCTAGCCGAAGCTACACAGGCATAATGGTTATTGCTGCCGTATTTGGATTCGGTGGTTCCTTTATTTCTCTTTACATGTCCAAGTGGATTGCAAAAAAATCAACTGGTGCATTTGTCATTGAGCAACCACGTAATGAAACTGAGCATTGGCTAGTCTCAACGGTGGCTGCACAAGCTAAAAAAGCCGGAATTGCAACACCAGAGGTTGCTATTTACGACAGCCCAGAAATGAATGCTTTTGCCACAGGTCCTAGCAAAAACAACAGTCTTGTCGCTGTTAGTACTGGCCTACTCCACAACATGAGCCAAGATCAAGCGGAAGCCGTGTTGGCGCATGAAGTATCGCACGTCGCAAACGGTGATATGGTTACGCTAACCTTAATCCAAGGTGTGGTAAATACCTTTGTGATCTTCTTTGCTAAAGTCTTAGCTGGAATTGTAGATAACTTCTTAAATAGTGATGAAGAAGAATCTGGCGGCAGCTGGACATATTTTCTCTTCGACATGATTTTCCAAATTCTATTCGGGATTTTGGCGTCCGTTGTCGTTGCCTACTTTAGCCGTAAGCGTGAGTTTGCAGCTGACAAAGGCGCGGCAGATTTAGTCGGAGCACATAAGATGCGCTCGGCTTTAGAGCGATTGAAGCATAACCATGAATCACAACTCGAAGGTTCAATGATGGCTTTTGGTATTGCATCGGGTAAATCAGTCGCCGACTTTTTTGCCTCTCACCCTCCATTAGATGAGAGAATTAAAGCACTGTCATAATACTCTCAAATTGAACAAGTACTAAAACAAAATCAGGGCAGCGCTAAGCTGCCCGTTTTTATAGCACGAGACGGTAAAGCCCTTCACTCACATAGCCAAAGCCTAAACGCACCAATAACCGAAGCGAGCGTTGATTCTCTGGTGAAACTCTTGCCAACACCGTAGTACCACTAAATGGCAGTTGCTTTTTTTGCTTCAATAGATGATTGAGTGCTTCATACATTATGCCATTTCCCCAGTGCTCCGGCGCAAGTTCATAGCCCAAGTAGATACCGTCAATATCTCCATCTTCTCGATAAAAACCAATACAGCCAATGATCAGATTGCTTTGTTTGCAAACTAGGCAAAATCTGCCACCAACTCGCTCATAAAAGCGCTCAATATCCATTTGGATCATACATTTTAAGTCTATATCTGTGAGACTGTCACCGTAGTCATTATAAGCTTTAACTTGGGGAAGATTGAGTAAGTGAAGCAGTTGATTACTGTCTCTGTGTCGAATAGGTCTAATAACCAGTCTTTCGGTTGCGAATTCCATCTACCACTCACGCAAATATGTGATTAGCGCAATAGTAGCACCATTAGTGGAAATTAACCTGAGGTTTGAATAAGGAATTATCTACCTTTTTGTTTTTATTGATATATTAAATTATTTCCTTATCTACCCAGAAAGTTTTGGGGTAACCCCACTCTCGCGTGCTACCTACGCCCTTGTAGGCAAGGCAAATTTACGCACCAATAGCAGTCTATTGGAAGTGAATTCAACGCAGTTAGCACTAAAACTAGCTGCTAGAAAGGCACTAATTACCCAAAACTCAGGTAAATCACATCTTTCAATTTTATGATTTACCGGATTGTTTTATAATGGTCGTTTTTTGGGAGTAGTATTAATGAGCGAAGAATTCAAAGTTATTCCACCCACGACTAAAGTTTATTGCCCAGAGCGAGGCGAAGGCTGGACATTAACGGGTATCACAGGAATAGATGAAAATGCGTCGGTCATGTTTTCTGGGGTTCGCTACACCATTTCAGCCAAGGAAATCGTAGAATCATTACTACCAAATTATGCCGCTAAGCATACAACCGACTAAGTACCGCTCAAAGGCGGCCGTGGTAAGCCGCATTGTTTTAAATTTACCTTGATTAACTTGATGAAGGTAAATTAAACAGAGATAGCAGCGCTGAGCGCAGTTGTAACTTAGGTGTTCCCTCACTGTAAGGTGCCGTTGCTAGTAACGGACAATCTAAGCGCAGTTTAAGGCTTTCGAGGTTCTCTTCAAACACCGACATATTAGGATCCACTTGGTTGGCAACCCAGCCCACTAAGTTGATCCCTTTTTGCTTGATTGACTCTGCGGTTAAAAAAGCATGATTTAAGCACCCAAGCTTCATACCCACCACCAAAATCACCGGAAGCTGAGCCCGAGCAACCCAGTCATATAAATATTCTGAGTCATTGATTGGTAATGCCCAACCACCTGCGCCCTCACACAATATATATTCCGCACCTAGTTGTTCAAGCTCCTCGTATCGCGCTTGTAATGTATCTACGGTAATATCAACATTCACTTGTTTGGCAGCAATGTGAGGAGCAATGGGCGGAGCAAAACAAAATGGATTCACCTGCTCGTATGTCCCGTGCACCGTCGCCGCTTCCATTAAACTAATGGCATCAACATTGACCAACTCCCCAAATGCTTCTTCTGCATCCGCCGCGATTGGCTTAAACCCTATGGCGCGCTTTGCATGTTTTGCTAATAACTTTAACAACAAAGTAGAGATATAGGTTTTCCCTACTTCGGTATCGGTGCCTGTTATAAAATATGCGTGCTTCATTTTTGCAACTCCAAAAATCCTACGTTATAACTTACGTCAAAGCCGCGTTCACTTTGCGGATAATGCTGTAGCAAACGGGCATACGCCGACTTACCTAACAGTCCTTGTCGCTTCGCTGTTGTTTTGACGTCATTGGCGCCGATCTTTTTTACTGAGCGTAAAGCCTCAAGCGGTGAGTCGTAGCTATCAACTAAAATTTCTTCCTGCTCCCATATCACTTTGAACCCGGCTTGCGCGGCAAAGTCTCTAAGTTGTGCGAGCGTATAAAATGCATTAACGTGGCCACACTCATCAATGGCCTGCCATGCTGTATTAATTTGTGCTAATGAGCCATCTAATACCGAACTCAATATTACTCGTCCCTGATTTTTAAGTACGTCATAAAGTTGCTCAAATAAAGCGCGCGGTGAATTAGACCATTGAATGGCAAAATTACTAAATACTAGGTCGATGCAGTTTTGCTGGATTGCAAGTTTGTCCATATCACAACACACACTCGCCCCCTCTTGCAGCTGGCTCGCCAACATAGCATGACTAAGATCCGCACCAAGGTAA
The DNA here is from genome assembly GCF_002744175.1 of Pseudoalteromonas piscicida. GTDB lineage: Bacteria > Pseudomonadota > Gammaproteobacteria > Enterobacterales > Alteromonadaceae > Pseudoalteromonas > Pseudoalteromonas piscicida_B. The sequence continues at coordinate 65,238 of NZ_NKHF01000035.1, forward strand.
TGCGTCGTGAATGCCTTGAGTCTGTGAAAATTTTCATGAGGCCCGCAACCTAAATCAAGTAACCTAGGAAACATACGAACGGCACCAAGTTCACTATTGTGTTGGGCTAACCGGGAAAACAGTATATTGGCGGCCTGCTTTTGTACATTGGCGTGTTGTGAGTATGTGTGTGCTGCCTTAGAAAAACACTTCGCGGTTTGTGTTACTTCAGCTTTCATCATGACACCTCCGCAAGTGCAGAAACCAAACATTCAATGTCTTCGATGCTATGCTCTGCCGTTATAGTAATGCGCAAACGTGCCGTATTTTGAGGCACGGTAGGAGGCCTTATCGCCCCAACCCAAATCCCTTGTTGTTTTAGTTTACTTTGCACCGCTAACACGTTTTCGCTAGAACCGTAAACCAAGGGTTGGATAGCGGTATCGCTTGGCATGGGTGATAGATTCGTTGCGCTAATCAACTTTTTAAAGTATTCAATATTGCCCGACAGTTTGTCTCTTGCTTGCGAGGCTTGCAATAGCTTTTCAAGTTGCAACAAAGCAACGCTCGCCATAATAGGTGATATTGCTGTCGTATAGACGAATTCGCGATTAAACTGTGTCATATAATCAATAACATGTTGGCTTGCTAGTACTGCCGCCCCCTGGCACCCCATGGCTTTGCCAAATGTGATGACTAAAATTTCCGGTTTAATTCCCGTGTCTACTGTCCCTAAACCATTTTCACCAACCACACCAAAAGCGTGAGCATCATCTACCATTAACCAAGCATTGTATGATTTTGCTAATTCACTGATTTCAACAATTGGGGCTGTGTCACCATCCATAGAAAAGACGCCTTCAGTGACAACCAATTTATGTTCGGCTTTGGTTTTTTCTAACCGCGATCTTAAATGAGTAAGATCATTGTGATTAAACCTGACAAATTTTGCATCTGTGGCCAAACCACCATCAATGAGACTGGCATGGTTCAATTTATCCTGAAACACAGCTGCACTAGATTGCTTTTCTTGGGTCGTAAATAAGGCTTTGAGCACACTAGTGTTCGCTGCAAAACCACTTGGAAACAGCAAAGCGGCTTCATAGCCAAGCGTATGACACAATTTGCGCTCTAATTTGTGGTGCACGTCTAAATAACCCGTAACCAGCGCTGAACTGCGGCTCCCAGCTTCTGTATGAACAAGCTGATCAACCTCTAATTTAGTCGCAAGGCCTAGGTAATCATTGCTGGCAAAGTTAAGGTATTGCTTACCTGCTATCGTAATTGTACGAGCACAGGCATGTTCCACTAAAACGCGCTGCCTCAGCAGCCCTTCACGACGACGAGCTGCGAGTGCTTGTGATATATAAGCAAAAGGCATTGATCAGTTAGCTTCGTAAAACAGCTCTGATGTTGCTTTGTCTGCGATAGCTGAACTTAACGATGCTTCATAGGCTTCATCAGAGTAGTCTTCACGTTTTTCTGGGTTCATGCCCAGTTTTCTGATCAGGTTCATATCAGCATCGGCTTCTGGATTCTCTGTAGTCAGAAGCTTGTCTCCGTAGAAAATGGAGTTAGCACCAGCAAAGAAACACATTGACTGCATTTGCTCATTCATCGCCGTTCTACCAGCGGATAAGCGTACATAACTATGTGGCATCATAATGCGAGCAACGGCGATAGTTCGAATAAACTCGAAATGGTCTAGGTCATCAACGTTTTCAAGCGGCGTGCCTTTAACTTTTACCAGCATGTTGATTGGTACACTTTCAGGCTGTTTTGGTAAGTTAGCCAGTTGGATCAGCAGGCCATAGCGATCTGATGCTTGTTCGCCCATACCCACAATACCCCCAGAGCAAACCTTCATACCTGCGTCACGCACATGGTCTAGCGTGTCTAATCGGTCTTGATAAGTTCTAGTAGTGATGATTTGCTCATAATACTCAGGTGACGTATCGAGATTGTGGTTGTAATAATCAAGACCGGCCTCCCTTAGTGCATGCGCCTTTTGATTATCAAGCTTACCTAAGGTCATACAGGTCTCGAGACCTAGCTCTTTTACTTCTTTCACCATTTTAGCGATATAAGGCATATCACGCTCTTTCGGATCCGACCAAGCAGCTCCCATACAAAAGCGTGTGGCTCCTTTTTCTTTAGCAAGCTTTGCTTGAGTGACGACTTTTTCTACTTCCATTAAGCGTTCACGTTCTAGGTCTGTTTTATAATGGCCTGATTGCGGGCAATACTTACAGTCTTCTGGACAAGCACCTGTTTTAATAGACAATAAAGTCGATATTTGCACTTCATTGGGGTTGAAGTTTTTACGGTGAATGCTTGCGGCATAAAAAAGTAAGTCATTAAAAGGCATGTTGAACAGTGTTTTTACTTCTTCATGTGTCCAATCGTGTCTAAGCGCGCCTAATTCCATATTTTCATTCTCTTTTTCTTTTTGCCTAAATTTACTCACCAATTGCGTAACTGGTTAAATTAAAAGCAAACAAACTGACGGTGATTGGCTTAGTCTACTTCTTAGCATAGTATTGTCAACGTTACACGCACCCACAAGGTTTACATATGAACAACAAACAACCAATAGACGTTGAATTTGATCGCGAACATATTTGGCACCCTTATACATCAATGATAGATCCACTGCCTGTTTATCCGGCCAAACGAACCTATCAAAATAAAATTGAACTTGAGTCAGGTGAGGTGTTGATTGATGGCATGGCGTCTTGGTGGAGTGCAGTCCATGGTTATGGCCACCCTGAGATCATCGCAGCGATAAAGGCGCAGGCCGACACCATGAGTCATGTAATGTTTGGCGGCCTCACACATCAACCAGCTGTTGAGTTGTGTAAACTGCTTGTGGAGTTGACACCCGCTCCACTCAACCGGGTATTTTTGGCTGACGGCGGCTCGGTCAGTGTTGAAGTATCAATCAAAATGGCAATCCAATACTGGCTGAGCAAAGGTAAGAAAAACAAAACCAAAATCATGACTGCTAAAAAAGGCTATCATGGTGATACTTTTGCTGCGATGAGCGTATGTGATCCGGTTAACTCAATGCACGCTATGTACCAAGGCTTTTTACCTGAACAAGTGTTTGTTGATGCGCCTTCAAGTCACTTTTATGATACCCAAAACACTAGAGAGCTTGAAATACTAGAATCGGCATTTGCTGCTCACCATGACCACATTGCGGCATTTATTATCGAACCGATCGTTCAAAACGCCGGTGGCATGAATTTCTATCACCCTGACTACCTCAAGGCGCTTAGGGAGCTATGTGATAAGTATGAGGTGTTACTCATCCTTGATGAAATTGCCACAGGGTTTGGCAGAACCGGAAAAATGTTTGCGTGTGAGCACGCGGGGATCGCTCCGGACATTATGTGTGTTGGTAAAGCCCTCACTGGCGGAAATATGACACTTGCCGCCACGCTAACAACAAAAGAAGTCGCCCTTGGTATTAGTCAAGGTGAAGCCAAGGTATTAATGCATGGCCCAACATTTATGGGGAACCCGCTAGCATGTGCAGCGGCAGTAGCAAGCCTAAAGATAGTAAAACGACCAGAAACAATGGCAAATATACAGCGTGTCAACACAGCGCTGAAAGCGTTGACATGTTGCGCTAGCCTTGATCACGTTAAAGACGTCAGAGTATTGGGCGCGATTGGGGTGGTAGAACTAGACCAAGTTGTTGATGTTGCCAAGATCCAAGCGTTTTTTATCAAGCAAGGGGTTTGGATCCGGCCTTTTGGCAAGCTCATCTATATCATGCCGCCTTACACCACCCCCGACGAAGATATTACAGCATTGGTCGACGCCATTTATTCCGCTATCGCCAGTGGTCACTATTAATTTTTGTATATTGAGTTAGGTATTTTTAACGACCTAACTCGCTTTTGATAGCACTAATGGTGGTTAAACGTACAGAAAGTTGCAGTTTCTCGAATTTTTCACACTTTGTACCTGAAATGATATCAACGACATGTTACCATGGCCGTTTTTATTATTAGCAAGTGAGAAAAGAGACATATTAAATATGCAGCAAACCGTCAAATTGCAGCCAGCTGAAGCTTATCAGCCACCTCGTTTCACCGTATATCAACACCGCCAAATCGATAAGATTGAGCAGCTTGATAAACTGCCTGATCACCTGCGCTTTCAAATGAAAGTCGTCGCTAACGTTTTTCCTTTTCGCGTTAATAATTTTGTAATTGAAGAGCTCATCGACTGGGACAAAGTGCCTAATGATCCTGTTTTTCAATTAACCTTCCCACAGCGTGGCATGTTAGACGACGAGTCTTACGAGCAAATGGCTGCGCTACTCAGCCGAGAGCATACGCCGGAAGAGGTGTTTAACCTTGCCACCAAAATTCGCCAAAAGTTAAACCCGCATCCCGCAGGGCAAATGGAAAAGAACGTTCCCGAGTATGAAGGTGAGCGCGTAGACGGTATCCAGCATAAATACAAAGAAACCGTTTTGTTTTTCCCGTCTCAAGGTCAATATTGTCACTCTTACTGCACATTCTGTTTTCGTTGGGCTCAGTTTGTTGGAAAAGCAACTCGCTTCAATAATAACGACGCTGAATTACTTCATAACTACTTAGCCGAGCACACCGAAGTGACCGACCTACTGATGACCGGTGGCGATCCTATGGTTATGCGTACAGTAAAGTTAAGAAATTATCTAGAAGCCTTGAAAGAGCCGAGGTTTGATCATATCCGTACCATTCGTATTGGTACAAAATCACTTACCTTCTGGCCATTTAGATATGTAACCGACCCTGACGCGCAAGAGCTGTTAAAGTTACTTAAAGAGCTGGTAGATGCAGGTAAGCACGTTTCAATTATGGCGCATGTTAACCACAAGCAAGAGCTACGTACCGAAGTAACGCGTGAGGCCATCAAGCTCATTCGTAAAACGGGCGCGCAGATCAGAACACAAGCACCGCTGCTTAACAATATAAATGTGGATGCCGACATGTGGGCTGATATGTGGAAGGAGCAAACTCAGCTTGGCATGATCCCTTATTATATGTTTATCGAGCGTGATACGGGTGCTAAACGTTACTTTGAAATTCCACTACATAAAACTTGGGAAACCTTCCGCGAAGCCTATAAACAAGTTTCAGGTGTTAGTCGCACCGTTAGAGGCCCTTCAATGAGTGCAGGCCCAGGTAAGGTTGAAGTTTCAGGCGTCACTGAGATCGCGGGCGAAAAGGTGTTTGTACTGCGCTTTATTCAAGCACGAAACCCAGACTGGGTGCAGCGTCCGTTCTTTGCCAAGTTCGACGAAAATGCCCACTGGCTGGATGACTTAAAACCTGCATTTGGGGAAGAAAAGTTCTTCTGGCAGGACGAGTACGACGCCATGTAAATGTAAAAATATCAAAAAAGCCAGCAATTTGCTGGCTTTTATTTTATTTAGTGCATTTAATAAGCTAAGGTTTTGATAAGGGGTGAGTTAACTCATTGCTTTTAATATTAAGTATAATTATTTCCTTATCTAGCCAGAGCGTTTTGCGAATAACTGGCTGCTAAAAGCATTAATTTGATAAGTCTTAACTGTATCTACTAGGTTTGATTGCTAGGGCTTAATCAAACCTGACTGTCGCATAAGGGCCAAGCTAGGCCGTTCAACAGCACTTATTATCTTAAACCCAATTGCGATAACGGGCACTCAAATAACTCGTATTTGGACAATTGTGAGTTACGGACTGAGCAGCGCCTTGTTAGCTGTCTATATCGTCGCTATACGGTAGAGCATCAATATATGTCTCCATATATTTCCAGTCTGGAGTTCCAGACTTATCTACAGGCAGTTTTATTTTTGATTCTTTCATTCTCTGCATATGCCACTTTCTCCCATAGTTAAACCTGAACTTCTCTTTGCGAATTATGGTAACCAGAAATATTGCAATATTGGGAGTTAAATTGAAGTTTGGATAAAGAACATTCACACTATCGAGAGCCCAGTAAGGAACAGGCTGATAATAAGCTTCTGCAACACCGTTTCCATCGTAATTAACAGTAATAGTATTTCCGTCAAAGATTGGGTCTTGGCCAATGTATGTAGAGACACCATTATTACTATCAATAGCACCAATAAATGGAGTATTACCAGGGAGCATATTTGCTTTTGTTAGTCTCTTACCTTTCCTTACATCAAAAAGTGCACCTAGGGTAAAATATTCCCATTTTTGCACATCAACTTTATCTTCATGCTTATCAGAGTCTATAAACATCTTGAACGATACGTATTTCTTAACCTCTTCTGCAAAGCAGTCTTTCGTGGTTTTCGAGTAATCGGTTTCCATATATGCTTCTGCACACCACTCATCTTCCACTGAGACCTGTTTTAAGACGCTTTCCCCTGGGTGAACCTCTCTATTTCGGTATTGCTCTACCCATCGATCTCTAATTTTTGGCCATAAGTGCTCAGGGTCTACACGCCCCTTGTGTTTGGTCTTTGTGAAACCATCATCTTTCCAATATCCGAACCAAGTTTTCGTACTACTATCTTCATGCGGCTCATGCGCTCTAAAGATCATAATGCACGGAACAGCACCTACTGGATAAAATAACTCTGTAGGCATTGACATAACAGCATCCAACGTATGGTTTTGAAGTATCTCGTGTCTCATTGAATGCACAGTAACAGAACAGGCAACGGGTACGATTGCAATGCCTATGCCTCCCTTCTTTAAACTATTTAACATGTGATTTACAAACACTAGCTCATGGAGATCTTCATCACTTTGAGAATAAGGAGGATTAAGAAATCCAACATCACATTGGTGTTTGGTCACTTCAGCAGTTATAGCTTCATCAAAGCAACTTCCTTGGTGTAAATTGGCTTTTCCATCTCCCCTCAAAATCATATTGCTCGCCGCAAGCGCATACATCTGTGGTTGATTCTCAATACCAATTAACCCTTCTTTCTTTATCCTATCTTTCTCTTCTTTTGTTTCGGCGTGCTTAAACATTTGATGCATTGCTGAAATAAGAAAGCCTCCAGTACCAGCACATATGTCTAATACACGGGTATTCTTATTAACATTGGCAAGAAGGGCGAATAGCTCAGTAATATGTCTAGGAGTTAAAACAATACCTAATGCCTTTTTATCACCACCTGTATATTTTAAGAACTCACCGTAAAATTGGCCGACGACATCAAAATCATGGTAAACGCTAATAAAAGGCCATACTTTTTCATTTAGCATTTTGATTAACTCAAACATTACGCCTTTAGGAAATTTCTTGTCAGATTTTCCAAGATTCGGGTGCACGGCTATTGAAGAATATGGCTGCGTCATACTGTATTCTTTGGAGTGTGGAATATCAGCTTTCCTAAACTCCTCTTTGATGACTCGCATCCATTCTTTCTGTAATTCTTCGGGCTTGTATTCATCGAACGATTTTGCAAACGCCTTATTTTTAAGAGCAATTAACGTCCCACTGACTAGCAAAGGCTTTTCGCTTTCTGTGAGCTTTGCATTATCTCTCATAAAATTGTGAAGTTCTCTTGAAAACTCCATTAGGTCATCATGACGTTTTTTGGCTACATCGGGGTCGAACGTCCCATGTTCAATATAGTCGTCAAGAGACACGATTTTAGTAATCTTGCTGCCTGATTTATTTGTTAGCTCTTTGGGTTCTGAGGTGCCTTTGGGGATAATGTAGTTTGATATTTTTAATCCCGACTTTTTTTGACCGCTGACAGCCACAGCAATGACATTATAGGATTTGCTAAGTTTCCTAGCATAATGGAGTACACCATCGACTGCATAGTCGACAGGCCTATTTAAATCTTTGCTAGCGTGGTCTTTGATATTTGCCTTGCATTCAAATACTACTAAGAAGTCCGGAGTCTCTGTTGTAGAAATTATGAACTCAGGTGCTCCCACGCCTCCCTTTCCTGTTTTACTAGCGCTGTAACTCCACCCTA
>NZ_NKHF01000124.1 GCF_002744175.1 Pseudoalteromonas piscicida
TGTTAAGGGGCTGATTAATGTTTGGCTAAAATGTGAAGCGAAGCGAAACTGAGCCAAACGTTAGCAGTCCCTCGCTTAAACAGCTTGTTATGTGTCGTCTTTCCACGGTAGCTGCAAATAAATCAATGACATAGTTACAAAAGCTATTAAAGACATAACTTTAATAAACCTCAAATCTAGCTCTGTTGAATCTAGATAGTGACCAACAAGATAGAGAGTAAATGTACTTGCAGTAATGACTACACCAAAAAGAATACTACATAAATATTTATTAATGTCTGAATTTTTTAATTTAGTGTACGTTAAGACTCCAACCAATATGACTGGAAAGAATGCTAGAAAATACAATGGGAAATATAGTTCATCGTAGTTTTCATCACGATATGCATCTAACATTATCGCGATACTTAATCCCAATACCACAATACCAATAAACTTCAGTGTTGTTTTTAGGTTCGACCAAAATGTACTTTTTAACTCGTCAGTCAAAAGAATACTCCATTTCCAAAGACACATAACGCCCAACTCAGCGGGCAATTGAAGCGCAGCGTAAATTGGTCCGCTGCAGTTG
>NZ_NKHF01000125.1 GCF_002744175.1 Pseudoalteromonas piscicida
TTTGTTATAAGGCGACCTGTTTGCGCACGAAATTCCACGCTGTGGAAGAACAAACGAAACCAAGAACACCACTCAAACCTAAAAATGTAGCGGATCTGATACTAATTTCAGTCCCCCCAACTCCAAAAAATAAAATCGGTGTAAGGATACCTAGAGTAAAACCAAAAACAGTAAAAATTGCAAAACTTACCCGAATTGACCATGAGTAGTATTGCCACAGACGGATTAATGGATACGCAAAAACTAAGCAAATAATTAGTGCTACAGGTAATGCAATAATGCCAAATATTGTTGCAGCAGCGCCATAAGACGGCAAGCTGATTACTATTAGAAGCAAAGCTGCAACAAAAGCTGACTGGACACTAGAAGTAATTACCAGCTTGAACATATCCGAGCCTTATAACGCCC
>NZ_NKHF01000078.1 GCF_002744175.1 Pseudoalteromonas piscicida
CGATCTTTTTAATTCGGATTAGGTAGCAATCCTTATTGAGTCAGTGCCGTTCTAACGCCGGCTTCAAGTTCTTCGTGAACAGATTTAAATAACCCAAGTTGGCGTTCAATGATTTGTTCAGGTACACCCGCCATAGCACGCGCTATGTTGCCGTACAATCGCTGCTTTTGGGCATCATCAAATAGGCAATATAAAGCACGAGGCTGTGAAAAATCATCATTGCCTTTGCGGTGGTCGTATCTATCCGCCATGCCGTCGAGCTCAAGAGCAGGGCGCTTATACTCTGGGCTCTCTTTTGGGCCTCCCATCGAGTTAGGTTCGTAGTAGGCATCTTCGTTACCACCGGGTTCATTGTTAAAGAACCGCATCGCACCGTCTTTGTGGTAATGATGCACAGGGCATTTGGGGCGGTTAACGGGTAATGCCTCATAATGCGTACCGAGTCGGTAGCGGTGAGCATCAGCATAGGAGAAAATGCGTGCTTGCAACATTTTATCGGGAGAAAATCCAATTCCAGACACCACGTTAGACGGACTAAATGCAGCTTGTTCTATCTCTGCAAAATAATTGTCTGGCACGCGATTTAATTCTAGTGTGCCAACATCGATGAGTGGAAAGTCGCCATGCGGCCAGACTTTGGTTAAATCAAACGGATTGTGTTGGAACTGTTTTGCTTGTGCTTCAGTCATCACCTGAATTTTCATATCCCATTTTGGATAATTTCCGCGCTCTATGGCCTCAAGCAAGTCCTCTTGAAAACTCTCTCTGCTTTCGCCAATCACCGTTTTTGACTCTTCATCGGTATGATGCTGGTGGCCTTGTTGGGTTTTCATATGAAACTTCACCCAAACTCTCTGGTTGTCTTCGTTAATCAAACTAAAGGTATGTGAGCCATAGCCGTTCATGTGCCTTACATCCGTTGGCAAGCCACGGTCAGACATTAAAATTAATACTTGATGCAGGCTTTCTGGTGACAAAGACCAAAAATCCCATTGCGCGGTGTTGGAGCGCAGGTTAGTTTTAGGATGGCGCTTTTGGGTGTGAATAAAATCTGGGAATTTATACGGATCACGGACAAAAAATACAGGTGTATTGTTACCAACCAAATCCCAGTTTCCTTCTTCAGTGTAAAACTTTATCGAGAAACCTCTAACATCACGCTCCGCATCGGCAGCCCCTTTTTCTCCGGCTACCGTTGAGAAGCGCATCAGAATGTCGGTTTGCTTACCAACCTCAGCAAATAGCTTAGCCTTGGTATATTGACTTATGTCGTTTGTCACCGTAAATGTTCCAAACGCCCCCCATCCCTTACCGTGAACGGTACGCTCTGGTATACGTTCTCTATTTTGATGCGCCAGTTTTTCGATTAGCTGGTAATCCTCAACCAATAATGGGCCTCGAGGGCCAGCGGTGAGGCTATTTTGGTTATCGGCGATTGGATTACCTGCTGTGGTAGTTAATGGACACTTGGTCATTGCTCGTTTCCTTCATTTAAATGTAGAAACTAACAGCAAGAAATAAACCAAAATAAAACACAATAAAAACAGTGGGTTGAGTATTTAGTTGGTGGTGAGTGTGATTTTTACAGAGCAAAGTTTTCAAAATACTTGTAAGAGCTACGTAAATGGTGAGCTGTGAAATTGCTCACCACCTGCCTACCTTAGCTACTGAGATTCTGCAAATGTATCAAGTTCATTTTCCATTTGTTCCCGCATTTTGAACTTTTGTAGTTTGCCTGTGACTGTCATCGGATAATTTTCAACGAGCTTAATATGTTTTGGCACTTTGAAATAGGCGAGTTTGTCTTTTAAGAATACGCGAATATCTTCTTCCGAAATATAGTGACCGGGTTTAAGTTGAACCCAAGCACAAACCTCTTCACCATATTTTTCGTCTTTGATCCCAAATACCGCAGCATCTTGAATATCATCATGGTGATACAGTACTTCCTCAATTTCACGGGGATAGATATTTTCACCACCGCGAATGATCATATCCTTGATGCGACCAACAATACTGACAAACCCTTGATTGTCCATCACCCCTAAATCACCGGAATGTAGCCAGCCATCGCTATCAATAGTGGCTGCTGTTTTTTCCGAGTCTTGCCAATACCCTTTCATCACGCAATATCCACGAGCACAGACTTCACCGGGTGTGCCAATTGGAGCAATATGTCCCAGTTCATCAATGATTTTTACTTCGGTATGGGGCATCGCGCGGCCAACCGTTTGGACGCGTTTTTCAACAGGGGAGTCGATCTCGGTAATATTGTTGATTGGACTACACTCGGTTTGTCCATAACCAATCAATACATCGGTCATATGCATTTGAGTTTGCACTTGGCGCATTACTTTTTCGGGGCAGGTGGAGCCTGCCATAACTCCCGTGCGTAAAGAGGACAAGTCAAACTGCTTAAAATCTGGGTGTTCTAACTGTGCAATAAACATCGTAGGCACACCGTGCAGTGCAGTACATTGTTCTTGTTCGACGACTTGTAGCGTTATTAGTGGGTCAAAACTGTCGTTAGGAAAGACCGCACAAGCGCCCTTACTAATACAGACTAAGTTGCCTAGCACCATGCCAAAACAGTGGTATAGGGGGACGGGAATACAGAGCTTGTCACGCTCCGTTAGCTTCATGGCATTAGCAACCAATAATCCGTTATTGAGAATATTGCTATGTGTGAGCGTCGCGCCTTTAGGGTTACCCGTTGTGCCAGAAGTAAACTGAATATTGATGGCCTCATCAGCACTTAAGTTAGCGGCAATGGCGTTGGCTTCTAAATAGTGCGCGTCATTGGCTCGAGCCAACAAATCTCTAAAATTCATCAACCCTGGTTCGTTATCATCGTCGATAAGTACGATTTGTTTCAAAGAAGGGAGGCGTGCAGAGCTAAGCTCGCCAAACAGACAATCGTACGACTCTGGCGCTAGCTCTCTGATCATATTGACATAATGACTATGTTTAAAGGATTTTGCCATGATCAGCATTTTACACTCAACGTTGTTTAGGGCGTATTCTAATTCGCTCGGACGGTAGGCTGGATTAATACATACCATAACAGCACCAATCTTTGCGGTAGCAAACTGTACTAAGCTCCATTCGAGGTTATTAGGGGACCAAATGCCAACTCTGTCTCCAGGCTGTATACCAACAGCTAAAAGACTAGCGGCGAGCTGATTTATTTTTGCCAAATACTGGCGGTAATTTAAACGGATTGATTGATGAGAAACAACAATTGCTTCCCTTTCTGGGTGATTGTCGACAATGTTTTCTAGATACTGTCCAATTGTGAGTTCGGTTAGTGGTGTCGCTTGGGGTCCTTTAAAGTAACTTTTTGTAAGCTTAACTTCAGTTAATTCTTTGCTCTGTGTAGTCATGACTGTTCCTTGCTGTTGATCTTTAATTATTATCTTTATGCTCTATCAGTGATAACTTAATTGTCGACAAAATCAAGTGCGATTGGACGAAAAGCATTAAATTACGACTAATGGATAGTAATAAAGCGTGAGCAGAAAGGTAACCCAGAGACTTATCATTTGGCATAAAAAAACGCCTGAAAATTCAGGCGTTTTTTATTTTAACTTAAGCCGAGGAATGGCTATGCAAGCCCTTCATCTGTTTCTACATGCTCGTCTTTATGGTGCTTAGCGATTTCATCTGAAAGTGCTTGTTTAGAGCGCTTCTCAGAAACTCGCCTTGCCATTAGCCAGTAGAAAAATAGAGGTAAGAAGAATACCGCAAGGAAAGTAGCGGAAAGCATGCCACCCATTACCCCTGTACCAACGCTATGCCTTGCGCCAGCACCCGCACCTGAACTCATCACCAAAGGTACAACACCCAGAATGAAAGCAAGTGAGGTCATGATAATAGGTCTAAAACGCAGTCTAGCCGCTTCTAGTGCCGCAGTCGCTGGACTCCAACCTTCTTGATATTTCATCAAGGCGTATTCGACAATCAATATGGCATTTTTACTGGCAAGGCCAAGTAGGGTAACCAAACCAATTTGGAAGTACACATCGTTAGTCAGTCCTGCGATCCAAATAGAAACAAGTGCACCAAACGTACCAAATGGTAGTGCTAACATCACAGATACAGGTAGTGACCAACGCTCATACAGCGCCGCAAGTATTAAAAATACCATGATCACCGCCATTCCAAGTGCAAGTCCAGTGGTGCCAGAGTTTTGCTTTTCTTGGAATGCCGAGCCCGTCCACTCGTATGTCATATCTGGTGGTAGTACCTTGTTGGCGATACGCTCAAATTCCGCGATAGCTTGGCCTGAGCTGTAACCCGGTGCAGCTTCACCCATTAATTTCACAGCAGATAAATTGTTGTAGCGATTCATCGTTTCAGGGCCACGACTATACTCAACGTCAGTAAATGCTGAAATTGGCACCATTTCACCACGGTTGTTTTTCACATAAATGCGTCCAACATCTTCTGGTGTCATTCTAAACTCGGCTTCTGCTGACATAATAACTTGCCACGCACGACCAAACTTATTGAAGTCGTTGACATAGTAATTACCTAGGTTAGCCGCAAGTGCGTTAAACGCTGAGTTGATATTTACCCCCATCGCACGCGCTTGCTCACGGTCCATATGCACTTTCAGCTGCGGTGCATCAGGGCGCCACAACGTTTGAATACCGGTAAGAATAGGGCTCTTCTGCGCTTCGGCCATGATCATCTGCATGCCTTGCTTCAATTTTGCCGGATCTGAACCGCCTTTATTTTGCAAGAAGACCTCAAAGCCACCCGTAGTCCCTAAACCAAAAATCGGTGGTGGGTTAAAAGCAAGCACCAAAGCTTCATTGATGTGTGCGGTTTTCATAAACAGTTCACCAACGAGCTCTTTTGCAGACACATCACGCTGATCCCAATGTGTTTGCGTCACGAACATAGTTGCAGCGCTATTTTTGAAACCGCCACCGATAAAGTCCATCCCCGTAAATGCAACGACGTTTTCGTTAGCTGGGTTTGACTTTGCGGCAGCAATCACTTCATCTGCAACTTTAGCGGTGCGCTCCAATGAGGAACCGTCAGGTAAAAATACCGCAATCATGTAGTAGCCTTGATCTTCGTCAGGTACTAATGAGCTTGGTGTTTTTTGCCAGAGGAACACAGTGGCACCAATCATCGCAACCATCAATGTTAAACCAACAAAACCACGACGCACCATAAAGCTAACCGCACCGACGTAGCGGCCAGTGACACGATGGAACCAATCATTAAACCATAAGAAAAACTTAGCATCTTGCTTATGCTCATGTTTTAGTAACAGTACACACAGCGCTGGAGTCATGGTTAACGCCACGACACCCGATAAGCTTACTGAGATCGAGATAGTAATTGCGAATTGACGGAACAGCTCACCAGTTAAACCACCGAGGAAGGCGATAGGCACGAATACCGAACACAGCACCAATACAATCGCGACCACGGGGCCGCTTACTTCTTGCATTGCTTTAACTGCAGCTTCTCTGGCTTGTAAGCCTTGTTCATGCATTATCCGCTCAACGTTTTCCAGTACCACGATGGCGTCATCTACCACGATACCAATCGATAACACCATGCCAAACAGAGTCAGTGTGTTAATCGAGTAGCCAAGCATATAAAGACCTGCAAAAGTACCAAGCAAAGAGACAGGTACTGCAAGCGTTGGAATAAGCGTCGCGCGCCAGTTTTGCAAGAATAAGTAAACGACCAAGAATACTAAGATCATCGCCTCACCAAGCGTTTTTAACACTTCACGAATAGATACTTCAACAAAGCGAGTGGTATCGTATGAGTTTACATGTGCAAGACCTGTTGGAAACTGAGGTTTGATCTGTTCAATTTCGGCTTCTACGGCTTTGGCTACATCTAATGCATTCGCGCCCGGTTGCAAGAATACACCTAGTAGTACCGCTTCTTTACCGTTAATAGTACCTTGGAAGTTATAGTCTTTAGAGCCAAGCTCTACTCGAGCCACATCTTTTAATCGTAAGGTCGAACCATCGGGATTCGCTCGAACGATGATATTTTCGAACTCTTCAGCCGTTGATAAACGGCCTTTCGCCGTTACGCTGTATACTAACGATTGCGGATCCTGAGAAGTTGGGGTCGCACCAATACTACCCGCGGCATACTGAGAGTTTTGCTCCCTGATAGCGCTGGCGATATCATCTGCGGTCACTTGCAACTGGCTCATAATATCTGGGCGTAGCCAAATACGCATGGCGTAGTCTTTCGCACCAAATATTTGCACGTTTGTCGTACCTGGAATACGTTTAACGCGGTCAAGGATATTCATCGTGACGTAGTTGGAGGTCCAAAGGCTATCACGAGTACCATCAGGTGAGTAAAAGGCATGAACCTGTAAGAAGTTAGACGAGGTTTTTTGCACCACAACACCTTGGCGTCTGGTCTCTTCTGGTAATCGCGCTTCTACCTGTTTAACTCGGTTGTTTACGTCAACGGCTGCTTGATCGACATCCGTACCTATCTCAAACGTCACTGCAATAGTGGTTACACCTGAGTTGGTACTGGTGGAGGTCATATACATCATGCCTTCAACACCGGTGATCGCGTTTTCAATCGGAGTTGCAACGGTTTGTTCTAATACATCCGCTGATGCACCAGGATAAACTGCACGCACTTCTACTTGAGGAGGTGCGATCTCAGGATATTGAGCAACAGGCAAACTACGCATAGCAGCAAGACCGGCCAGAACAATCACAATCGAGATAACAAAGGCAAAAATGGGCCTATTAATAAAATATTTGGAGAACATCAGATTATTCTCCTTGCTCGCTCACTGACACTGGCATTCCTGGGAAGAAAATCCTTGCCATGCCTTCAACAATCACCGGTTGACCAGCTTTTAGCCCTTCGCGGATCACCCACATATTTTCATTGTTAAGCGAAACCCATTCACCCACTTTTACTGGAGCGGGTAGGGCAACCGTTGCACCTTGTTCGTTCTTGGTCGCAACATATACAAACTTACCAGTACCATTATCTAGCACGGCTCTTTGCGGTAATACAATGGCATTGTTGCGTACCGCTCCCGATAGCTTAACCCGAACGAATTGCCCAGGTCTAAGCTCACCGTTTTCATTTGGAATACGTGCTTGGAGCTCGCTGGTGCCGGTATAACGATTAACTCGAACGTCGCTAAAGTTAACTTTACCAACCTCTCCGTATACCGAACCATCTTGCAAAATAATTGTGGTATCAAACTCGTTATGTTCAGGTAAAGATAAAGCACCGCTTTCTACATCTTGGCGCATGGCAAGTTGCTCACGCTCAGAAAAGCCAAAACGAGCGCGGATTGTGCTGGTATCGGTAAGCTCAGTTAGTAGTACGCTAGGTCCTGAAACATAGCTACCTTCAGACATCAGCTCACGACCTACAATACCAGACACCGGGGCCTCAACCTTTGCATATTCAAGGTCTAGTTTGGCTTCATTTAAGGCTACTTTTGCAGATTCTAGGTTAGCGACAGCGACATCATAAGCTGATACTGAGTTATCAAAGTCACGCTTAGAAACAGAGCGTTCATTCTTAAGGCGTTCTAGTCTTTCACTTTCACGCTTTGTTTGCTCAACATTTGCTTTTGCGGCCTGAAGTGCAGCTTGTGCCTTTTCTACAGCTAATTCAAACGGCTTAAGTTCAATAGTAAACAAAGATTGGCCTGCTTTAACAAACTGGCCTTCTTCAAAGTTGCGTGATTCGATGATCCCGGAAACACGAGAGCGGATTTCGACTTCTTTATCACCAGCAAGCGTGGCGGGAAGCTCTATATCAAATGGAACCGATTGGGTTACCACTTGCTGTACACTCACTTGAGCAGGAGGCATGGCTTGGCCTCCACCTTGTTGTGGTGCTTCTGAACACGCAGACAAAGCGCCTAACGTGAGCATTAAAAAAGAGAGGTGTTTAACACGACTGCGTATTGATGCTGGATACATGAACACTCCAATTCCTATATTATCATTTATGCTGCCTCAACTTTTGCTGAGGAACTACCTTGCAATTTGCCTTTTATAACGCACACTCAGCTGGATGCAATCAGACGAGTGCGTTTATTTCATACCTTAACCACACCAAAGTAAAGGCGTTTTGTTCGACAATTAAACAAGTAAACGGTAGTGTATACTTAAAGAAATAAAAGGTAAACGGTTGCGTGTACTTTTCTTTAGTTTAGGTATACGATCAAGTGTACTTTTTATTAACGGCTTAATTGATTAAACTAAGGGAAGGTTGATTTATTACTAAGAAAGGCTATTAATAACGCTAGAAGTCGTTCTTGGTATGCAACTAACCATGTGAGTAGCAGCAAAGTAACCTAACTGATGTAAGTAATGGTTACCTAATGGCTCGCTTTTCCCACTATTAATTAAAGACAGAATAAGTAGATGACGCAACTTTCACAAAAACAGCAGTCAATTTTATGTGCCGCGATAGAAGAATTCGCGCAAAAAGGTCTGCAAGCAACGACGATGGAATCGATCAGTCAATCAGCGGAAGTATCTAAGCGCACATTATATAAACATTACTCAACCAAAGATGAGCTGTTTGATGCAGTGGTTGAGCTGCTCATTGAGCGGATCAAGCCTATTACCGCTATCCAGTTTATTCCAAACTATGACTTTTCGGTTCAATTACAACACCTTGCAAAGAGTGCCATGACATTATTGAATGACGAAGATTACATGCGCTTATCTCGCATTGTGATGATTGAGTCTATGCGCAGCTTTGAGCAGGCGCAAAATTTAAATGAAAAGTTTAGCCATTGTGAAGCCGCAATGATCCAATGGTTCGAAGATGCCGCGAGGTCAGGGTGCTTAGGTCATTTTGAAGCGGATTTTGCTGCGGCCTATTTTTGGGGCGCGCTGAAGAAGTTAGGGTATTGGGAGCGAGCGATTAAATGGCAAGCTCCACTTCCAGAAGCGGAGCTTGATATATTGGTCGAAAAGGCGGTGAAATTATTTTGTAATGGCGTTACTCAACCCCAATAAATCCACCGGTCTGATGTGACCAAAGCTTGGCGTAAATCCCCCCTAAAGCTAGCAAGGATTGATGGCTTCCTTCTTCGACGATACGTCCTTCATCCATTACGATCAGCCGGTCCATTTGGGCTATGGTCGACAATCTATGTGCAATCGCAATCACTGTTTTTCCTTCCATTAGGGCATCAAGACTTTCTTGAATAGCTAGCTCGACCTCTGAATCCAGTGCTGACGTGGCTTCGTCTAAGATAAGAATAGGGGCATTTTTCAATAGTACCCGAGCGATGGCTATACGTTGTCGTTGACCACCAGATAACTTAACACCGCGCTCGCCTACTTGTGCATCAAACCCAGTGTTACCATGGCTGTCTTCTAAGTCTTGAATAAAGTCGTAGGCTTGGGCCTCTTTAGTGGCCGCGATTAATTCATCTTCCGATGCATCGGGGCGACCATAGAGAATATTGTCACGTACACTTCGGTGTAGCAAGGAGGTATCTTGAGTCACCATCGCAATATGGCGGCGTAAGCTTTCTTGTTTTACGTCAGCGATATTTTGGCCATCAATTTCAATGCTGCCACCATCGGTATCATAAAACCGCAACAGCAGGTTAACGAGTGTCGACTTGCCTGCACCTGAACGCCCAACTACTCCAATTTTTTCACCTGGTTTAATATGCAGGTTGAGGTTGTCGATAACATTATGTTGTCTGGTGGCGTCTTTGCGTTTATAGGCGAAGGTGGTGTTACAAAAGTCAATTTTGCCGGCAGTAAACGCCAATTGTGGTGCGCTATCTTGATCAACTATGTCAAGCGGGCGAGACAAAGTGTTCATCCCGTCAGCAACTGTGCCTATATTTTCAAACAGGCCGCTTATCTCCCACATTATCCACTGAGCCATTCCATTTAAACGCAGTGCCAAGCCTACAGTAATAGCAATAGCCCCGGCACTAATGGCATTGAAAGACCACAAATAGATGGATAGTGCAGCAACCGAAAATACCAGTAAATAGTTTAATGCTTGAATACTAACGTTTAAGCTTGTTACTAAACGCATTTGTTTATATACCGGCTGAATAAATACATCCATGCTGTCTCTAGCGTATTCTTCTTCGCGCTTGGTATAAGAAAAAAGTTTTACGGTAGAAATATTTGTGTAGCTGTCTACTATTCTACCTGTCATTTCAGAGCGTGCATCCGCTTGTTCGCTGGACACACGCTTTAATCTAGGAACAAAATAAAACTGAAAGCCAATATAACATCCAAGCCACACAATAAGTGGGATCATCAAACGAATATCACTACTGGCGACTAAGGCTAGCATCGCGGTAAAGTAGACCAAAATATAAACCAGCACATCTAGCAATTTCATCACCGACTCACGCACCGCCAGTGCGGTTTGCATGACTTTGGTCGCGATGCGACCTGCAAATTCGTCTTGGTAGAATGTCATTGACTGCTTAAGTAAATAACGGTGTGCTTGCCAACGAATAGCCATGGGGTAGTTACCCAGCAAGCTTTGATGCAAAATGGCGCTGTGAAAAAATACCAGCAGTGGTAACGCAACCAAAGTGATCAATGACATTCTGATCAATTCAGCACGTTTGGCCTCAAAGAGAGTCTCAGGCGTGTAGGTCGACAGCCAGTCAACTAAATTGCCCATAAAGCCGAATAACGTCACCTCCAATATTGCTAAAATGGCGGCACTTAGCGACATAAATAACAGTGGTAGTTCCATCCCTTTGGTATAAAAACGACAAAATGCGAGTAAACCGGTAGGTGGTTGACCCACTTCTTGCTCTGGAAAGGGGGTGGTAAAGCGTTCAAAAACTCGATACATGGACAATCCCTAAATTTGTTCAGCTGCTAGTCTACCTTGATAGTATGAAATGCGCGAGTCACTAATTGGTGCATAATTAGCACATATTAATAGCACCAATGCGAATGCAGTAAAGATGGTGAAGCCGAATGATAAGCAAAAGGTAAGTACGATTTTTTGCGGTTAAAGTCTTAATTGAATAAGCCTAAACGCTACCAGTCAGGTTCAAGTCACAGAAATCAATCAAGTCTGACTGTCGCATATCTGCTTATTGGTGCGTTCAGGACGTACTGCATTTCAGTACATGAAGGTGGAAGTTCGTACTCAGTTACAACGAATGTCAGCTACTGTTCCCAAGCTGTTGCAGAAACATCGTTTATTTTTTGAAAAAAGCAATTCAGAGCCTTTCATCGTGCAAGACTTACAACGGTTAAATTCAAGTGTTTTAGGACACTAGTCCTGATTTTTTCAATGTCTAATATATTGAGCTAGCAAATCTTTCCATAAGAGATACTGCTACTATAATTAAAAGATAATTTTATCACTTTATAAACTTGAGCGAAAAATAGATTAATGGACATACCAGTAGATCAAGCTGAGTCGATATTTAATGGGATATCTGCCGATTTAGTTAACCAACTATCCAATGTCAAGACTGAAGAAGACATTAAGCTACGTGTTATAAATCGAATTTTAGTTGAGGTGTTAGGTTGGGCAACATCAGACATCAATTGTGAAACGAAAAATGACAATGGATTTTCAGATTATTTGATTTCTAATGACGAAAGCCCTGTTTTTGTTCTTGAGGCAAAAAAGCAAGGGAGTCTGCAAATCACCTCTTCAAAAGAAGACGAAATGAGAACTCTCAAGCTGTCAGGGACAAGTCTGAAAAAGTGCCAAGATGGGATAGAACAAGCAGCGGGCTATATACAA
Organism: Pseudoalteromonas piscicida; assembly: GCF_002744175.1. Classification (GTDB taxonomy): domain Bacteria; phylum Pseudomonadota; class Gammaproteobacteria; order Enterobacterales; family Alteromonadaceae; genus Pseudoalteromonas; species Pseudoalteromonas piscicida_B. Next base: position 11,749 of record NZ_NKHF01000078.1, read on the forward strand.
AATAGTGGTGCAGCTTTAGCAGTTTTAAGCGATGGGTCTGCTTGGATTATATTTAAGGCCTACGTTCCAGGTGCGAATTATAAGGACAAAGAAGCATTTGTATTTCCGAGTATTTATGCCATTAAGAATAACTTTTCTTCATTTTACGAATTATTATCAAAACCAGCCTCCAGTCAAAGACTGTATAGTGTCAAGTTTGATGACCTTCATCACCGTAGATTGAATCTAACCCAAAAGTTACATTCCGCAATTGGAGAAAATGAAATAAGAATTACCCAAAAATCGTCTCTTGCAATGGACCTAGAGAAGGTGTTTGAAAAGTATTTCGCGGCAATGGCGGGGAGTGATGATAACGAAATTATTATGGAGTGCTTTGTAGAATCTCGAGAGAGTAGGATAGCTGATTTTAGTCTTGAAAAAATCACTGCAAAAGTGTTAGGGAATGTAGGGTACAAAATTGATGTTAATAATCAGCTTTCTGAGCTGATTCATGACACTGTTTCGGTTGAAGAAAATCAAAGTACAGGAGAGACTGTTTTTATAGTTGGTCCTACTGGTTCAGGCAAAACGACTTTTCTAGAGCGCTTCTTTAAAAAGACTTTGTCACGTTCACTAAAAGATAAGTGCCTAATATTAAATGTAAACTGCCTTCATCATACTGGCTCTGAAGAAACTGTATTACCGTGGCTTACTCAAGAGCTGATTGAAATTATTGAACAAAGCATATTCGAGGAGGGAAGCCCTAATTGGGATGACTTAATGTCTTTATACATTGGAGAGTATAAGCGAAGAGCAAAGGGAGCGGACAAGCACTTATATGATTCTGACAAAACCGCTTTCAAAGTGAAATTTGGTGAATTCTTAGATGAGCAGGTAGAAAAAAATAGAGAGGAATACCTGAAACGTCTTTTACGTGAAATAGTCAGAAATAGAAAAAGGTTGCCTATTTTCATAGTTGATAATACTGATGAAAAGACAATTGAGTACAAAACTAGGGTTTTTCAGTATTTACAGTCTATGCAATTTGAAGCTTATCATTCCTTGTTGTTTTTTCCGGTAACTGATAGGTCGGCATGGGCGTTTAAAAAGACAGATATTTTTGGGATCTACGAATCGAAGTCATTCTTTCTTCCTACCCCATCCCCTAGAGAAGTTTTTCGGAAACGCGCTGATTATTTGAAGAGGACACTAGATTTTATAGGCGCAAACAAAGATGTTGGGCACGAGAGTTATCTTGCGCAAAAGGGCATTAGAATATCAATTGAGGATTTACAGGGGTTTACTCAAGCTCTCGAGAGTATCTTCGTAGACCACGAATTTACTTCAAAAACGATCGGCCAACTTTCAAACTATAACATACGTAAAACACTCTTACTTTCTAAGAGAGTGTTAACTTCTTCGGTCATAAAAATTGAGGATTTAGTTCGCTCCTACATTAGCGGTAAACCAATTACTACCAGCTATAGTCGTTTTATAGACGCTCTCCTAAAAGGGAACTATAGTTTGTATAAGCGTAATGATGACTCCGAGACTCTGCCAATATTCGATGTTGACCAGCGGGTTCGACAATCACCACTTGTAAACATACGAATACTGAGCCTATTGGCCCAAGTATACAACAATGGAAAAAATGTTGAAGAAAGACATATAGGGCTTAATTCACTTATTTCATACTTCGAAGCTATCGGTGGGGACGAGGTTTCAGTTGTGACTTCGGTTTCTAGGCTTTTGGAAGCGAAGCTTATTGAGCCATATGATATTTCAACCTCTGGGATATCTAGTGAGCCCGATCTCGCTATTTCCCACAAAGGGCTTATTCACCTGCAACTAGGATTGAAAAATGCTGTATTCTTTTACCAGATGGCATTAATCACTGATATTGCAGATGAAACTGTTGCTCAAAGAATAAAACGAGCTTATAAACTACCTGAGTTCCAAAATCGTATATCGACAGTTAAACAGGAGTTTTCAATATTTCTTCTTGAAGAAGACAAGAAATACTTTAAACAAGATACCACGATTCATAAGTATGATTGCCAATTAAATGTCATTCAGGAAATCAAGAAGTTTTCTGACGGCCTCAAGAAACCCGAAGATGACCTTGTCGCAACTATGGGTGAGCAGTTTAAAGATGGGCTTATATTCCAAGAAATACTCTGCACCGTAGCTTGGTATGATCCCAAAAAGCGCTATGGATACGCAAATGTAGAAGAATTGGAGGAGGGAGTTTTCTTCCATCTGGACAGGCTTTTAGAATGTGGAATTAGCTATATTTCCGAGAGCGATAAGATACTCTGCCAAGTTTCAAGGAGCAACAAAGGGCTGCAAATAGATAAAATTTTTGATGTCGAGATCGATGCCAAGAGTATCGAGAAAGACAAATGCACAATCGTTCGTTTGTTTGAGGATAGAGATTACGGATTCGTATCAATCGGCAATACAGAACATATCGCGTATCTTCCTACCTATTTATTTAACTCCGAAGCAAGAAAAGAACTAAAAGTCGGGCATCAGTTTACGGCTGAAATTATTATGGATAGTAGTATAGGTAGTTATCAAATCCGAAGCGTATTAAGTTCTGATGGTGTGAAAAAGCTAGTTTAAATATTTTGGACTACTTTGATTGTTTAATAAATGTATTAATTAAAGTAATGTTTAGGTTGGTATTGAACTCAAAGAGTTTATTA
>NZ_NKHF01000083.1 GCF_002744175.1 Pseudoalteromonas piscicida
GTTATGCGCTTCCTCGCACACAATCAAAAAAGGAATATCGTTGGTTTGATTTGTAGAATGCTTTATCTTCGAATAATGGAATGCAAAGTCAAACATTAATCGAGATATAAGGCTTACGGTTATGCTCAAAACTTCGAATGGTATTCCACTCAAGTCAACAACTGTAACATTGGATTTATCGATATACCCTAAAAACTGTTTAATTACTTCACTGAAGTCATTCGTTTTAAACTCTGTATCATCATCTTTAACAGGCTTGAGTAAAAATGCCAGCCTCTTATCGTTTAACTTAGTCTCTAGTCGTGAAATAAACCGATCAAACTCACCATTAAAACCTCCTTCCTTTGAAACTTTTACGCCAAGAGTTTCATGCTTCGAATTTCCAGTTGAAGATAAAAAGTTAATCTTCTGCCATAGGCGTTCTTCGTCATATTCAATTTCTTCATCAAGTATTGCAAAGTACTTTAGTGAGTTTTTATCATAAACAGTTAAATTATTCTTGTTATAAATATAGTTATAAACCTCCTCAATACTGAAAAATACAGGAGAGTCATATGTAACTTTATCTAACTCTGGATTATGTTTCTCTTTATTTAAAATAACGGCTTGCTTAAACTGGGATAGCTGATTATGTGAATTTTGCTCATTGCTTTCTATGAAAATAGATTCTAATTCTTCAGCATTCATTAGCCAATATGGGAGTGTAAGATTATCAACATCTAGTTTGTTTAGGCTAAATTTTTCACTTTCATCAACAGTGAAGGCTGACGAGTACTCTGAATGAATATCAAAAATTATAACGTGTGAGTTTTTTTGATTTCCTCTATTAGAATTTTTTGCATTGGCGATACCAACTGCATTTTGAATGAGACTAGACACAGCGCACGACTTACCTGATCCGGTAGATCCTACTACCCCGATATGTTTCCCAAAAAATCTATCACCATCTATGCAAAACGGTACGGTAGGATTGCCTGACAGGCGTCCAATCTCAAATCCAAAGCTGCTATCATCTGAAAATATTATGGAAAGATCTTCTGTACTGAAAGTATGTACAATCTCCGTAGGGACAGGCAAAACTTGAGTTCCTCTTTTAAATTCAAGTTTGTCGTCATTATTTATTAGAGCCCCGATTGGTGAGGCCTCTATAACAAAGCTCCATTCGACAACACCATCTTTCTCTGATTTTTGAGCTGTCAAATTATTTACAATAGCAACTGCATAGTTATGATTACCATCTTCAATCTTTAGGAATTTACCTACTTGTAGATCAGTCTTGTTTTCTTCAAGTGTCTTAAGATTACCAATTCCAATTGATACCTTATCTGGCGAGCTTGATAATACGTGTCCAACTTTACTCATGGCTATTCCTTATCCCTATTACATATTCAAGTTCGTTAAAGTTGCTTGTTCCAACTTGATAAAAGTTCACATCAGTTAGCTCAATATTATTTGGCGTCTTGCTACTAACCAAGTACAAATCATCACCTTTCCTATGGTTTATTGCTTCTTTTTCAGAGTCCATTGCTAATAATCTAAGATCGAATTCACGTTCTTCAATATTATTACTAATTATTTTTTTCATAGGATCTCTGAAAAAATACTCCACTTCAAAGTCGTTTCCAACAAGCCCTGTATTTGCTTTTATTCCCTTCTTGTACAATCGAGACTCAAGATCCCTGATTGCTTCAAAATTATCATTAATAATAAATGTTGGAGGCTTTAGATGGCTCGGCTTAGAATAGTATTTCTTTATGTAATTCCCGAAAAATACAACAACTTTCTCTTCGTAATCATCAATCTCATTTTTATTAATATAAAAATATCTGTCTCGGCTGTTTTGAGAGAAAGAACTGGAGAGCTGTTGTTTTATAAGTTTAAGTATTTCTCTCCGATTTTTTAGTGCTAGCGTCCATTTAGATATTGCTGTATGTGTGGCGTTTGAAAGGTAGCTGTATAATTTTGCCTTAGTTATCTGCCTCTCCGTTTCATCTTTAATGCTCGACAGCTTTGCAATCTTTGCTATTGAATTAGGATACAGTAGCGTATCAACATCACTTCCTTGAATGCCGAGCAAATCTAAGGCCGTCTTCGTGCTTCCTTCAATTTCATCTAAGGAAGGGCCAAAAACAATTCTTGTATTCTTTAGGAATTCATCATTATCGAAATTGTTTGAGAGCCTAGATACGATTTTTGAAAGAGATTTATCAGTGGTAGCTAACGCAGATTCTAAAGTTGTACGTTCAATTTCTTTCTCACCATGAACTTCATTCGGGATAAAAATAAAAATCGTGTATTTAATCTTTGCTGTTGGATTCTTATCGTAAGATTCAGCCATTTGCAGTAAAGGCTTAAATATTAGGCTTGGTGTAAATTTATCTTTGGACTCATGATATTTGCATTGAATAGCTTCCAGCTCACCACTGGCGGACAGAACATCTACGTCTTCTACTACACCTTCGACTGTAATTACGTCCTCATCGTCCGCATTAGCTATCTCAAGAATAGTTTTATTAAATTGATATAAAAATCCTTTAATCGTGCTATCTGCAATTCTATCTGACATTAAGCATTACATCCCTTTGTTTGTTGTTTCGCCAGAGCTAGTTTGGCACCTAACAATTTTATAGTGTGCCCGTCGCGCATCTTTCTGCCGATGATACGCTCATATATTAGTAATAACTATGTTTAACAAATAAAGCAATGCAATGCAATGCAATGCAATGCCAACTATAATATTGTTATTAACACTAAAGGTATTCAGAAAAAGAAAATACGCTCGTAGCTCATTTTCTTGACTATGGGAGCACAACAACATACCTGTGTTATTTATACAGTTATCATTAATATCAGATTTATTGAGTAGAGCCAATATCATTAGGTGAATCACTGTATCTGATAGCTCAAAGCCGCCCTTAGAATAATTACGTTAACTCACTTTGGGGCAAAAACGAGTCATACCTATAGATCCGCTTCTGCCACATACGCAACTGTCAGATTAAGACTTATTCATGCCATAGTTCAAGTATACTTATACAACTTAGCTTAGTTTATCTTAGTTTAGTTCTTCCAAATCAATAATATAAGCTGCGCCTGAGCTATCCCCATTATCATCACGGTGGGGCGTTGCGATAATTGCGGTCTGATCTGATACAGCTATATTCCAACCAAACCTGTCTTCAGGCGCGGCATCTTTGGCAAAGACTGTAGTGGAGTATTGCCATTGGCCTTGGTGTTTTTTGTATACGTAGAGCGCACCGGTGTTATTGCCTTTTTCATCATGATGCATTGCTGTGATAAGCGCGGTATCTTTAGTTAACGCAACACCCCGTGCGAACCTATCATCTGCTTTGGCATCTGGCGCTACTAATTTTTGTGTTTGCTTCCATTCTCCATTTACTCTGTCGAACAAATAAGCAGAACCCGCATCCTTACCTACACCTTTAATATCATCTCTTCTGGCAGAAATAAGCGCGGTGTCTCCAGAGATTGCTACACGAACGCCAAAGATATCTGTTTTTGCGCCATCATTTGCCGTCAGCTTTGCCTGTAATCCCCACTTTTTACCATCAAATTGATAAGCGTAAACCGCACCGGCTTTTTCTGCTTTTTCATCATTTAAATCCGCGCCGACTAAAATGGTGGTGCCGTCTATTGCTACGCTAATTCCAAATAAGTCACCAGCAGCACCGTCGTTGGCTGTCAACTTCGACTGAAAGCGCCAAGTATTGTTTTCTCGTACGTAGACATAAGCTGAACCTGAGTCTTTGTGTGGCGCATCGCTATGTGGCGCACCGATAACCAAAAACTGTTCGGTTAACGCAATACTTTGTCCAAAAGCATCTCCCGTTTTTGCATCGTTGGCCGTTAGCATTTGCTTTTGTACCCAGCTATTTTTAGTGCGCTCAAAAGCAAATACTGCACCCGCATTTTCTACTTTGCCATCTCGGTTTATCGCGCCAAGCATCGCAATATTATTCTTAAGTGCTACATTGCCACCAAGAGTGTCGCCAGCATAGGGCGGTGTTGAGGTCAGCTTTGCCTGTTGCTGCCAGCCTGACGTGCCAAACGTGTATATGTATGCAGCGCCAGCATCCTTAAGATTATCAGTATCCACTTTATGTGCACCCACCAATGCAGTGTTACCGTCTATTGCTACGCTATAACCAAACTGCTCTTCTGCTTTGCCACCGTCAGGCAACAACTTTTGCTGCCCAGCCATACTTTGGCAGGCAAAAACTAACGCTAAACAGGGAAGGTATTTAACACCATTGAGAGCTTTCATCGTTATTCTTATTGTTTTCAGTATAGGGATCTACATACTATTCGACTCATTAACATTTAACAAGACGTCGAGCTTTTGGTAACGGGGAGCGTTAAGCTATAAACAGGAGGAAGAGAAATGCACGTGTGTAAAACTCTGTGGCCGTGAACAAAGGGCTTTGATATCTCCCTACAAAATAATCAAAACCCTATCCATTAAAACAATGAGCAATGCCTCATCCTAGCCAATATTGGCCGAAAAGTTGAGGTAAATCAGCCTTTAATTGTTTTGGTTTATTTTTAAATTTTTTCCCTTGCGGCGGAAAGTTCACCACGCTGTGATAGGGGAGTTCATCTTGATTTTTTTCTTCAAACAGTAACCCCGCTACTAAGTCTAATTCGTCAATAAAGGGGTAGGGCAGATCATCTTTCGTTGGGATTGCGAACTTATTTGCCAATTCATCGGGCTGCGCAGTAAGGATACTTACCGCTTCCGGTCCACGGCTAATAATCCAATTACAAAAATCCAAGAAGTCGTACTCGCTGTTGCACCCAGCAATCACATATGCAACTTTCCAGTTATCCCAATGCCACAACGCTCTGAGTTCTTTGGTGTACAAGGCATCAAACTGGGCGATTTCCTCTGAGCTTAGGGTAACTAGGCGTGCTTTTAAATATTCACTATCTTGTGTGTGGTCAGGGGCGGTAGCAAGCTCCCAGAAGCGTTCGAGTTCCATGTGTATCATCTAACTTGATAAAACCGCGATTATAGCTAGTAACCTAGGCCGAGTAAATCCGCTCCCCTTGGCACGCACACAAAAAGAGCAGAGCTTAACAGCGTGCCTACCTAGCTCTACTCAAGAGTATTTACGGGTTAGTTAACCCTTAAGTGCTTTATCGCCACGGCCAATCCCCACTGCACCTGAGCGCACCAGTTCAATAATATCACTTTCATGCCGTAACAACTCCAAAAATGACTCTAAGCGCTCGGCTGTGCTCACCATTTGTAAAATATAGCTTTGCTTGCCCATATCAATAATACTCGCCTGGAACACCTCAGCAACACGATTGATTGCAGCTCGTGTCGCTTCGTCTCTGGCAAATACTTTTACTAGCAGCAACTCACGCTCAATGTGCTGCATTTCAGTCAAGTCAATTACCTTAAGTACGTCTACAAGCTTATTCACTTGTTTGGTGATCTGCTCAACGATACGATCATCACCTTGTGTTGTAATTGTGATCCGAGAAAGGGTTTTGTCGGCAGTAGTGCCAACGGTTAGACTATCAATGTTGTAAGCACGCTGAGAAAAAAGCCCAACAATACGCGACAATGAACCTGGTTCATTCTCCAATAAGATCGATAATATTCTTCTCATTATGCTTTTACTCCCTTTTTCAACCACATCTCATCAACCGCACCTTGTTTAATTTGCATTGGGTACACATGCTCAGATTCATCAACCAATATATCTAAGAAAACTAACCGGTCGGTGATTGCCATCGCCCGCTCAAGGGCCTCATCAAGCTCTTCAGGTTTGTTAACTCGAATACCAATATGACCATAGCTTTGTGCTAACGCCACAAAGTCAGGTAACGACTCCATATATGAGCTAGAATGACGTCCCTCGTACATCATATCTTGCCACTGCCTTACCATGCCTAACGAGCGATTGTTCAACGACACAATTTTTACAGCGAGTCCGTATTGTAAGCAGGTAGAGAGCTCTTGAATATTCATTTGAATTGAACCGTCGCCTGTTACACACAATACTTCATGCTCAGGAAATGCCTTTTTTACTCCCATTGCGGCGGGCAAACCAAAACCCATCGTTCCTAATCCACCTGAATTAATCCATTGCCGCGGCGATTTAAATGGATAATATTGCGCTGCAAACATTTGATGTTGACCAACGTCGGAACACACATAGGCATCGCCATTGGTTAACTGATAAAGCTTTTCTATTACCGTTTGCGGTTTAATTTTTTCAGTCCCTTTTGTATACGCAAGGCAGTTTTGCGCACGCCAAGTTGTGATCGATTGCCACCAGTCTTCCTGTGCTGCACGGTCAATCCGCTTTTCACTTTTTTCAATACCACGTAATAGTTGCTCTATTACTGTGTCTAGGCAACCAACAACTGGAATATGCGCCTGAATGGTTTTAGAAATTGAGGTGGGGTCAACATCCACGTGAACAATTTTGGCATTAGGGCAAAACTTCTTCACGTTATTTGTCACACGGTCATCAAACCGAGCACCTAAGGCAAGGATCACATCGGCATTAGCCATTGCTTTATTTGCTTCAAGGCTACCATGCATTCCTAACATCCCAATAAAATTCGGGTGCGTACCACTTATCCCACCAAGTCCCATAAGTGTGTTAGTAATTGGCGCATTCAGTTTTTCAACCAGCTCAGTTAGCTTATCAGAGGTGTTCGACAGAATAATGCCTCCGCCAGAATAAATAACTAAGCGTTTTGCCTCTATAATAGCTTCGACGGCTTTGCGGATCTGCTTGGAATGCCCCTTTACACTGGGGTTATAGGTACGCATATCAATGTGTTCGGGCATCACATAGTCAAACTTTAGTGCAGGGTTTAAGATATCTTTTGGCAGCTCAACAACAACGGGCCCTGGCCTGCCAGAATTTGCCAGATAAAATGCCTTGGCTAATACTTCTGGAATTTTTGTCGCATCACGACAATTAAAGCTATGTTTAACAATAGGGCGCGAACACCCTACGATATCCGTTTCTTGGAACGCGTCGTCTCCAATCAGGTTAGAAGGCACCTGACCCGATAACACTACCATGGGAATTGAATCCATGTAGGCGGTTGCTATTCCGGTAATGCAGTTGGTTGCACCAGGACCGCTGGTTGCAAGCACCACACCTACATCGCCTGTCGCCCGAGCATAGCCATCAGCCATATGGGTAGCAGCTTGTTCATGTCTAACTAGAATATGTTCAATTTCTGATTGTTGAAATAACGCATCATAGAGATCTAGAACAGATCCACCAGGATAACCAAATATATATTTAACCTTTAATGCGCTCAATGCTTTAACTACTAGCTCCGAGCCGTTGTATTGCTCTGCCATTACCTCATTCCTCGTCGATTGTGCATGCTTGTTGTATTTTTAAAACAAAAAAAACCCCGCGGTTTGCGGGGTTTGAGTATTTCTTTCAACTAATAGCTCCCCGCTGAACTCTATGAAGAGACCAGTACCACCACGAGAACGATTACTTGAAAAAAGTGTGTCATTGTTTTTGCCTTAAATTTGATCTCCAACTTAGCGTACACAGTATTAGATATAAATTCTACCTTTCCACCTTTCAAATGTTGAAATATAGCGTTTCAATTTAAAATTTATCCTCATTTGAATTTTTTATTTACTTTAATCTTTTACGGGAACAATGACATAAAAATGCTAAACTTAAGGTTCCATACTGCTAGAGGCATTTTAATGAATATTTTTAGACTGGGCTTATTCACTTTGGTTGCGCTCACACCTTGCACGGTGCCGGCACAAGTAGTCCATAAAGAGCAAATCATCTATTGGCAAGAGAAAAAGCTTGGCCGTGTAATGAGTGATTATGAACGTACTATTGCACTGAGGGAGTTTACTCAAGGTAAACCCATCGCAAGCCAAATTAAAACGCCATATTCGATTAAAAATGCACTCCAGCGCAACCATAAGTCGAGTGTGCAATACGCTATCGGTTCAGTTCAGCCGTTAAATGAAGCAAAGATCTTAGCAATTTTAGTGGATTTTCCAGATCTGCCCAACGATCAAAACAGATTAAACCCAGGCGATACGGATATGTACTATCCAAGCTATCCAGCCTCTCACTACCAGTCGTTACTCTATTCGGAGTCTGGTTATAACGGTCCGAATAATGAGGCTTTACAGTCCGCAACACAGTTTTACCAAGCGGCATCGGGAGGCAGTTTAAAAATAACAGGTAATGCATTTGGTTGGGTCACTGCGGATCAAAATGCCGCTTATTATGGCAAGCAGGAGGGCGATACACGAGACTTAAGGCCAGAAGAGTTAGTATTTGAAGCAGTCTCCAAAGCGGTATCACAGTTTAATATCGATTTATCTGAGTATGATAAAACCGATCTAAATGATATAGACGGTGATGGAAATAAACTAGAGCCAGACGGTATCATTGATCATGTCATGCTGTTTCACTCTAGTATTGGCCAAGAAGCAGGTGGCGGCGTACTAGATAGCGATGCAATTTGGTCACATCGATTTTTTGTTTTTGACCAAAATAACCAGCCAAAAGCAATCCCCAATACCAATTACAAAGTATACAACTACACTATTAATCCAATCGATGCCGCAATCGGTGTCGTCGTTCATGAGTTTGGACACGACTTAGGTCTTCCAGATGAGTATGACTTAAACTCCAACGAGATTGGCGAGCCAGTGGCACTGTGGTCAGTGATGTCATCAGGAAGCTACTTAGGGGCATTAAGTGGCTCTCAACCTACGCAGTTCTCACCAAAAAGTCTGGAATTTCTGCAGCAAAATTATGCAGGTAATTGGTTGCAACAGGCTGAGTTCACCCTTGATGACTTAAATACAGAACAAACCATTACCCTGAGCGATATTGGCGTTAATGACAGTAGCACAAATCAAATAAAAATTGATTTGCCAGCTGAGCTCGAAGAGTTTGTTGTCCCCCTTGCCGACAACTATCATTATTATTCGGGTCAGGATGATAGGTTAAATAATCAAGCCAGTTTTACACTTGCGCTTCCCAATGCAACGCAACTATCTCTGAATATGCTTGCAAATTATAGCATTGAGCTCAACTATGACATCTTTCAAGTAGTGATAAATGGGCAACCGATCCCAGGAAATACCACAAAAAGCAATCACCCAAACTATCCCAACGTTGTAAATTATATGGATGGTGAGTCGAGCACTTTTGGTAGTAACCCAATTTCGTTAACCTTTGACATTTCAGCATATCGAGGGCAAACAGTGACAGTTAGCTTTGTCTACCAAACTGATGCCTTTGAGACCAAAAAAGGCGTATTGCTTGATAATATCGAAGTGGTGGCCGATGGTACTCAACTCTATCTAAATACTGCTGAACCAAACAATGACTTGGTTTATAACGGTTTTCGTAAAATATCACGATACAGAGCAAAGCAGAGTAACGCGTACTTTGCTCATTTAAGATCATTTCGAGGCTTAGACTCCGGATTGTCTTTGTCGGGATACAATTCTGGTGTGCTAATGTGGTACAGCAATAATAGCCAAGCTAACAACTCCACGTCGTTACACCCTGGCTTGGGCGATATGCTGGTTATAGACCAAGACCAAAACCCAATTTATAGAGGTGACGGACAAACGCTTGCCACCAGTCGTATTCAAGTGAGAGATGCTACTCTGAGACTGGACAATCAAAAACCTGGCCTTGGCGATCAACACCTGAGCCCAATCAGTACTTTTAATGACACCCAAGATTATCGCTTTGATCTTCAAAAAGAGTCAGGGGTAATATTACCTGCTTATGGCGTTCAGGTTCGAGTCAACACCATAGAAGATGATGCCAGTAGTGCAGAGGTAGGGCTGGTGTACCTTAGTGACCCAAAAATTACCCAAATTCAATCACAGAATACGATAAGCTTTAGTATAAAAGGGCTATCCCTAAGTGAGTCAGACTCATTTTTGTGGGATTTTGGCGACGGCCAAACGAGCCAAGCACTTTCCCCTGTGCATAGTTACCAAGAAGCGGGGAACTACACGGTTTCTTTTACCCGTACAAAGGCTGATGGCACGAGTTCAAACCTCACCACAAATGCAAGTGTTGGCGACGTTGTAGCCATTCCTCTCGAAGTTCAAAAAATTAAAACCACAGCCGTAGGGCAAGGGTTTATATTCAGTGCTGACGTGATCGGGGGCAAAGCACCTTATGAGCTTGAATGGAACTTTGGCGACGGCAATACAGCCGCAACAATATCGGCAGAACATGTTTATACACTCAGTGGCAACTACACAGTAACAGTGACCGTTACTGACGCTGAAAACAATACCGCCAGCGCCTCAACAACGGTAAGTGTTGAAGTGCCATTAACGCTTGAGGCTTCAGCTTCGACGACTAATTTACAAGCTAGCTTTGTTGCAACCGCAAGTGGGGGTGATGGTAATTATCAAGCAAGTTGGGACTTCGGTGATGGTGCTCAGGGCAGTGGTCTCACTGCAACTCACACTTATGCACAAGCAGGTACATACAATGTGGTGTTAACCTTGTCCGATGGTCTGGAGCAAAGTGTAAAGGCAAGCGTTGAGATCACGGTGACCGCACCTACTACAACCCAACCAGATCCAGTGGATAGTAATGATAGTGGTTCTTCAGGTGGTTCTATTGGTTGGTTTTTGTTGTTAAGTACAATAATGATAGGACTAAGAAGAAGGTGGTGCTAATGCACCACCTATCGCGAAAAATGAGCGTGCTATTATAGGCGCTCGATTACCGCTTGAGTGAAATCAGTTGTGCCGTGGCTACCACCTAAATCACGAGTTGTACGGTCGCCGCTCTTGATCACATCCGCAACTGCACTGCGGATTTTCTCTGCTTTGTCAGCTTCACCAAGATACTCTAGCATTTGAATTGACGCTAGGATAACTGAAGTCGGGTTTGCTAAGTTCTTACCAGCAATGTCTGGTGCACTACCATGAACCGCTTCGAAGATTGCAGCGTCGCTACCGATGTTTGCACCCGGTGCCATACCTAGACCACCAACAAGACCAGCACACAGATCAGATAGAATGTCACCGAATAGGTTTGTAGTAACAATGACATCGAACTCTTCTGGTGTCATCACTAATTTCATACAGGTAGCATCTACGATCATTTCCGCAGATTCGATTTCAGGGTAACGCTCACCAACTTCACGTGCTACTTTAAGGAAAAGACCAGAAGTAGACTTAAGGATGTTGGCTTTATGAACCGCAGTTACTTTTTTACGGCCTTCACGCTTTGCAAGCTCATAAGCGAAAGTCACGATCTTTTCAGCACCTTCACGGGTGATTTTTGACATCGCTTCTGCTTCGTTACCATCTTCAGATACCACTTGGCCAAGACCAGAATACATACCTTGCGTGTTTTCACGTACCGTGATGATATCGATATCATCATAACGTGCTTTTGTACCTTCAAACGATTTAACTGGACGTACATTGGCATAAAGGCCAAAATGCTTGCGTAAGGTAACATTGATAGATGTGAAGCCTTCACCAACAGGTGTTGTTAATGGACCCTTAAGCGTAATTTTATTACGTTCAATTGCTTCAAGCGTAGGAGCTGGAAGTAATTCACCTGTTTTTTCTAATGCAGCCAAACCTGCGTCTACGTATTCATATTCATAGTCGCAACCTACGGCTTTTAAGATCTCGATAGCTGAATCGATGATGCTTGGGCCAATGCCGTCGCCACGGATAACTGTGATGGTTTGCTGTGCCATGTCTTTTCCTTTATCAAAAGTTGTAATACACCCGAGAAGAATTGCAAACTAAGTTTAGTAGAAATTAACAAAGGTGTACGTTCGCTTGTTTAAGCCGCGTTTTATAGCAATTAATTAGGTCTTATTCCAGTATGGAATCAAAAAATGACATACATATGATTTATGCTTGTTATTGATATCATTTATAGAATAAATATCAGGCGATAGCTGAGTAAAAACCCGCCTCCAGTAAGGCCAAATCGAAGTTTTTCATATTGACAAAGCGACTTTCAGCTAAAACCTCATCAATTAATTGATTTTGCCAAGCCGTAAACGAAAAATGCGGGGACAGCACTTTTAATGTGATGAGCTTAATAAAAATGAACAACTTACACTGTTCATTAGCCTGAGACTTTTTCAACACTTCACTGTCTAACATCGCTTTGTGTAGGATGCTTTTATTAAAATACAGTTGATTAAACTCGGTATACTTTTCTTTCGCAAGGTGGCGTATGCCAAATAGGTTAGCAATAGACACCAACTGCTCTGAAAAGTCTTTGGCATGTAATGCGGTTGTGTGCTGAATTTCTACACCTTGCTTCAATACCAAAAAGGCAATTACCGCCGCAAATGGTGACAGCAAACGTTCAAACGCTTCGCCGTAACTCTCGCCAACATACAAGGCGATAATTTGGCTTATCAATCCATACTTATGTAAAATTTCGTCCGTAAAGGGAAGCTTATGACTGGCAATAATTTGTTCTAGCAATACTCGCTGTGCCAGCAGGCCTGCGGCGTCTAACCCCACCATCGCAAGAGAGTGCCTAACTGACGAAGCTTTGAGGTTTTCGCGGTTATACTGCTTCGCCGCTATTTGCAGCGCACTGGATACTGAGTCAAACTCACACACCAGCTTTTCAAGCGAGCGAATGCTCTGAAACTGACTATGAGATAGCGATTTAACCGTTTCTAATAGGTGTGAGCTATCATAACCAAACGGTGCTTTGTTCGTTTCTGTCGCACGGTCCCAAATATTATAAAGCAGCTTCGTATCGGTACTATTGGTTAATCCACAACGAAAATCGAAGCGTCGGTTGGCTTTTGCCAGCTTCTTCGCCTGACCATCTTCCACAACAGCAATGATTTTTTCTTTGCCCGATTGCACGACTAAAAAGCCAAGCTCATTATTGATTTGGCACAAGAGGCCGGCAGGGTATTTTAATTGGGCTTCGGCAAGGGCAATCAACACCTTGATCGCAAACGTATAGGTCAACTTGCTGTAGAGCAACTTTATTGCTGTATCGAAAGTCACCGTTTGCTGGCGGTTTGTGGGGGTAATTAAGCTTGCGATCCGATGGGCGATAGCCACTATGAGTGACGCATGATCATTAAACCGTTGGGGAACACGTGATACTAGCTTGCCATCATAGTTAGACAAGCGGGATAGAATTCTTAAACACTGTAGATCAGGAGTTTGACCATCACTCAGTATTTGCACGGCCATTTGGTGCCTTACTTGCCACAGCTTTTCCTGTTGCGGATTAAGGCGCTTACCAGACGCCAGTAAATCGCTTTCTTTCGCAACGCATAAATAGTCAGCAAAGCTTGCAAGCAATAGCTCCTCGGTTACTGAGCGAGAAAACTTGAGGCTGTGGCACGCCATGCAAACCAACACATTCTGGTTGATAACTAAATTGGTATTGTAGCCTAAGTTTTGTGAATACAGGCCCAGTTGACCATGCATACTGCTCGGTGAAGATTCATAACAGTCTAAGTAAAGCTGTGCAAGCTTGACTAGGGTAGGGTAAATAGAGGACCACTTTTCCTTTCGATAATAAAGGCGCAATACTTTGTGCGTCCCTTGGGCTATCGCAAACAGCGTTTTACTCGTAACCGTCTTTGCTTCCATTAATTTTGTACTTTATCAAAGGTAACTCGTGCACCGGGACCCCACAGCTTCAAGATACCGTTTTCGAATAGTAAGCCAGTACACTCATCTTCCGTGGTGATACCATCTGGTTTTACTAGCTGAGTACGATAAAACACAATTTGAACCACAACATCACCTTTGCGTTTTACATAGGTGAGGTCAGGGCTGCCGAGTGTGTCTAATACCGTCTCAATTTCTGTCGGCTTTTCGAGTGTAAGATTGCGAATAAAACGATTGTTAAAGGCTTCTCTGTCTTGCCAGATCATCGCTTGTGGGTCATCTTTATAAAAATTGATCACCAAAAACACCACAGTAACGTAAACCGCTAGGCCAAGAAATATATACTGTAATATCTTCCTAATCATTTAACTGCTCAATAAAGAATGTAATAGACTCGCCATTTGTACCACTTAAGTTAGAGATACGCCCACCTGCAATATATCAAACACGACTAAAATCACCTAACGCTACGCGACGAGGTAACTAACAATCAGATACCTATAACCCTACATTACTCTAATATCTTTGAGACTAAACCCAATCTCAATATCTTTTCTTAGTGTTACCAGTGCAAGGCTGGTGATGTAGTTTTCAGCACCCGCTTTTAGTTTCGCGTTTACAGAGGGTTTGAGAGTCTGATCTTCAAGCATTTCGTCAAAACTATCGTGTTTCGACAATAGCTCTTGTGCTGTTTTTACGCCTATTCCCGCAACACCTGGAATATCATTGGTTTTATCGCCGCTTAAGGCCCAAAACAACTCCAGCTTATTTTGTGTTACTGAAAAACGGCTTTTAATATCTTCCGTTGAAATAACTGACTTTTTAAAATAATCATAGACTGTTATGGTGTCGCTGATCAGCGGCAAAAATCCTTTATCAGTAGACACTATTGTCGTGTTCACATTCGCGTTTGCTGCTTTACTTGCCAAAGTCGCTATGATGTCGTCGGCTTCGTCATGAGCTGGGTTAAATGATTTGACTCCTGCACTTGCAAAAGCTTGAGAAAATAGTTCAAGACTATGACTTAACCGCTCAGGCATAGGTTGGCGATTCATTTTGTAATTCGGATAAAAATGATAGCGCCAACTCTTATCGCCATCAAACACTGCAACTGCATGGGTCGCGGCGGTCTTTCTAAGTAAGCTGCGGGCTGCCTGTTCAACTCTTTGGCAACAAGCTTTAATGTGCGCCTCGTGCTGTTTTATCTCTTTGGGCTCGTTAACTGCATAAATGCGCCTAATTAAATTAAGCGCATCGATTAACAACAAATTATTCATTCAGTCTATGCTTTAATCTTATAACACGGAACGTATTTGCTACCTGGTAGTTTCATACGTCCTTGAGACACAAAGGCCCCTAATAGTTTATCCATATCGGTCATCAGTGATTTATCACCACTCAATTCGTATGGACCATGTTGTTTTATCGCGGTGATCCCTTCGTCTTTCACGTTGCCCGCTACAATACCTGAAAATGCTCGTCTTAGATTCGCTGCAAGCAACTGCTTTGGTTGCTCAAGGTGTAAATCCAGCGCAGACATATTTTCATGAGTTGGGGCAAATGGATGTTGAAAGTCATTTTCAATTTTTAATGTCCAGTTGAAGTAGTAAGCATCTCCCTCTGACTTTCTGTATTCCCGTACAGTGATCATCGACTCTTTCAACTTTTTAGCAACTAGCTCAGGATTATCTACAATGATTTCAAATTTAGATAGCGCGGCCTTGCCAAGCGTCTTTTCTACAAATGCACTTAGTTCTTCAAAGTAAGCCGCCGATTCCTTAGGCCCAGTTAATATTACAGGTAAACACTGTTTTTCATTGTCTGGGTGGAGCAAAATACCCAATAAATACAGGAGTTCCTCTGCTGTACCTGCACCGCCGGGAAAGATAATAATACCATGCGCAATACGAACAAAAGCTTCAAGGCGCTTTTCAATATCAGGAAGAATAACCAACTCATTAACGATTGGGTTAGGTGGCTCAGCTGCGATAATACTTGGCTCAGTGAGCCCTAAATAGCGGTTATTAGATACCCGTTGCTTAGCATGGCCAATGGTCGCGCCCTTCATCGGTCCTTTCATCGCACCAGGCCCACAGCCAGTACAAATATTTAAGCCACGAAGTCCTAGCTGGTAACCTACCTCTTTGGTGTACTTGTATTCTACTTCATTAATAGAGTGACCACCCCAGCACACAATCATATTTGGATCTTTGTTTACTTCGAGTGCATCAGCATTTCGTAGCATGTCAAAAACCATATGAGTGATTTCGGCAGAAGATTTGTTTTCGCCATAGTACTTTTGGCAAATAAACAAAATATCGCGGATCACAGAAAAAATGTGTTCGTGGATTCCGGTAATGATTTTGCCATCCACAAATGCCGATTCAGGAGGGTTATCAAGCGCAATTTTGATGCCGCGCTCGCGTGCTAAAAGCTGAATATCAAAGTCTTCATATTTGTCATAAATTTCGGAGCTAGAGTCAGTGTGGCTACCAACGTTGAGCACCGCTAAAGCACAATTTCTAAAAAGCCTATATCTCTCACTTGTGGTTGACTGCTGAAGTAAATCGACTTCCAATCTTGATAATAAGTTAAGAACCCCTGTAGGGTTTAGCTCTACTTGCATAGGCTTACTCCTTGTTTGTCTTATGCGAACCGAGCGTCAATGACGAATGAGACGACGAGTTAAGTATTCAAGCACTTAACTCAAAGCCTAATGCTGGTTATGCTATTTAAAGCATAACCTATCGCGCCCGCTGTTTTTCGCTTCATAGAGTGCAGCATCAGCTCTATCAAAGGCACTTAACGCGGTATCACCTTTTTTGAACTGAGTAGCACCTAGAGAAATCGTAATTTCGACTTCTGTTTCTTTAAACTTAAACGGAATAGACTTAATCACCTGACGCACTTTTTCGAGCGGCTTTTTCGCATGAGTAAGCGGCATGCCAGGCATTAGTAACACAAACTCTTCACCACCGTAACGGGCAATAAAGTCACTTTTTCTAATCGACTTCTTAAGCGCTCTTGCTATCACTTGGAGTGTTTTATCACCTGCACTATGACCATAACGGTCATTAATTGATTTAAAGTGATCAACATCAATCACCACCAAAGTGACGTCAGAATCATTTACCTCGAACAAATGCATTTCATGGGTTAACCGCTCATCGAAGGCAGCTCGGTTAGGTAATTTAGTCAAGCTATCCAACAAACTCTTGAACTTTTGCTCACTCAACCGCTTTTGGTAACTCGAAACCTTAGTTTCAAGCGTATTGATGCGATTATTTATGGCGTCAAATGAATCTAACAGCGCTTCGCGTTCACTTTTTTCAAGCTTCTCCCTTGCAATTAAATCGGCACTAAGAAGCTTTAGTTCATTGTCTACCAGCGCTTTCAACTCAGTGATTGAGTTTGCGTCCTGTGTTCTTTGGTTAAGGTTTTGGATCTTTGACTCAATCTTATCATTTAGTGATTGTAGCTCTTGCGATGTAGATTTAGAACGTGCTGTTGTTTCAACAATTGAGCGATGTAGTTCTTCTAAAGTCTGATTGAGTGAAACCAAAAAACCTTGTGCCGACTGACGCTCTCTTGCAATCGTCTGAGCAATGATTTTAATTACTTCTGTTGCCGCCGAATAAAGGTTATCAAGGCGATCGTCCTGCGCGATGCTTTCTCTTATCTCTTTGACTTTTTCAATTGCATCGTCTTCGAAGATAAGTTCGTTGATCAGGGCTTGCAGTTCAGCGGCAAGTTCAGGTTGGCTACTATCTGACGCAGCTTCTGTTATCTCAACTTTAGATTGCAATACCGTATGATAAATAGACACCAACATCTCAAGAGCTGGAATGTAGGCATTGGTGGAGCTGATATTTTCGAGTTCAACGTCTAATAAATTTCGTAGCTTACGGCGTGATTCATCAGGTAAGCCTTTTAATTTCTGTAGTAACTTTCCGCTTTGCTGGATGGCAGATTGCAGTGCTTTTTGATTGGCAGAATTGACTGCTTCTTGTGACTTTAGCGGCTCAGAAATCCCATCAATAAAAGGAACTAATTGCTCAAAATCAACGCCTTTATTCAATGCGATACGAAACTTAGCCAATTGGTTATCAAGTGAAACATCTTGTCCTTTACAGGCTAAGGATAGTTTTGCAGCAAACTGAGTAAGGAGTTCTACTTGTTGTTTTCTAGCATCCTCAAGCGTTTTTCTAGCCTCGATGGCTTGTTTTAACTTTTGCTCGAGCATTACGGCATTGTCAGTCACAAATTTCCAGTCTTGAATTTCTCTCTTAGTTACTTAGTCTACAACAATTTTGCTCAATATGCGCGAAAATTTGACGTCGTAACGTATCCGAATTTGCTGTTCACTCATCGATATTACTTCGCGTACAAGTCACTGATTTGATACATTGAAAAAATCTAGAATTATTTATTTCCAAGCATGAAAAAAAGTCTTATCACCTTAGCTTGTCTTGCAGCCTTTAATGCCTATGCTGACGTTAATTACCAAATTGCCATCACACAACCAGAACACCACCTTGCCCAGGTGGAGGTGACCTTTCCAAAGTCTTCTCAAACTAGTATTGATGTTCAGTTGCCCGACTGGCGCACTGGTCGCTATGAAATCTTGAATTTAGCAAACGGTGTGCGTTTTTTTGCTGCAAAAGCTGAAAACGACGAAAGTTTAGCCTGGGAAAAAATAGACAAAAATACCTGGCGCGTCCACTTGTCTGAGCCCACGGAACTAACGGTACAGTATCAAATTTATGCCAATGAACTTGGCCTTCGCGCTCGACACATAGATGACACCCATGCATTTATCGACGCCTCAGGCTTTTTTATGTTCAGCGAGTCGTTCAGATCGGAGCCTGTGACAGTTGAGCTAGACGTTCCAAAAGACTGGCGTTCTGTCTCAGGAATGGACTTTGCTGACTCAAAACACAGCTTTAAAGCAGCGAATTACGACATTCTTCTCGATTCGCCGATAGAAACCGGCGTCAATCAACTACACAAATTTGAAGTCGATAACCGTCAATATGAGCTGGTAATCTGGGGAGAAGGCAACTTTGATGTTGAATTAATGCTCAACGACCTCAAGAAACTGGTCAAAACTGGCACATTGATTTGGGATGATTACCCTTACGATCGCTATGTATTTATGGTACATGCAACCAGCGGCGCTCGTGGTGCTACAGAACACTTGAATTCAACCATTATCCAAAGACACAGAGATAGCTTTAAAGATAGAGATGATTATATCGGGTTTATCTCAACAGCCGCTCATGAGTTTATTCATACTTGGAATGTCAAAAATTATCGTCCAGCGGGAATGGTACCTTACGATTATGTTGCACCAAACTATACCGACTTATTATGGTTAGCAGAGGGGTCAACGAGCTATTTCGAAGACTATTTATTGTTGAGCTCAGGGATCACCACCAATGATGAATACCTAAAGATGCTCACCAAGCGTGTTAATCGCCACTTAAAAACGCCGGGTCGCCACGTGCAATCTGTAGCAGCAACCAGTTTTGATAAGTGGATTAATCAAGGGGGCGATCACGGTATTAACTACAGCACCAATATCTATTCTGAAGGAGCACTCGTTTCCATGGCGCTAGATATTGATTTATTGGCAAAATCAAATGGTAAAACTAGCTACCGTGACGTCCACAGAGCACTTTACCAGCAGCATAAGTTGCCAAATAGTTTTACCAGTGAAGATGTTAAAAACATCTTGAAAACGCTGACCGGTCGCGACTATAGCGCTTGGTGGAAGGACTATGTTGATACCCCTGCCGATATTGATTTTGACGCACTGTTTGCCAAAGTGGGATTAGTATACGACTATCCGAGCTCTGCAGAAGTTGTCGCCGGCTTTGAGGGTAAGGCAAAAACGAATGGTGAATTGCTTACACTTACTCACGTCGCCCGAGATGGAAACGCTTGGCAAGCGGGCCTTACCGCGGGAGACCATATAGTGGCATTTGATAAGCACCATGTCAGGAAAGACCTTACCGCGAGCTTAGCACACTTTAAGCCTGGTCAAACTGTCACTGTGGATTATATTCGTAGAGATAAGTTAATGAGTACAACACTAACACTTGGCCGCGATTTTAATAAACCGAAGCAGATCACATTTTCAACTGAACCTACCAAAGCGCAAACCGCACTTTACAAAGCTTGGATGGGGGTTTCTCATCCACATGAAGTGAAGTAAAAACCAAAAAGGGCTGATATTTTCAGCCCTTTACAATTCAGATCTTTCAAAATCTTTGCTTGATATCGTCTCAATACAGTATTTATTACATAATACGAGAGAAGAAACGAGAGCGGTTTTTTGAACGACCCCTGCGCATTGATGAACGGATCTGAGAACGAGTTCCCGCCAACCAGCTTTCGCGATCAACTTTAGCCGCATCGCCACGTCTTGCTTCTTCAGTGGCACGGAACCCACAAAACTCACGGTAGGCTTTAAGATCTAGCGATAGTTCTTGTAATACCAGTTCAATCATGATGGCATCATCAACATAACCCAGAACCGGTATGTGATCAGGCACTATGTCTTCAGGTTCACTGAAATAAGCCAAAGAGGCCATAATTTCACGTTTTTCATCTTCTGGCATTTGCCACTCTTCATCCAACACAGCATCAATTAACGTCTGTAGTGAGATAAGGCGAGTGCTAACAAATTCAGGAAGGTTAGATTTTTCCATTGTCGCGACTAGGTCACGCGCTTTAGCTATGATTTCTGCATCACTCATGTCGCTATTTTTTTCGATAGCGGCTTTCATCATTCCACGGAAGTGTTCAAGATCTGAATCAGAAAGTTCAAAGTTGATTTCTATAGACACGTCTGTGCTCCCTCAACGTTGTTATTATTAATGGTTTAAGCAAAAAGTTAAACTTATTGCAATAATCTAAGATACTAGCACATCTTTTTCAGAAGTCTTCCCATAAATTACACTTTTAACATGATTTTTTCGCTATTGTGTATATTCTAAAAGCCATTGTTTAGAAGGCGTACAGCTAAGTTTTAGGCGTTTAAATTAGAAGTAGGGACGATACTGATTAAGCATTGCTCTACGGTGAAATTGATTTTGCACATATTTATTAATTTGAAGTCGTTGTTTACGCCAAAAGTAGCTGAACCCATTTTCGCTTCCCTTAACTCTTCCTATGGTACTAGGAAAAATATCAGCGTGCGTTACAGGGCAGGGCGTTGCTAACAGAATACTCAGTTCCATTTCCCAAAAGTGTTGATAATCAATATCAATTGGTCGACCAAAAGGCCGTGCATGTGCCAAAATTTTTCGCGCACCTTGCAAGCTCACTATTTGCGCAACCGTTCCCGCAGGAACTTTATTTGCTATGGTAAGTGAGAGTGATTCTGTGACTTTGCATTGTGCTATCGCTGTCCGCTTATTGCTTTGAGATTGGAATAACTTAATCATATCCCAACTAAAAGTTAATTGGCTGATGGCCTTATCTATAGGTCTAAGATCAGTGACAAGCTCAAAATCATCTTCAAAAATAAACGCGTAGGGAAGTGCTCTTGAGACGATTTCTTCAAGCACCTTAAGATGGCTTAAATAACATCCCACCTCACCAGAGGTTAGGGGGCGGTAATATTGTTTTGCATTTTTCTCTTTGCTGTAACTTTTGCTAAGCACAACGTCACTGACCTCAGCCCCATGAACGGCGCTAATCCTTTCAAAGTCGAGGGAGAATTGCTCAAATTGAATGCTTGATGTTTCTAGCCTCTGTGAACAGTTGTCGAGGTTAATAAGAAATATGTGCGGCTTTTTCACTGGTCTTTTCAATCTATTGGCAAGTAACAATATGAGTTTGCTGCAATTGTATGACGCAGATATGACAAGTGAAAACGAGTAGGGCATACACCCTACTCGTTAATTAATGATCACCAATCACTTGCTGCAGAGCAGTAAGTTACTGCTGTTTGGCGGTCCTCGGTTCTATTGTCATGGCGGCTAGACATACCAATGAGTGCACCATTTCCACCTAGTGTCCAAGGTTGGTCATATCCTGTGTATTGAGTCGTAATGCAAGACTCAGCAAACAAAGCAGCGCCAACACTTGATGTCGCCATTGATGCACAGTTAAAGTTGAACAATCTATCTTCTCTACCGTTATCGTGACGGCTTGACATACCCACCAAGAATTGACCATTTGGACACACAAAGTTGAATGCCTGATCATATGAATTTACGTAACCGCTCCACTTTGTTGTTTTACGGTAAATACGGCTACCGCTATCAGTAGTAAACTTAGCGCAAACTAAACTGAAACGTCTGTCCTCTTGTTTATTCTGATGGTAACTAGAAATTGATTTTACAAACATATTGTTTGGACAGGTGTAAGTAAATGCTTGATCAAAATCATTTAAGTAACCCGTATTTAGTTCGCTATAAATTCGTAAGTTACCACCGGCAAGCATAGTTGCGCTATCCGCTTCATTAACGTCGTCGAACTGGGTTAACTTGCTCTGCGTTACTGAGAAAGCAGACACGTCATTATTGGTTTCAATTAACGCAATAATCTCATCTAGATTGTCAGCCTGTGATGCTGGGATCTCATAAACACTGCCGTTGAGTGTATATTCAAACACTTTAGCTTCATCTTTAGCTAAAGCAGGTGATTGTACGAGCATAACAGCAAGAGAAAGCGCTGAAACCTTAAGTAGTGAGTTCATCTTAATTCCTTTAAAAAGTTCAATTTAGTCGTGTGCTAATTGATTTAGCATCTGCATTTAATGCCATTTTAAATAACAAAACAAGCATTATATTTACATAAAGAAACCAGACAAATGCATAAAAACAAATAATAAATTTAAGATTATTGTCAACCACACTATGGCAAAAAAGAACTAGAATCATATATTTCGCGGGTCGTCAGTGCATCGCTATGGGGGGTTATTCAGTATTTACATATAAACGAATGGCCAGGCCGCCACAGTTCGCTCGAGCACAGCAATAATGAAAATTCTATTAAGGTAAAATCGTGATTAAAAATAGGCAACGTGGCTAACTAGGGTTGAAGGCAAGCAAGTTGAAGCGACCGCGGTAAATAGCCTGATCTAGTACATTTAACCCAGCTCAACTTAAGACTTACTCGCCATACTCACTACAACGATGATTGTGATTAACTTTATTTATTACTTACGTTAAAGGTCACAAGCCAAGGTGCAACTTTGTCTAAGCTTCGGCCCAACTCAATATCGATAACAGCAGTAGAGTTGGGAGACACCAATTGAGTGTGCATCGACTCGCCGTTGTCTTTTTCCGTCGCCACCCAATTAGCATCTAAACATTGCTTGGCAAGACTTTGAGCATAAATATGGATTTTTACCGCACCTTGGTAATCTTTAAATTGCTCTTGGCACGTATATTTGGTTTTACCCGATGTCCCTTCAATGATCTGACACTTATTACCAACAAGGTGCGCCTTGGCTTGCCAAGAGTTGATTAAATTACTTCCAACTTCAGCACCTTTAAGTACAGCAAACCCTGTAGAAGAGGCATTGAGCAAAGCGTCTAACTTTTCACACCCCGACATATCATCGAGCTTTTCTTGTTGGTCCGGTGTCAGTGTCGAGCATCCGGTAGCAGTTATTCCAGCGAGTAGTAAAACAATAGATTTTATTTTCATTCTTGGTTCCAACCTCTAGCAGTGACAACAATAACCTTAGTTGATCAATACACTGCTGTATAATCTTAAGATTATCCGCAGTTTATCTTAATGAAGCTGAATGGGAGTTGATCTACAATAGCAATTTGCACCAATTAAGCAGGGGGTTAACATAGCATTGAAACTGCGCCCCCTGATTTAGGAATTACTATTTAACCTGAGTGCAGGTTATTTATGCCTATTTTCGAGTGTACTTACCACCTCACTGAGTGTCAGACCTTGTCGCTGTAATAGTACAATGAGGTGATACAGTAAGTCTGCGGATTCATTGAGTAACTCTTGGTTATCGTTTTTCATTGCAGCCAACGCCACCTCAACGCCTTCTTCTCCGACTTTTTGACAGCTGCGGCTTAAGTCCTTAGCGAATAAAGAGGCGGTATAACTGCTCTTTGGAGATGCAGTTTTCCGCTGAGCTATTACACGCTCAAGCTTTCCTAAAAATGCAAGCTCAGGCATGGTGTCCGCAAAGCAGCTTTCGCTGCCAAGGTGACAAGTTGGGCCCTGTGGTTTTGCGTAAATCAGCAGGCTGTCTTTATCACAATCGGTATGTACTTCTACTAAGGTTAACACATTGTTTGAGGTCTCACCTTTGGTCCAAAGACGAGATTTAGAGCGCGAATAAAAAGTAACGAGTTGCTTTTCTAGTGTCACTTCAAGGGCTTCTCTATTCATAAAGCCTTGCATCAATACCACCCCAGTTAATGCATCTTGCACTATTGCTGGAATAAGTGTTGATTTATTGAAGTCTACTTCAGCAATGTTTTGTTTATTAATTATCATTGTCTTGCCGCCACATCATTATTTATTAAGAACTGCTTAAGCTCAGGAATTTCGATTATACCTTTATGGAACACGCTTGCAGCCAAGGCACCGTCAACATCTGTTTGTTTAAAAACGTCAACAAAATCTTGCATGCTGCCAGCGCCACCAGAGGCAATAAGAGGTACTTTACACAGCTTTCTAATCTCGCTGAGCTGCTCAATATCATAGCCTTTACGCACGCCATCTTGGTTCATGCAATTAAGTACAATTTCTCCGGCTCCAAGATCTTGAACTTGTTTGACCCATTCTTGCGTTTTGTATCGAGTGCGGCTTGAAGCATTCGGATCGCCGGTTAACTGATATACTAAATACGCTTGCGTTTGTTGATCATAAAAGCTGTCTACACCTACAACCACACATTGCTTGCCAAACTCGTCATGTAACTCTTTAATGAGTTCAGGTCGTGCAATCGCTGGGCTATTAATGGAGATTTTATCTGCCCCTTGCTCAAGTACTCGAGCGGCATCTGCCACCGACTTAATCCCACCAGCTACGCAAAATGGTATATCGATATGTCTGGCAATTTCGGCGACCCAGTTTACGTCTAGCAGGCGCTTTTCAACGCTGGCGCTGATTTCATAAAACACCAGTTCATCAGCTCCGGCTTCGCTATAACGCTGGGCTAGATCTAGAATATCACCTACCACTTCATGGCCTTGGAATTTTACACCTTTGACAACTTGACCGTCTTTTACGTCTAAACAAGGAATTATGCGTTTTGATAACATGCTAGTGCGTCCTCCACTGTGAACACTCCTTCAAGTAGCGATTTGCCAAGTATTACTCCACCTACCTGTTGCTTCGCAAGCCGTTTAATATCATCGAGAGAGCTCACGCCCCCAGAGGCTTGCACTTTTAATGCGCTGTTGTGGTTGGTGATGTCTTCATATAATGAAAACGATGGCCCAGTCATGGTACCGTCCTTACTGATGTCCGTACATAGATAATCAACTATTCCTTGCCCAGCGTAAAAATCGAGTAACTCGAACAGGTCACTTTCTGCGTTATTTAGCCACCCATGAGTGGCAGGTGCCCAGCCGTTCTGGGTTTTATTGACGTCGAGTGCAATCACGAACCTATCGGCACCACACTCTTTTATCCACGCAGCCACTTCTTGTTGTTTTTCAACTGCCATTGATCCTATTACCACTTGAGCAGCACCAGCTTCAAGCCATTGTTTAACATCTTCAATGCTGCGAATGCCGCCGCCAACCTGAAATGGAACCGTCAATGCTTTGGTAGCGGCTTGAATGGTGCGCCATTGCTTTTTACTCGGATCACGAGCGCCTTCTAGATCCACTAAATGTAGCTTGGCTGCGCCTGCATTTTGGTATTCAAGTAAACGCTCAGCTAAATTAAATGGGTAAAACTGTGCGGTTTCATACTTGCCTTGATATAAACGAACAATATTGTTCTCTAGTACATCTAAAGCGGGAATAATCATTGTTCGTCCTTTTATAATTGCCAGTTAATAAAGTTTTGTAAAAGCTGCGCACCAACCTTGCCGCTGCGCTCAGGATGAAATTGCATGCCAGCGTAATTATCATTCGCAACAATTGCAGAAAATGGTTGACCGTACTCGCCCGACACTAATGTCGATTGATTTACGCTATGCGCGAAGCTGTGCACAAAGTACACCTGATCTTGTTCGTCCAGTCCGGCTGTTAACGCATGAGACTTCAACACATTTAGGTTGTTCCACCCCATATGAGGTGCGCTAAGCTCATTGGTTTCTAGCAAAGCTACCTTACCCGGAATGCGGCCTAAACACGGAATATTACCTTCTTCAGTCGACTCACAAAGCAGCTGCATCCCTAAACAAATCCCCATCAAGCCTTTGATAGTCTGAAATTGCCTGATCCCAGCCTTGTTCGTTTAAGCGTTTCATTGCCACGTTTGCATGACCAACCCCAGGTAAAATCGCACGCTCGAAACTAGCTAACTTCTCTGGGGCGGTGATAACCTCGGGGGTGACACCAAGACGCTCAAATGCAAATCGCACTGAGTTAATATTGGCACAACCGGTATTAATAATTGCAATCATAAACTCCCCTTAGAACTTGCCATTTGTTGCGATGCATCCGTTGCAATGGCCATACGAATAGCACGAGAGAACGCTTTGAATAGTCCCTCAACTTGATGGTGGGCGTTGCCTTCACTCACGCTCAAAATTAAACTCACAGCCGCATTATCTGCAAAGGATTTGAAGAAGTGCTCTACCATTTGCACATCCAAGTCACCCACCTTATCTCGTGTAAAGTTAGCATTGAGTACAAATGACGCGCGCCCTGATAAATCTAACTGACACTCGGCTTTACACTCATCCATCGGCAGCGCAAAACCATAGCGGGCGATTTGTGATTTTGTACCAAGGGCGGTCTTAAATGCCTGACCAAGAGCAATACCTATATCTTCTACGAGGTGGTGTTCATCAATATGTAAATCCCCCTTGGCCTGAATGTTTAGGCCCAGATTGGCGTGGGTTTTGATCTGATCTAGCATGTGATCAAAAAAGCCAAGCCCAGTTGCAATCTCGCCATTGGCTTGTTGGTCTAGATTTATCGCGACTGCTATCTGTGTTTCTTTGGTGTTTCTGGCTATCTGTGCGCTACGATTTAATGTGGTTAGCTGGGTCACTATGGCCGGCCAATTATCTTCGTAAAGAATACCTTCAATGCATAGATTTTCAGCAAGCTGAATGTCGGTTTGTCTATCCCCAATAACAAACGATTTGCTCAGATCCACTTTACCCGAGCGCATCAGTTCGGTGAGTAATCCTGTTTTAGGTTTACGACATTGGCAGTTATCCTCATTAAAGTGGGGGCAGATCAATACCGCTTCGAAACGGATCCCTTGGCTTGTTAGAATTTGCATCATTTTGTCTTGAGGCGCATCGAAATCGGCTTTAGGGAAGCTACTTGTGCCAAGACCATCTTGGTTAGATACCATCACCAATTTATAACCAAATGACTGTAATTGTAATAACGCAGGGATCACATTAGGTAATAGTGCCAGCTTTTCTAGGCTATCTACTTGTTTATCGCTAACGGGCTCTTCGATGATAGTGCCATCGCGGTCGATGAATAAATACGGGGCGCTCATGATACTTCCTCACTGACTTGGCATTGTTTCAGCCAGTTTTCTACTTGTTTTAGTTCTTGTTCGTTGCCGATAGAGATGCGCAACCAGTTGTCCTCGCCAAACAGCACAAATGGCCGCATGATTAAACCTTGGCGCATCGCTTGCTCTACAAACTGTTTGTCGGTTAGCTGTAAAGTAACAAAGTTGCCTTCGCCACATAATATTGCGCTTACGAATTCGCTGTTTTGTAGCCATTGTATAAGCTTCTTTTTTGCTAGGTTCAAAATAGAGACTTGGCGACGCATCTGAGTTAATGCGTCTGGCGTTAATGCGGTTGCTGCAATTTGCGCCACTACCGTCGAAACCGGGTAGGGTGCAATCACTTTTCTCACCGGTGCCAATAGCTGTTCACTTGCTAACATAAAACCAACTCGAAGTCCCGCTAAAGCAAACGCTTTAGATAACGTGCGGAGCACAACCACATTTGAAAACTCTTTGATAAGCTCGACACAAGTTTTTTCTTCACAAAACTCTATATATGCTTCATCAACGACTACGATTGCACGGCCTTGAAGCTTATCAGCAAGTGCTGCTATTTTGCTGGCAGGCTGCAGTGCCCCAGTTGGATTATTTGGATTACAAACAAATACCAGTTTAGCCTCGCCAACTGCAGTGATTAAAGCATCTACATCGTCGTTGGCAAGTTGATCTTGGCTTAATTCATTTATGGCGATGTTGTGGGTGTCAGCCGTAACTTTGTACATTCCATAGGTTGGGGTAAAAATCGCAATGCTATCTTTGCCCGACTCGCAATAGGTTCTAACTAACAGTTCAATCCCTTCATCGGCGCCACGAGTCATTAATACGTTCTTTTGCTCAACCTTTGCGTAGCGAGCGTAGCCGTCAATTACCGCTTGCGGCTGTGGGTCGGGATAACGATTTAAGTTATCAAAACGCATTTCAAGCACACGAGTGTATGGACTCTCATTGGCATTAAGCCATGTGGTGCCTGTCAGTTTTTCGCTTTTTGCAGAGCTGTAAGCTTTTAGCTTTTCTATATTATTAGGTAGCGCAATGTTAGTCATTGTTATTCTCCAGCCTGACTTTAACGGCATTTGCGTGTGCATCTAATCCCTCAGCTTGTGCCAACGGTAAAATGGCAGTGCTCAATCCACGTAGGCCCTCTTTAGTGATAGTTTGCACGGTATAAGCCTTATAAAAATCCATCAGGTTTAAGCTTGAGTAGGTTTTTGAATAACCATAGGTTGGCAATACGTGGTTGGTGCCAGAAGCATAGTCACCTGCAGATTCGGGAGTATAGTCTCCAACAAACACTGAACCTGCGTTTTTTACTAGAGGCAGATAACGCTCTGCATCTCTAATTTGTAAGATAAGGTGCTCTGGTCCGTACTGTGCTGAAATCTCAAATGCTTGGGCTATGTTCTCAACTAAAACCAGCGTGCTGTTTTTAAGCGCAGCTTTAGCAATGTCAGCACGACTAAGCACGCTTAACTGACGTTCTATAGCAGCCTCAGTGTCTAGTATAAGCTCACGGTCGGAAGCGAGCAGTATAACTTGCGAGTCTTCTCCATGCTCAGCTTGAGAAAGTAGATCAGCAGCAATAAACTCAGGATTAGCACCGCTGTCTGCAATCACTAATACCTCTGAAGGACCAGCTGGCATATCGATCGCAAGTCCTGGCACTGACTGAGAAAGTAGCTGTTTTGCCATCGTGACAAAGCTATTACCTGGGCCAAAAATCTTATTTACTTTTGGCACGCTGCTAGTACCAAGCGCCATCGCCGCGATCGCACCTGCACCGCCACATTCAATAACATCTGTAACGCCACACAGCTTAGCCGCATATAATATTGCAGGGTTTATTTGGCTATCGCCTTTAACTGGTGTAGCCAATACAATTGTTTTGGCGCCACTTAGCTGCGCACATACGCCTTGCATTAATACAGAAGAAGGCAGTGGTGCACTTCCACCTGGGACGTACAAACCAACTGCTTCAATTGCCTGATACCTAAGCTCACAGATTACACCTGGCTGAGTCTCGATTTGCTTGCTTTGTGGTAACTGTAGCTGGTGGAACTTTTTAATATTACTGTACGCTTGGTCAATGGCACTTTTAAGCTCAGACGTTAACGCAAATTCGCTTTCAACAAGCTCACTTCTCGTGACCCGTATTCTGGGGTTAACACGTGCATCAAACTGCTCTGCGTAACCAAGTAACGCATCATCACCATTACGAGCAACGTTATCAATGATTGCCTCAACTGCTGCTTTTACTTTGACACCCATCTTTACTGCGGGACGACTTAAACAGTTGATACGTTGCTCATTGGTGGCTGACTGCCAAACAAACATGCTATTACTCCATCATCTTTTCAATTGGCATAACCAGAATAGAGTTAGCACCAAGCGCCTTTAACTCTTCCATTGTCTCCCAAAATAGAGTCTCAGAACTTACCATGTGCAGTGCCACATAGTCATCGCTACCAGCTAGCGCCAGTAAAGTAGGCTGTCCTGTACCGGGCAATAGTGCGCAAACTTCATCCAGCTTGTTCTTTGGTGCATGCATCATGATGTACTTGCTCTCTTTTGCTTGTTTCACTCCCTTAAGGCGAGGCATTAACTTATCAATGAGCGCTAGTTTACTTTGATCGGTTAGCGCTGCATTTTGGATCAAGCAAGCATTGGATTCTAAAATGGTATCGCCTTGCATCAGTCCGTTTGCCTCGAGCGTTGCGCCAGTTGAGACTAAGTCACAAATCGCATCAGCAAGGCCTGCGCGCGGTGCTACCTCTACCGAACCGGTTAACATAACGACGCTGGCATCGATGTTTTCACGCTTTAGGTACTGTTTTAGAATTTCAGGGTAAGTGGTTGCAATGCGCTTACCGTTAAACCATGTCTTTTCTTGGGGACCAAGCTCTTGCGGCCATGCTAACGCCAAGCGACAAAAACCAAAGTCTAGTTTCGATAGCTTAGTAACGTCAGCAAACTGTTCATTGCGAACGCGCTCAGCTTGTACTTCTTCCAATACGTTTTCACCAACAATACCTAAGTCACAGACCCCATCCATTACAAGACCGGGAATATCGTCGTCTCGTACTCTTAGTACGTCAATAGGCATGTTAGTAGAGTGGGCGATAAGACGCTGTTCACGTAGGTTTAGTTTTACACCAAGTTGCTTTAGTAGAGCTTGGCAATCTTTTGAAAGACGGCCTGATTTTTGGATTGCGATTCTTAAACGGTTACTGTTGCTCATTATTTATTTCCTAATTCTTTAAACGAAAAACCCCGAGGCGGAACCTCGGGGCGAAATAAACTTTGACTATACTTTTTGTTTCGCCGGAGGTTCCTTTAAGGAATAACCCACCAGCGAAATAACTGACAGGTTATCCCGTATGATGATGGTGATGATGAATTGCTGTCAGTGTAAGTAGCATGATGTTACCTTTGTAATATATCTGCTGTTCGAAAAGTTCATTTATAGATAAACATAGTTTTATTATATTTGGCAACCACTTTTTTACAGAAATTAAAGAATAGGCTATAACAGCCGATAATAAGTAAGTTCACCAGTAGGTTAGTGGAGGAATGTATGGATGCATTTAAACCCTTTTTAGGGCCAATTGTACGGCTCGATGTGACACATAAGTCAGCGTTTCATATCGCTGGTGTGCAGCATTACAAAATTGAAAAAGTCAAACGAGACATGAAGACCGAATTGGCACTCAAACGTCAAGCTGAAGAGCACGAAAAAATCAAAGACAGCGATGACGATGAAGAAGAGGAGGAAGCCAAGTCTCATGAGGAAAACAAAGGGGAAAACTTAGATACCTGGGCATGACTAATACTGAAACTCATGCCAAATAGCGTTACTTAAAACAGCAACTATCACCACCTACAGACTAAACGATATAGCTGAAACTGCAGCGCTATAAAACTCAGTTTTATCGCTGTGATTATCAACTGATACTGAAATAGCCAAGCGTTTTTGCGTAATTGTAGTTACCCACCAAAAGGCTAAAGAAATTTTCGCAGAGTGTATTTTTTAGGATTAGCGATGATAGGATTAGTGATTAGCGATGACACCCAACTCTACCTATTGTTACGTTAAACGATATTTCTTAAGAAATAGCTTTAGAAAAACGAAGTTCCGTCTTAGATGGTGACTAAAAGTAGAGGTAAATCAGTTGAATTTAGACTAAAAATGGCTTTTCAAGATGGAAAGTTATTATCACGCACAGGAGACCCCCTGAGATCACATAGTCAAAATGTGAGTTTATTTAACCCAGCAAGCGTTCGCAGTTGGTTAGGTTAGTCCGTCGGTGCTTTTTAAGTGTTTTACAATGAGCGGTGATAGCGCGCTTCCGACCCACCGCGCCGTGAAATACCCGTGAAAACTGCGTGGTAAGTTTGAACCAGTTCTCTGGCTCTATATTTAATCGAGTAAGAAGAGGTTGCATGTCGTCAATATACCCAAGCTTGTCAGCACGAATACATCGGCCTGTGAGCTCAACAAGTTCAATATAATAGCTGAGTTCAAAGGGGAGTCCTTTTGGCATATCTTTTTGTGGGCTGCCAGCAAAGCATAGTAGAGACTTGGGTTGCTGGCCGAGTTTGGCATAATCGATACGCTTTTTAATGCTGGTGTAGTCTGAATTTTCTGGTGTTGTAGCAACTTTGGCTCGAATGGGGTTTAGGTCTACATAGGCAAGGCAGGCGGCCAGAGCTGCTTCATCAAGGAGTGCTTGAGATTTGAATCTACCTTCCCAAAAGCGACCTGTACAGCCAT
>NZ_NKHF01000126.1 GCF_002744175.1 Pseudoalteromonas piscicida
CACTCTTTACGCACTATTTGCCATAAACTTATTAATAGCATTAACAAACGCCGCTCTATTTTTCTTTTTTATCCATGACTTGTGAGCATATGTTGCAAACCATTCATATGGATCGTCTTTTATTGATTTAGCGTTTATTAACTTTTTTAGCATTAACAAATGCTGTTTATTCCATGCCCACAAATTATGCCCTCGTGCACTTACTTGGTAATAAAGCGGAGGTAGCTCCTCATAAGCTAAACCGTGTATTCGGTATGTACAACTTTCACATAAAACCATCCAATCATCAGTATGCCAAGCTGTATTGCAATCTCCCGCAATTATCTTATCTGCTGACTCAGACTGTTTTCTAGATAAGCACCTGCCATTGCATTTCGGGCAACTTAGATGTAATAACGTAGGTCTAGAGGAATGGTCATAACGAACGTGATTAATACCCGATCCTGTCAAGGTACCTCCTAAGTGCTAACGCCCT
>NZ_NKHF01000107.1 GCF_002744175.1 Pseudoalteromonas piscicida
CTTCAGGAGAGTCAATAAAAGTGGCAATCTTATATTCTGGAGCCCCAAATGCTTGATACGTTGTTGTGGTAACGTTCTTGAGTGGATCCGTCACTTTAATTTTATTGCTCGCTAGGTACGCATGTTTGGTAGCGCCAAGACCCGACACACTTACTGTTTTTGTGCGGCCTAATGCGTCATAAGTCGTACTGGTACCGTTTAATTCAGTACTATCAGTGCTAACAAATGAGACTAAGGTCTGACGATTTTTATAATCGTACTCAAAATTTTGATATCGAACACGGCTTTTTGCATCTGCATTTATCGTGTTATCTATAGTTTTAGTCTGGGTAAGTCTCAGTAAGCTGTCGTAGGTTTCTATTGTTTCAACAAGAGGCCTGGCTTCATTACACTGATTGTCTTGATTTAAAGTACAACGCTTAATGGTACGAGTATTATTTACATCATCCCAGACGAATCTAGTATCAAGCCAAGATTTATCAGCAGAGTCGTTTTCTAAGTCGATCGATAGTATCCTACCAACTGAGTCGTAACTTAACGAAGTTGAGACACCACTAAAATCAGTTTGCTTTGTGACTAAACCATCATCATTTACTTCTATAGCAGCATGAATTGCTCCTGTTGCGCTGAACCTAGATGGAATAGTCACTTTTCTAGCGATACCTCGCTTAAAATCAGAACGTTTAAAGTACCGTTTTTCATTGCTACTCTTTGGCCACAGATTTTGGTTAAACTCGATCTCAGCAACATTCCCTTCATTTGTATATTTCTTGAAAGTTTCTGTTAATCGGCCATTGTCGTAAATTTCTTTAACTAGTTTCAGGTTTCGATAGCTGTTATCAGCTGCCGTGAAATCACCATAGTTTACTTCTTGCGTCTTTTTATAAGTCTCGTCATTTGAAGAAATAGAAACTGACTCTAGTAGGTTGAATGCATGATGAGCGACGTCGTGTTTATAGGTGCGCTTCACAAATTTACTGCCACTAGGTCCTGATTCCTGAGTTTTGGTGGGCGCATCATATTCATTGAAAGTAAGATGGGTGAACTCAAAATTATCTTTAGAGCCATCCTCAAAAGTGTCTATTGTAACCTGAGACTTCGGGCGCATAAAGAAACCACTAGTAAAGTCATTCTTAACTAAGCTATTTCCTCGCAAAGTGCTTTTATCATTAGTACTGATAACTCGTCTCAGCGGCGGCAACGTACCATCTTTACCTAGATAATCGATGAGAATTGGAAGGTTTTCTGTCCATCCCCATTTTGCACTGTGATGATGCGCAACTTTCTCACCACCAGGAGTAGTGACCACAGTTGTTTTCAGATCGTAAGGTTTAAGGCCATATGGTAACGTACCGAACTTCCAACCAGCCCTTCTTGATTCACTAGGCTTTTTATCATTATGAAAATAACCTGAAGCATTAATATAGCGGTAATTCCATGTATAACTTTCGTTATCTGAGTAGGTAACCGTTTTATTATCTAAAGCATACGCTAATGAACAAGTTTGCGCTTCAATTAATACAGAGTCCCATTGGGTATCAAAGTCAGGTTTAAGTATACGAAGTTCCACATTTGCGCGATTAAAGGACCTATTTTTATAACTATACGTTGCTTTAAACCCACTAGGGTGCTCTATGTCGATTAACGTCCCTTTCACAGTAAAATATTCACATACTTTCCAGTTTAGATTTCTTTCTTCAGAAGGCACTGTGAATGTATGGAGACCAAGGTAAGCCTTTATCCAGTCAGTTGTTTTTGGGTGTTTGAATGACCAGTTTCTGTTATCTGGTAAGGTTACTTTTGATAATGCATTGATCTGCTCATTGAGTACGTAGCTTAAACCGCCTTGTTGGGCATAGCTATAATTCCAAGTTTTTCCATTTGCACTTGCTGTTGCCACTAAGTTTTTAAATGGACCTGAACTATAATAGGTTAGAGTGATTTTTCGACTACTAACACTAGATTTACCTTCGTTTCCCTCTATAGATATTAACTTTCCTTGGCTATCATACTTATACTCAACAGTATTGCCGAATTTGTCTTCAACTTTTGTAGCTAACAAAAAAGCATGGTAGGTCTCAAAGTGAGGTGAATCCTTTTTAGATGATGCTCTCTTTTCTACTAATTTTAGTATTTTACCCTTAACCACTTTTAATTGGTTAAAAGTGTAGATAGTGCCATCTAACGTTGTTATTTTAAAGCCTTCATAGCCACCAGGTGCAAACGTACATTCAATTTTCCATTGTTGATTGGTCGTTTTAACACCATTTGTACCACTCTTATTGATGATTTTTGCACTACCCTGATTTGGAATGTAGATATTGTCACCATTCCAAAAACTTTGTCCCTTTTCGATTTGTAAATTTTGGTCATAATACGGGTTACGGTTTTTATCCGTAAACTCCCCTACATCACCTAACTTACCTGAGCATGCTTTCCCCGTTCCCCAGCTACCTTTAAAGGATTTTTCGTCTTTCAACGAAATCATATTCGCTCTCACATGAGGAATGTCTATACCCCAAGTGCCAAAGTCTCTGGTATTACTGTCAAATGAGTCACTACCAACAAAGACTCGAGTTAAGTTAACAGGTAAGCTGCTATTACCGGGTATACTTATATCTGTTTGACGGAAAGTCACCGATCCGGTAGCTGGACTAAACTCCTCACCTAAATCATCAATTGTATATGGCTGAACACTATGGTCCAAGTTAAACAGTTCTCGATAGTTAGTCGTTATCTCTTTATGAATCGGTCGACTGTCAAGAGGAGTTTCAATCATCGCGGCTGAAACACTGCCACTTATTAACATTCCAAGACTAGCTAGAGCTGTACAATTAAAAATAGCTAGCCCATTAAACATTTTTTTTATTTCCATTTACGTAATTTCACTATTATTTTTAAGAAGTTACCTTTCACACTACTTTTCGATTTATCCATTTTAGTAGAGTATTTTCACATACTTCCACCATCATTACTGCTCATAAACCAAGCAAAAACGCCCCATATATGTTCAAAATATATCTCTCGCTCTTATTTGAAACAAAGGTTTCAGCCGCTTATTATATATGATTATCGCTTTATCATTAAGTAGCTTTAATAAAAACAGCAGATTATTTTATCTTACTTTGAGCAACTGGACTACCAAGATAATCTGTATGAATAAAAACAACTTTCTTGGGCTTTTTTATATTCACCTTTATCGTATAATTTTTACTCAACCCTTCTGAATCCAAGGCTTTTATCATAATAATGGAATGTCCCACTATATCTGGGAGAGGCTTTATATTAAGCTTCCATTTGGCCCTGAACTCCCCTGTACTTTCGATGACTCTTCCATTATCTTCAATAAGTAATTTATTGCTAATTTCACTGGTTTGAACTAAAGATATATTTTCCAATGGTAAAACATTTTCATCATTACTTGCCATCACAGATAATGAAAAGTTCGATGAATCGACGTCGCTGGCTGTAAAAGTAAAGGTTTCTCGTTTACCGATTATTACCTCTAACTCTTCAGGTAAACTGATAACAACAGGGTCATTTATACATTCCACTATATAGCTCGTGGTCACCAATTCTGTTGTTTGTTGATTGTTGTATCTGCCTCCCTCAAAATTCAATTCAGGTGAGCTATTCATGCCCTTTAAAGGACCTAACTCAAGCGGCGGATCTTTAATAATAGTCAACGGAAACCCGTTTTTAACAATATATTCTGTACTATCTTTACCACAGAAATTAGAAGCTGGTCTGTAGATTAGTGAATAGTTTGAGTTCCATGCCTTTGAAACAAGGCCATGTTCTGGGAAACTTGTTATCTGTTCGATGTAGGGAGGAGCCGACGTGAAGCCGCACTAAATACATCATTGATAGAATGCTCAACATAACTATCTTCATCTAAATACACCACGTGCTCTACTGATGCAAACGATACGCTAGAGCGAGCCAAAATAGCTAACGTTAGTAGTAGTCCTTCTTGTAACCTCATTACTGCTTATAGTTCCATAATAAAAAAACAAATCGAATCACAAAAATAACACAAAAACACATTTTTTTAACCCACCGTGCGAGACTAGGCTTTAACTACTCATCAAACAACTTCCCAAAAAAAGAAAGCCTAGATGAAAAAATCATATCTTGAAAAAGTATTATCTGGGGTTATTGGGTGGTTAAGAAAATGCTTTAATACCCACCTATTTCCTGATCTAGTAACGCTCACTTTATCAATATCTACTTATTAATTATGTCGTTATTCAGCCACCTTAAGCTTGTCGAAGATAAGCGTTCTTCTATCCCCCCCTGATTTTGCATATTTTTTGTTTCTAATCATCACGGCTATTTTATCCGGTTGTGAGGGTTAGAAAAATATCATCAATTCGAGCCTTAGTTTCAAATTCAATCGCCACATTTGATACGTTTCATTGTCAAAAAGCGACACTATTAGTACTGATTTCAAGAGGGGCTGACTATCTGGTTCAAGTGAAAGTAAATCGGAAAACACTTTGTAAAGCAGTCACTTTATGTTTTGACACAGCTTTTGAAGAAATAATGTTAGCGGGGTTTACAGTCTTAGCTGGCGGCTTCTCAGGTATGATTGGCATCTGAAGCAGCGCACCGTTGGGTGCTAAAGCAACCTACTATTTAAGCGTACTAACCATCAAGAAAATATTTGCGGAGTTGCTGGTGGTGGCCCTGCCAATATGATTTTAAAATAACCTAAACGGCATCGGCTAGTTACTCAATATCGTCAGATTTAACACACCAAAATGATGTCCATAGAACGACGTTATTCCCGACTTCAACTGAGCTTACAATATTGAAATGGCAGCTCCCATGTTAGTGAAGCTGCCAAATACGAGTCTATGATCAGAAATCAGGGAGTATATTACATTCTTCGTCTGATTATATGTACACGGATTCTGGAATACCTTATTGCCATGCGAATTGAAAAGTCACCAGAAAGATCAAAATGGAATGAAGCGCCATCCATACCTTGCACAGAAGAAGAAATTTTAATGTACTTACCCGGTAGTAAACTGGTAAGTCTGTTTTTCACTGTTCCCCCCAGTTACTCATTTTAGGTTTCAATGTTCGAACATCTTCTGTTTTTTCACCGAAGTAACAACCATAAATACACCTCTTATCAGACTACTTAAGTATAATTTAGCGATATAGTCATGCCAATAGTTCAAAACAAACCACTTGCTTTAACAGCCGAGGGATGTGTTGCTTCATAACTTCAGATGATTTTTTACGGCTAATGTGTGTATAGCGTTGTATGGTGAAAATACTAGCATGGCCCAGCATTTTTTGAATATGACGTAGATCGGCACCATTGTCTAACATAAATCGCCCCGTGTGACATTTATAGATGCTTACCGTGAGCATTACAGTGTCGAGTCAATTTGCAAGGAATTGCCGATTGCACCATCGCTCATAAACAGCTTCAGCGACAGCCTGAGCGTTTATCTAAACGAAAAAAGCGTGATGCTGAGCTGATGATAGTTACTCGACAAGTATGGGAGACAACATGTCTGTTTATGGGGCTAGAAAAGTATGGAAGCAATTACAGTTAGATAACCATCAAGTAGCTCGCTGCACTGTTGAGCGCTTAATGCGAAATATAGGTATTCAAGGTGCTCATCGCGGTAAAACGTGCAAAACAACGATACCAGATGAGCAACAATGATCTGTGATTCGGTAAAACATGATTTTTTCATAATTAGTCTTCTACTTGAATGATTGCAGAAAACGCCAATTATACCTGTCACACTTTATGGTACTGCGATACTAAAAGTTTAAATGAATCACCCTAGATTTTAAGTTTAGGTGACTGCCCAGCTATGTCGCCCTGTTTCAGTATGAACTCCTTAAATACACGTACAAGCTCAGACTGATGCTGTGTTTTACGATATACCAGACTCAACGGTTTTGAAGGCAAACTCAGATGCGGAAACACATTTATTACTAGGCCTTTGTCTATCGGCTCCACAAGCGCATCCTCTAAATTAAACCCAATACAACCATGTTCTAGAACCAGTTGATGTATTGCTCCTAAATCATCAATTTGATCTTGATTACTGGCTACAAAGGTAAACTGTTCTCGCTTTAACCACTGCCTAAGTTCAGAAGAGAGATTCTCTAGTGGAGGTAAAGCCACACGATGAGTTGCCAAGGTAGAGACTTCTTTTGGTACTCCATAATCAGATAAATACTTAGGCGTTGCATAGAAAATAGGCTTCACCTGCTTGAGGACTTTAGCTACTAACTTCGAACTATCTGCAAGCTCTCCAATTCGGAACGCAAAATCTAATTCAGAGTCTTGAAAGCTTTCAATGGCTTCCGAAAATGTTAGCCGGTAACGAACTTGTGGGTATGCTTTGGAAAATTTTGATAAATATTTTAATACAGATGAACCTAACAACGACTTGGACAAGGTTATACGGAGCTCACCTGCAACCGTTTCATCGTCAGCTTTTATCTGACTTTCTGCCAGTGAGATTTGTTTCAATATTGATACCGCTGACTGGTAAAACTGATAACCCCGCTCTGTCGTGCGCAGCTTTTTGTTTGAACGGTCAAATAGCTGTGCATTTAATGCCGCTTCAAGATTAGCTATCTGTTTGCTAAGTGCCGATGGCGTAAGGTTCAAGCTATGGGCAGCTAGACTGATACTACCTTTATCAACCACAGCAACAAACGCTTCGTATTGTGAAAATTTAGACAATTTAAATTCCATTTTGGAAAGATAAACTCAATTATATTTCGCTTTAAGTACAATAAAAAGCGATTTATATTTTAGTCAATAATAATTAAGTAAGAGAAACACGATGATTTTATTGGCTAAAAAAGACATAACACTGAACGTAGACACTGAAAAAGCATATTCATATCTCACCAATATGGAAAACTATGGAGATTGGTTTCCAGGTGTATCGTCGATAGCATCGGCAAATAATTTAGCGCATTCGGCTGTGGGAAAAAAATACACTGAACATCTCACTCTCCCTACAGGTGAATCCACGTTAACTATCGAAGTTACCCGCAGTGAACAAAATACGGCTTTTTATACTGAAGGCGATTTACACCCGCTTTACCCCGCAATGGCTATGACATTTAAGAGACTCAATAAGAACGACACACAATTTACTATTGAGTATTTTTCTCGAAGCCAAGAAGCAACATTGAACCAAGGTATGCTTTCAAGTTTGCAAAATGATTTGTCAGAAAGGTTGGATATCGCTGAAACAAACTTACAAAGGATTTTTGCATAGATGCTTGTGTCACCTTCCCATAAAATGAAACATACATAGCTAAAACTTTCTGCAATCATAAAAGCAGAAGACTAACTAACCTGAATTCGGGTTAACTACGAAAAAATCCGATGACCTGCGATCATCGGATTTTTATTTTCTTGTGCCAAATATCAATTACGTAACTGAATGGCGGTACTGCGATTACAGTACTTTCACTTTATCCGCTACATGCCTGCTGGATAAACATAATTAGCTTGTAAACCTAATGGGATCCCAAGCGTCCAGTAGATAAGTAAGAAGATACTCCAGCCAATTAAAAACGCGATTGAGTAAGGTAGCATCATGGCTATCAAAGTACCAATTCCCGTCGACTTAACGTATTTCTGGCAATAGACCACCACCAGTGGGAAATACGGCATCAGTGGCGTAATAATGTTCGACCCAGAGTCACCTACACGATAAGCGGCTTGAGTTAAATCTGGTGAAATACCCAATTGCATTAGCATAGGAACGAAAATAGGACCTAGCAATGCCCATTTTGCTGAACTCGATCCAACAAACAAGTTAACAAATGCCGTTAAGAAAATAATACCCACAACCGTGACATAACTAGGTAACGCCAATGCTTTGAGAATTTGCGCTCCCTCAATAGCCAATAACGCTCCAAGGTTTGAGTGGCTAAATGCACTGATAAATAGCGCACAGAAGAATGCCATTACGATGTAATAAGACATGCTATTCATCGCTTTGGTCATTGCATCTATCATGTCTTTTGACGTTTTAAATGTTCCAACCACAAAACCATAAACGGCGCCAGGGATCCAAAACAGTAAGAAAATGAGCGGTACTATGGATTGCATCAACGGAGCACTAAAGTCGGTTAATGCACCGGATGGACTGCGCAGAGCTGAGTCCTCTCCACTTGATGCGTACACTAACAAAGCGATACCCGCTAACATCACCAAAGACGCGATAACAAAGCCTTTTTTCTCTTTGCCCGTGATTTCATCGAATGAAGGCAAGCTATCGGTATCGCCGTCTATTTCTGTCGCTTTCAATCTTGGCTCGATAATTTTATCTGTGATATACCAACCCAGCAGAATAATGAAAAGACTAGAAGCCGACGTAAAGAACCAGTTGTTTAACGGATTAATAGCGATTTCAGGGTCAATAATTTGTGCTGCACTCTGAGTGAAGCTTTGTAGTAAAGGGTCTATGCCCGATGGAATAAAGTTTGCGCTAAAGCCACCACTTACACCAGCAAATGCAGCCGCAATACCCGCAAGAGGATGTCTTCCCATAGCATAAAATATTACCCCTGCAAGCGGGATCACAAGTACATAACCAGCGTCAGTTGCGGTGTGGCTTACTATTGCAATTAAAATAATAGATGGCGTTAATAACACTTGTGGTGTGCGTTTAAGCATAATTTTTAGGCCAGTGTTAATATAGCCTGAGTGCTCAGCGACTCCCACACCTAACATGGCCACAAGCACCACGCCAAGCGGTGCAAACCCTGTGAAGGTTTTCACCATGGTTGCCATAAACCCAGCAAGTGCATTGGGGTCAAGTAAATTGTGAACTACAATTGCTTGATTAGTACGAGGATCAATTGCGCTAAATTCCACGCCTGAAAATAGCCAAGAAAGTAACCAAATCAGCAACATTGCTGATAAGAAGATAATTGCAGGATCAGGCAGTTTGTTTCCTACCCTTTCTATCCCGTTCAAAAAACGGGTGATCGCAGAGTTTTGCGAGTTCGCTTGTTGTGTTTCGTGCATACCATTGCCCTAAGAAAAAAACTGCTTAACCATAACTTAATATTTACATGTTAGGCAAGAAAACGTGTCCAATGCTGAGACACTTTGCTGATTAAGTAGCCGGCTTTGTATTTTTTGCTGTCAATCAATGTTCAATAATGAAAATGCGCTATGCTTGTTATATCTCTGAATGTAAGGGTCTTTAGATGATAGATTTAGACGACAAAGTATTGTCCGACGTCAAGCATGGCTTCAGTTTACCACCAAAGCCTGCACTGATTAGCGAGCTCCAAGCTGCCCTGTCAATGGAGCAGCCTGATCTCAACGATGTCGCAACCATTATTGCTCATGATGTTGGCGCTTCCGCCGCGGTGCTAAAGGTGATTAATTCTCCATTGTATGGCTTGTCTAGATCGGTAACAGATGTCAAGCAAGCTGTGGTTTTTCTTGGCTTGAGCGCCATTAG
This sequence comes from Pseudoalteromonas piscicida, assembly GCF_002744175.1. Lineage (GTDB taxonomy): Bacteria > Pseudomonadota > Gammaproteobacteria > Enterobacterales > Alteromonadaceae > Pseudoalteromonas > Pseudoalteromonas piscicida_B. The sequence goes on from NZ_NKHF01000107.1 coordinate 9,480, forward strand.
TACGTTAGTGACTGGTTTTTTGCTCAAAGAGTCGTTTGAACAGAAAAAATGCTGTATTAGCCTTGAGCGATTTTGGGATAACGCATCCGATATAGCAGACAGTATTATGGTGATTGGCAACAAACTTAAATCTCGCGTACCTATTGAAAACCTTCATCTACTGGGCTTGTTTCATGACGCTGGGATCGCTGCTATGGCCGTAAACTACCCCGACTATATTGAAACGTTGATCGCAGCAAATAAAGATTACGACAAACTGTTGGTAGAACACGAAGAGTTAAAGTACAAAACCAATCATGCTGTTGTTGGGTACTTTTTGGCAACTTCTTGGAATCTACCCAAGGGCATTTGCCAGATGATTTTGTGTCACCACGACCCTAGCTTCTTACCTAGTTGCAAAGACGAAGAACAAAAGCTTGCATTTTCTGCCTTAAAAATGGCCGAAAATTTTGTGCATATTAATAAACGCTTTATTGCGGCACCAGATTGGCATTTAATGAAGGCCGATGTGTTAAAAGCCTTGAACCTCGATGAAGATGACTATCAGGATATTAAAGAAGATTTAGATGAATACTTTTTAGAGCAAGACGGCGCCTAGCTGACTCTATGCACATGACTGTTGCGGCAATAATGAAAACTGAATAGACTGGCTTTAATTAAAATAACAATAAATAAGGAACATACCTTGCCAGCATTGCGTGCCCTAAAAGATAAATTTGCCATATTTGGCCCCGGTATTTTAATGGCAACGGCAGCGATTGGCGGTTCGCACTTGGTTTCATCAACACAAGCCGGCGCGCTATTTGGTACTCAGCTGATTTGGCTTATCGTCGCAGTCAACCTACTCAAATACCCGTTTTTTAAATATGCGGTGGAATACACCAGCCATTCTAAGCAGACTGTCGTTGAGGGTTATCATAGCCACTACCGATTTGGCTTTAAGGTATTTGTTTTATTAAATATCTTTGCTGCTATCGTCAATACCGCAGGAGTCTTGCTGCTCACATCCAGTTTGCTCAGTTACGCTTTACCCTTCGCTATAAATATAGAATTACTCAGCTTTATTTTGCTCGCAAGCTGCCTGACCATCTTGCTATTGGGTCACTACAAAATCCTCGATGTGACGAGTAAATGGGTGATGATTATTTTGACTCTGTCAACCATTGCTGCACTTGCCATAGCAGCTACAAATGGCCCAGCGCATGCCCCTCCTTCGGTGCCTACCTCCCCTTATGATCTGGCGCTTTTAGGCTTTTTGGTTGCATTGATGGGGTGGATGCCAGCGCCGATTGAGATTTCGGTTATCAATTCTTCTTGGCTGAAAACCAAAATGATGAAACAGAAATTGACTAACAAGCAAATCCTACTTGATTTTAAGGTGGGTTATTTTGTTACCTTGGGACTGGCTGTGGTCTTTTGTCTACTTGGCATGTTAATGCAGTATGGGCAAGAAAAACCAGTTGAGCTTGCAGGGGTTGCATTTTCACAACAACTCATCGATATGTACGCTAACACCATTGGCGAATGGGCTCGCTGGCTTATTGCAGGCGTTGCCTTTTTGTGTATGTTTGGCACCACCATCACGGTACTTGATGGTTATTCAAGGGTGCTGAGTGAATCATTACAGCTCACTCGCCCGAGCACCACAAAAAAAAGCTACACCTATATTTTGCTGCTTCAAGCCGCACTTGGTATGTTGGTTGTGCTGTTTTTTAAAGCAGATCTAAAAAGCATGCTAATGTTTGCAATGAGCTCTGCGTTTGTCACCACTCCGGTGTTTGCGTGGATGAACTTAGGCTTAGTTAAAGGTGAGATTTTTACTCGTCAGCCCACTTATACCAAAGTGTTAACTGGATTGGGATTGGTTTATTTGATTGGATTTGCGCTACTGTTCGTGTTGTGGCGCTTATCGCTGTAGGAAGGTCGCGCAGCAGGTGTGCCATTGGTAACATGTGCTGCGCAAATTATAGGCTTATTTGAGGTTTTGCACCTGCTCCCAAATAGTCACCACATGGGCTTTATCTTCATCGTTCAGCTCACCATTTCGATAAGCTTTTACTAAGCTTTTTTCAACCTGTTCGTTCAATTGTTCAATCGACAAATCTGCTTCTTCAACTTGTGCATAACCCACAGCTAAGTCAAAGTGACCACGTAAGTAACCGCCGGCAAACAACTCATCGTCATTTGCTTTATCTACCAGTTCATCAAAAAACTGCTGTGCTTTTTCTACATATTCTACTAATGACATTTGTATTCCTACATTATTCTTGATGACCAATGGCATACATGACATGGTCGTTAAATCCAGTGATCACTTTAATAAATCCAGCGAGCGATTCGTCAAGTTGTTCATCTCCTGTATCCGCAATCAAAGGGCGACCATTTAGTGCCTTCAATTTTGATTTTGTTGCGATAAGGATAATATTGTCTTTGCCTACTTTTTTGATGAGTTCAGGGCTTAGCTGCTGATTACCACGGCCAAATATATGGCCTTGTCCACCAATCAGGGTGATCACAAGTTTGCTGTTACCGTCAGCCAGCGCTAACAATTGCTGCGCAGTTTGGTCTTGCGCTATTAGGGTTTGATCTTTTACCACATCCACCCCTAGCAAGGTATTTTCAAGGCCCATTTCTTCCATCACCGCAGCGACGGTAGAGCCTGACCCCATGATGTAAGTATGATCCTCTTCCATTTCAGAGACCACATATGCCGCAATATCGGCAAGCACCAACTCATCGCTTTCTTTGCCGCCATTTTTCACGGCTTGTACGTATCTCAGCTCTGTAGGCACTTGCATCTCGCCATAACGTTTCGCCCGCACAGTCCCTTCTCTAAATGCGGCTTCATCAATGTCCATTACATCCGCTTCACCGATAGAAACCAGCTCTCCTGTGACTAACAGTTCGACAACTCGTCCAGCGGCTTTAGGCGTAATTGCATAAACACCACTATGAATTTTGCATCCAGCAGGGATCCCAAGGACAGGACAGTCATCACCGAGCGCATGGCAGATATTGCGAGCGGTGCCATCACCACCTGCAAATAGTAATAAGTCAACACCTTGCTGTTTAAGCAGTTGCGCTGCAGCTTCGGTATCTTCTGGTGTTGTTGCAGGGCTGTTAGTCCGATATACCACATGGGTATTAAAGCCAAGCTCGGTTGCTGTGCGCTCACCCATTTCGCCGTTTACGGTGAAAATCTCTATCTGATCTCGATGCCCTAGCAGCTGAGTTAATGCGGTCTTGGCCCTTTGATTGGCTCTTGGCTCTGCACCTAATGCCAATGCCTGCTGCGCGGTATCATTACCATCACTGCCCTTTAAGGCCACGCTGCCGCCTAGTCCCGCTAAGGGATTAATGATTAGTCCAAGCTTAAAGTGCATCTTCAATCTCCATGCTAAACTCTGGCGGGATATGCCAGCTAAATTGCTCTGGGCTTAGTGGCCAAGGCGTATTATAAAAATCGCTCAACGCTTTTAGTAATTGTGTGGTTCGGGAATTAAAACCATGCTCTAGGAAGGTGAGTACTTGCTGATGCACCCGCTTTTGAAAACTAAAACGGCAAGTTTGCTCACCGTTAAGGTTGTCCACCGATACATTAAACGCAAAGCCAGCAGCACAGCTTAATGCCCACTCGATAGCTTGAGGCTTTACTTCAACCTTTTCGAACTCATGTTGTTGTGTTTTATCTCGACCATCAGGACAATACCAATATCCGTAATCCTCCTGTTGCCGGCGTGCCTTGCCCGCAACTAACCAATGCGCAATTTCATGTAATGCACTGGCATAAAACCCATGCGCAAAAACAATGCGATGATGAGAGTGTTCCTTGTTGGCTGGGAGGTAAATTGGCTCATCCTCTCCCGCTACGAGTTCTGTGTTGAGGGTACTTAGAAATAACCCATTAAAAACTGCAATGAGATCTTCTATGTTATGCATCAACATCCGCCACAAATCTAAATAGGGCGCAAATTGTAAGGTTTTTAGCGGATAATGTAAAAGGCATCAGGCCTTTTTATCGAGTACACCGTGAGGGGCAATATAAAGTGTCGCTTGGTTCCGCCCTGATTCTTTCGACTCATATAAGGCCAAATCGGCTTCTTCAAACGCGCGTTCTTGATTAAAGCTTTCGCCAATAAGTTCATAGCCTGCAACACCAATACTGAAGGTTAACCCAAAGCTGGTAAAGCGCGTAAATTCATCAACTAGCCGCTCAGCGAAATTAAGTGCCGCATCAGGGCGGGTTTCAGGGCACACAATCACAAACTCATCCCCTCCCCAGCGTCCAATGTGGTCACTTGGCCTAGCTTGCTCTTGTAAAAATTGCCCTACTTCTTTAAGCGCATTGTCACCATCTTGGTGTCCTGCGGTATCATTTAACTGTTTAAAGTAATCAATATCTATAACTAAAACAGATAGGGCTCGATGATAACGAATGGCTCTTTGTACTTCCTCCTTTAAGGCCGCCTCAACTTTTCTGCGATTCATCACCTGAGTCAAAAAGTCCAGTTCAGCACGAGACTTTAGCGCTTGCTCTTGCCGCAAATCTCTTACTACCGCGATAAAAACATCGTCTTTTGAAACTGATACACTCGACAAAGCAATGTCCAAGGGGATTTCTACTCCCGATTGATGACGCCCCACTATATCAAGCCCTTCGTGTGTTACCCTTCGCATGCTGGCGCTACCGTGGAATGCTTCTCTATCAGCCCTATGTTTACGAACAAACCGCTCTGGAATTAAATCTTCAACCTGCATTTTTAATAGTTCATGAGCCGGATAGCCAAACAATTCAGTGCAAGCTTGATTCACTTCTTTTAAGTAACCTGATTTGTCACAGTACAAAATGGCATCTGGTGTTGCATTGAATAACTTGCGCTTTTCGTTAAGCAACTTCAGTATAAAAACGAGAGTAAAAATAGTGAGGCAAGCAAATAGCAACATCACAGGCAATATCAACAGTGCCCCTGTTTTTGCGATACCTTGCGTTCGAATAAGCTCTGCGGCTTGATCCGCTTTTGCACTTGTAAACTGCTCACCAATTGATTGACGTAAAAAATTAAACCCAGCTTCCGCTTGAGTATCATCCACTTTAACTAGCCTATCTATCTCTGTTGGGCTTAACTTCCCAGCGGTGAGCCTTGATTTTGCCAACGCTAACATTCGAGTGTATTCATCAAAGGTGTTTTGAATTGCCCCTAAAGCTTCGCCCTCTTGCTCGCTCAGCGGCAATAAACTAAGCGTTTTTATGGTCGCTTTCGTCGCTTCAATATCACTGAGTGCCGCGTCATAATAATGCGCCTCTTGACGTAACACGTAATTTTTAAAGTGGTGAATAAAGCCGTTGTAACCAAAACCGCGCTCTAGTTCAGCCAAAAGCTGTGCACGTTTGATTGTAACTTCGGTATCAGACTGCCAAGACTGATGAAATGAGGAGAGAGATTGGGTTAGCAAAGTTGACCAATACATCACGCCACCACTCATTAGGATGGTAAAAATAACCAACGCACAAATTTGTAGATACACACGCTTATTCATATACCCTGCCGCCAAAACTCAGCTAACCAAGGCCACTACACCCAAAGCTTATGGAGTTAAGTGATCTAAGTCGCTGTCAGATCCATGTATTACCAATTCGCTTAATCAAGTCACCTATTTAAACACCGCACAGCATCCAGCTATCTCCAAGGCACTTACATTTATGTAAGCAAGGCGAAAATTTTGCTATTTAGTTGTTCTAAATCAGAAATTTTTAACGCTGTTAGCGTCAAATTTATTCCCCACATTGAGCAGGTATTAATGCGAATTGGTATATTGCCACAGCAATTGCTGATAGTAAGTCTAGACCAGAGAATGAAAAAAGCCGCATTACAGCGGCTTACAGATAAACTATCTTAACCTGAACTCAAGATAATAGTTAATCAGGTTATACTAGTATAAAAGTGGCTAGTAATAGGCTTTGCCAGCTTCTGCCATCGCCAGTAATGGTTCAGCAGGCGTGAATACTGGGTTATCCGCAGCATAAGTAGATAGCTCAGAGCAAACCTTATTGGCGCCCTTTTTATCCATATAGCTAAATGGACCACCTAAGAACGGCGGGAAGCCAATACCAAAGATTGCACCAATGTCGCCATCTCTTGCATTACGGATAATTCCCTCGTCAAGGCAGCGAGCCGCTTCATTCAGCATCTGCGCTACACAGCGATTCGCAATTTCTTGTTTATTCAGTCTTGGGGACGGCGTTACACCTAAGAGTTCGTAAACCGACTCATCCACTTTTTTGCCTTTTTTCCCTTCGTAGTTATAGAAACCACGACCCGTCTTACGGCCAAGACGTTTGCTATCAATCATGCGCGCAAAGGCATCGGGAGCTTTAAAGCGATCACCTAACTCTTTTTCTAAAATAGGAGCAATTTTAGAACCAATGTCCACCCCTACTTCGTCAAGTAATGCCAACGGTCCGACAGGGAAACCAAACTCAACAAGTGCTTGGTCGATTTTCTCAATCGGCTCTCCGGCAAGTAATAAATTCGCCGCTTCGTTCACATATGGTGCTAGGATGCGGTTAACATAAAAGCCTGCTTTGTCCTTTACTACAATTGGCGTTTTGCCCTGTTTACGCGCAAACGCCACGGTGCGTGCAATCACATCATCACTGGTTGTCTCGTGTGGAATGATTTCAACCAATGGCATTTTTTCTACAGGTGAAAAGTAATGCAAGCCAATCACGTTTTCTGGTCGTGCGGCTTTTGCTGCGATTTGGCCAATTGGTAACGACGAGGTGTTACTGGCAAAAATAGTCTGCTCACCACACTCACGCTCAATATCAGCCACCATTGACTGCTTTAAATCTAAATCTTCAAATACCGCTTCAATCACCATATCTGTGTGTTTAAAGCCCGAGTAATCGGTTGTACCTGTGATCATATTCAAGGTTGACTGCATCTCAGCCTTTGACATGATACGACGTTTTTGACGTTTAGATAGAATCTTATAACTGTAGTTAAGAGCGTTACTGATCCCTTGGTGGGCTACATCTTTAATCCTAACTGGTGTACCTGCTTTCACCGCACTCACATGCGTGATCCCGGCCCCCATTAAGCCACCACCGAGCACAGCTACACGTTTCACAGGCGCTAAATCTTCGCCCTGAAAGTCTTTTTTCATTTCCGTTGTAGCGAAGAAAATACCGCGAAGTGAGCGGGACACTTCAGACATAACCAGATCCGCAAACCCTTCAGCTTCTGTTTTGTAGCCTTTGAGTTTATCTAGCTCAATTGACGCCCTAACGGCCTTAATAATGGCAATTGGCGCGGGGTAATGGCCGCCGGTTTTCTTTTCTACGTTTTCTTGGGCTTTTTTGAAAATGATATTGCGACCAAACGGATTTGACTCCAGTAATTGGCTGATTTTGTCTAAGTTAGGTTTGCGCGGCTTCGGCTTACCTTTTCTTGCAAGCTTAACGGCAACATCCAGTAAGATGCTATGTGGAACAGCATCATCAACTAAGCCTGCTTTTTTCGCTTGCTTCGGACGAACCTGTTTGCCTGTCAGCATCCACTCTAATGCTTTTTGAATACCGACGAGTTTAGGTAACCGTTGCGTGCCGCCACCGCCAGGAAGTAGACCAAGCTGTACTTCAGGTAAGCCTAACTTAGTCTTACTGTCTTCGGTACAAACACGGTAATCACAAGCAAGCGCAAACTCTAACCCACCGCCTAGCGCAACGCCGTGGATAGCAGCCACCGTAGGGAATGGCAACTCAGCCAATTTAAAGAAGGTTTTATGACACATTTCTGATATTGCTAACGCGTCATCACGGGTTTTCGCGTTATCGAGCATTTTAATATCAGCACCAGCAATAAAGTTATCGTCTTTGCCGCTGACAAAAACCATACCAGTTACGTCGTCTTGCTTGCTTTTAGCAATGATCTCAAGCAATTCATCCGCAAATGAATCGCGCAAAGTGTTCATCTTTTCACCCGGCACATCAATGGTGACGATGGCGACTTTATGGTCATTTAGTTCATAAGAAAATACTGACATTACGCGCTCTCCAATACAAATGCTGCTCCAAGACCACCTGCTGCACAGGCCGTTGTTAATGCAAGGCCACCACCACGACGCTTAAGCTCATGTAAGCTTTGCGTGATCAAACGTGCCCCGGTCGCGGCAAATGGGTGACCATAAGCCAGTGAGCCACCGTTTACGTTAAACTTATCCATGTCGATTTCACCAATGGCCTTGCTACGTCCAAGCTTCTCTTGCGCAAACTTATCAGAGCCAAACATTTTCATGTTCGCCAGTGCTTGTGCCGCAAAGGCTTCGTGCATTTCAATCAAATCAAGATCGCCAAGCGTAATACCCGCTCTGTCCAGTGCAACCGGTGTGGAATGCGCAGGACCCATCAACATATCTTCGTGTACGCCAATGGCAGAGAATGCAAAGCTACGCACATATCCTAAGATATCGTAACCAAGGGCTTTTGCCTTACTTTCACTCATCATTAGTACCGCTGCGGCACCGTCTGTTAGAGGCGTTGCGTTTGCAGCTGTCACAGAGCCATGTTTTCGATCAAACACAGGTTTTAGTTTCGCATAACCTTCTAACGAAGAGTTTTCACGAATATTGTTATCTTTGTCAATAAAGCTCTTGTATGGCTCTACATGGGCCGCCATCACTTCGTTATTTAGTAACCCTTGTGACCAAGCTTTTGCCGCTAAACTGTGCGAGCGATGCGCCATAGCGTCTTGATCTGCTCGGCTGATCCCATGTGTTTTTGCCATTTGCTCTGCAGTTTGGCCCATGGATAGTCCCGTTGAGTACTCGGCAACGGCAGGGGGAACTGGCAGTAAATCTTTTAGTCTTAGTTTCGAGAAAATCTGTAAACGCTGCTTAAGTGTGCGTGCTTTATTCAGATCCACTAGGCTGCCTGCAAGCTTTTTGCTTACCCCGATTGGCAGCACAGAAGAAGAGTCCGCGCCACCTGCAACGCCAACGTGTACTTGCCCTGCGATGATGCTTTCGGCGACATTTGCGATGGCTTGGAAGCTAGTCGCACAGGCACGAGAAACAGAATAGGCATCTACAGATACTGGCATGCCAGTACCAAGCACGATTTCACGAGCAATATTAGGTGCCTCTGGCATTTGTACTACTTGTCCAAAAACCAGTTGGTCAATTTCTTTGCGATCGAAGTTGAGTCGCTCAAGCATTTCGTTGACTACGATCTTACCTAAGTCTAGTGCTGGAACGTGATGAAAAGCGGTAGCTTGCTTTGCGAATGGCGTACGCAAGCCGCTCACGATAGCGATTCGGTCGCCTTTAGGTGTTTTTAGTATGTTTTGTTCAGACATGAATTTGCTCTCCCGCTGACAGGTCTGACCTGTTAATTTCCTTCGATTCTAAACAACCAAATCGTTGTTGCCAATAGCAAAGCACGAAATGGTTGCTTTTTAAACCGTGAACATCAACTTTAGATGCTTTTTCGAGCAATCTCAAAGTATTTGAAATTGTTATTGAAAATTTATGAACTTTTCTAAATTTACCGGTCTAATCACCTTGATTATTCATTCAGCGTCCATATAAATAATCTGAACTATTTTTATTTTTGTCGGCTTAAAAGGCAGTCTCATGGCAGTAAACGCATTTTCACAATTAAAAGAATATTTAGATACCCAAATTCTAGGGCAAAGTGCACTGACCGAATCGTTGCTAATCGCACTTTTAGCAGATGGCCACTTACTCGTGGAAGGCCCGCCAGGTCTTGCCAAGACTCGAGCGGTAAATGCACTAGCCAAAGGAATTGAAGGCAGTTTTCAGCGCGTTCAGTTTACCCCCGATCTGTTGCCGTCTGACGTCACAGGTACAGATATTTACCGTCAACAAACTAATGAGTTTGTGTTTGAGAAAGGCCCGCTATTCCATCACCTTATTTTAGCGGACGAAATTAACCGCGCACCTGCAAAAGTTCAATCCGCTTTACTTGAAGCAATGGCAGAAAGGCAAATCACGGTCGGCAAAACGACTTATCCATTACCTGAACTGTTTATGGTGATGGCGACTCAAAACCCGCTTGAGCAAGAAGGAACCTACCCCCTTCCAGAGGCACAGTTAGACCGCTTTTTACTCCATTTGAATATTGATTACCCAGATGCACAAACTGAGGTAGACATATTACGATTAACACGCGGTGAAGCACTAGAAGAATATCAGACGTCGTTCACGCCAATCAGTCAAGCCACGCTATTTGAAGCGCGCAAAACGGTGCTTGGCATGCACCTAGCTGAACCATTGGAGCAATATCTAGTGCAGCTAATTATAGCCACCAGAGAGCCAGAACGCTTTGACACAACGCTGGCTAGCTGGATTGATTATGGTGCCAGTCCTCGTGCAACAATAGCTTTAGATAAGTGCTCACGCGCTCACGCTTGGCTTCAAGGTCGAGACTTTGTTACCCCTGAAGATATCCAAGCTGTGGTTCATAATGTCCTGCGTCACCGCATCGTGCTGAGTTATGAAGCGCAGGCTGATGGGATCACTAAAGATCAAGTGATCAGCAAGATTATCGAATTGGTTGCTGTGCCATAACATGATGAACGACGTCACCCATTTTAATGCGGCCAGCTGGTTTAATGAAAGCCACAGTAATGGCGTCGAGCTTGGTCTCAAAGAGCTCCTATTTTATCAGTCTAAAGCCCATTTACTCTCGCTAAAGCCGCGAGGTAAAGTAAAGAGTGCTCAGGCAGGACAGTATCTTGCCCCTCACAAAGGCAGAGGTATGGAGTTTGCTGAGGTCAGACAATATCAGTACGGCGATGACATCCGCGCCATCGATTGGCGTGTTACCGCTCGTACCGGTGAAGCGCATACCAAGCTTTTCCAAGAAGAAAAAGAGCGGCCAGTTTTTATCTTTTGTGATTTTTCATCTAGCATGCTTTTTGGCTCAAAGTTACTGCTTAAGTCTGTACTTGCCGCCCACTTAGGGGCCTTGGTGGCTTGGTCTGCGTGTAAACGTGGTGACCGAGTTGGTGGAGTAGTGTTTAATGACACCCATCATCATGAATTAAAGCCTATTGCCAGAGATCGTGGTGTATTGGCACTTGCCCATCAATTTTGTACATTACATGAGCAAGCACTATTGCAAAAAGACACAGCGACTTCTGAAAATCGCTTTAACGAGAATTTAAGACGTCTAGTTCACCTCGCAAAGCCCGGCAGCCTTATTTACTTGATCTCAGACTTCACCGAGCTCAACGAAGAAAGCTTTAAGCTGTTAGAACGAGCAACTCGTCATAATGAAGTGATCGGGTGTATGGTAAGCGATCCATTTGAGCATCAATTGCCAGAGTATAGCCAAGCTATTGAGGTGTCTGCTGGTGAACAAAACTGGACTCTGCCTCTGATGGACAAACAATTCAGAGCAAAATTCTCGCAAAATGCGAGTGACTTCTTCAATAAGAGATTAGCGTTACTCAAACGCTCAGGCATGACACTTCAAAAATACGATGCGTCATTGCCAATTGAATTACAAATAATGAGGGGTTAAATGCAAGTCAATCCACTCGACCAACTCAATGATGTGGTCATCCCTCAAAGCGTAAGCTGGTGGCCACTTTCTTATCCTATGTGGGGCGCAATCTTTGTTGCCGTTGCAATTATCGTTAGTGCCTGTTGGTTGTACTATCGCAGACAACAGTTTTTAAAGGCGAAAAAAGAAGCCATTAAACTAAGCCAAGTACAAGAAAACCCACAGGCATTGCATGCTTTATTAAAGCGTTTAGTGAAACACTACTACGGTGATGTCGCCGCCAGTCGATACGGCAAAGAGTGGCTGGCACTACAAGCAAAACTAACCCGAGTAGAACTCACTCAGCAAGAACTGGATTCTTTGTATGCGCCAACTCAAGTCCCAGAGCTTAGTAATAAGCTTATTCGGGCTATTAGTACCTTTAAAGTCAAGGAGCGCCTAGATGGTTGAATTTAGCTGGCCTCTTGCATTTTTACTGCTTCCACTACCTTGGCTTATTGCCAAATTTAAACCCAGTGCAGCACAAACCAATATACATATTCGCATGCCAAGTGTGGCCAAGTTACAGCTGGGCCAATCAAGCCAATTGCATAAACGAGCCAAAGTCGGCGTGATTGAATCACTCATTTGGATGTTACTGGTGAGCGCAGCTGCTAACCCTACTTGGCTTGACGACCCGATTGTTATTCCCAATGAAGGGCGAGACATTATGCTTGCTGTTGACCTGTCGGCATCAATGACTGAACAAGACATGGAATACCAAGGCCGTTTGGTTGATAGGTTGTCAGTGGTGAAAGCCGTGGTGAGCGACTTTATTGAAGCGCGCCAGGGCGATAGGCTCGGTCTTATTCTTTTCGGTGACACTGCATTTTTACAAACGCCCCTTACCCGCGATTTGGCTACCGTCAGCCAAATGTTAACCGAAGCACAAATTGGGCTGGTTGGGCGCGCTACGGCTATCGGTGATGCCATTGGTTTGTCGGTAAAACGCTTTGAGGAACGTGAGCAGAGTAATCGTATATTAATTCTATTGACCGACGGCCAGAATACGGCAGGTAATCTCGAGCCGAATGAAGCACTTATCTTGGCCCGTGAAGAAGGAATTAAAGTTTATACAGTAGGTGTAGGCTCCGATGGCAGACGCGGATTTGGCCTATTTGGTTTTAATTCAATGGCAGGCAGCAGTATTGATGAAAAAACCCTACAGCATATTGCCAAAGAAACTGGTGGACAATATTTTCGCGCGAAAGATGTAGAAAGCTTGCAGCAGATTTATGCAATGCTTGACGAACTTGAGCCTATTAGCGACGAAACACAAACCTTCCGCCCTAAGGTTTCGTTATTTTATTTACCGCTACTAGCTGTACTTGGGCTGCTGTTTATAGCGCAGCTTAGCGTTGCATTCAGAGCAAAAGTAAGGGGATAAGAGGATGGAATTTGAGTTTATTCGCCCACAATTGCTTTGGTTGTTGATCCCTTGGATTATCTACTGTGCTATGCAGTGGTCTAAAAAAAGCAAGCAACACAACAGTCAACTTATTGCCCCTCACTTGATGAAAGTCGTGATGGGGGAACAAAGACAAAAACACCAAAAACAGGGAAATACATGGCTGGGCGTTATTTTTTCTTTGCTGAGTATTATTGCAGTTGCAGGTCCAAGTATAGAAAAACAAGAAGTGCCCGTTTTTAAAACTCAAGCACCACGAGTGCTGGTACTTGATATGTCTTACTCTATGTATGCAACCGATCTCGCCCCTAACCGTCTCACTCAGGCAAGATTCAAAACCTTGGATATGCTGAAGTTGTTTCAAGAAGGCGAAACAGGGTTAGTTGCCTACGCAGGTGACGCCTTTACTGTATCACCACTAACAACAGACGTTACAACACTGGAAAATTTAATCCCAAGTCTTCGTCCCGAAATTATGCCATCAAAAGGCTCAAATGTTTATGCGGGTATTGAAGAAGCCGTTAGCCTGTTAAATGGTGCAAGTGCCACGTATGGCGATATTATTTTAATTACTGATGGGCTTGAACAAGAAGACGCAGAGGATGTACGCTCGTTACTTGCTGACAGTCCGTATAAGCTCAGTATCTATGCACTAGGCACTGCTCAAGGTGCGCCGATTAAGCTTCCTGAAGGCGGTTTTTTGAAAGATCAGTATGGGCAAATAGTAGTACCAAAACTCTTCACTACTCGGTTAGAAAAACTGGCCAAAGTGAAAGGAGGTAAGTTTGCCACTTATACAACCGACGACAGAGATATAAACACTTTTAAACCAAACTTAAACTCCAATACTTCTATTGTCCAAACTGAACAAGAAAGCGCTAAGTGGCGCGTAGATGCTGGAATATATATGCTGGTTGCACTGATCCCTTTAGCATTATTATTGGTGAGAAACCATGCGATTATGCTCAGTGCAGTGCTTGTGTGTACCCTACTACCACAACAACAAGCACAAGCCAGTGAATGGACCCAGTGGTTTAAAAATGCAGATCAAAATGCTTTGCAGGCTTATCAAAATGAAGCTTTTGAACAGGCAACATCGGCTAGTGATCCAGTGTTAAAAGGTGCAGCCTTATATAAAAGCGGCGACTATGAGGCAGCGGCTTCGGTGCTAAAACAAACCAGTTCAGCACAAGGCCAATATAATTTGGGTAATGCTCTCGCCCAACTGGGCAAGTTGGATGAAGCAATCTCGGCCTATGACAAGGCATTAGCACTGGACCCTGACTTTACCCAAGCAAAGGATAATAAAGCAATCGTTGAGGCACTAAAAAATCAGCAAGACCAACAAAGTCAGCAAGACCAACAAGGTCAGCAGGACCAACAAGGTCAGCAAGACCAACAAGGTCAGCAAGACCAACAAGGTCAGCAGGACCAACAAGGTCAGCAAGACCAACAATCGGGTAGCCAATCAGAGCAAAATAACAATGAGCCCGAACTAGCTCCTTCGGCACAACAACAGCAACAGGCTGAACAGCAGGCGCAGGAACAAGCTCAACAACAGGCCCAAGCAGCGTCTGAGCCAGAGGCAGAACAGAAACCGCAAGATGAGCAAGCGCGCAATGCTGCTATGATGCAAGACAGTCGCCCTCTGACTCCCGAAGAAATCGAGAAAGCACAACAGCTGAATCAGCTACTTAGAAAAGTACCTGATGATCCGGCCATATTATTGAGAAATAAAATGCAATTAGAAGCACAAAAACGCAAACAAAGACGTCTACCGAGAGGAGTTGAAAAATCATGGTAAAGCGTATTTTATTTTTTCTGTCTTTGTTAATATGCAGCCAAACTTCATGGGCTTTAGATAAGCTCACCGCGAGCGTAGACAAAAATCCAGTACTGGCTGGTGAATACTTTACTCTTTCAATTATTGCAGAGGGCAAAGTAAAAGGTACTATTCCCGATGTATCCGCTCTAAGCAACGACTTTGTCACTAGCCCCGTAAATACCAGTTCCAGAACCAGTATTATTAACGGCAGTGTTTCAAGTTCGACAACATGGCAGATGCAGCTTGTTGCTCGCTCACCAGGAACCTACACTATTCCAGCGTTTGAAGTGGATGGTGCGAAATCACAGCCCATTGAAATCTCAGTGGTTGCTCGTGATGACCAGCAGCAAAGCAAAGATATTTTCGTTAACACTGAGCTAAAAACCCGTAATCTCTATGTCCAGCAAGCTGCCCTTTACACCGTTAAGTTATACATAGGTAAAGATCTACTGGATGGTCAATTAAGCGATCCAGTTTCTGATGGTGCTATCTTTACTCAGTTAGGTAAGGCCAGTGAAGAGTATGAAATTATCGATGGCCGCCGTTATATGGTACTCACCAGGGAGTACATGATCCAACCACAAAAAAGCGGCAACTTTACTATTGAACCGCCTGTATTTAATGGTCAAATCAGAGACAATTACCGCAGAATGGCGACATCCGCGGTTGGCGATAGTATCGACTTTTCAGTATCTCCGATCCCTGCCGATGCTGCCGATACTTGGTTACCAAGTGAATATTTGAATTTTTCTGAAGAGTGGCAACCAAAAACCGCTACATTTACCGTGGGCACTCCCATTACCCGCACACTCACACTAACCGCAGTTGGCGTGACCAAAGAGCAGCTTCCAGAAATTCAAATGGAGGACGTCAATGGCTTTAGAATTTACCCGGATACCTCTGAGCGCAAACAAATCACCAGAGATGGTAAGGTTATTTCGCAGCTGATTGTCTCGTTTGCGTATCTACCACAGTCAGCTGGTGATTTTACTCTGCCAGAAGTCACACTGCCTTGGTTTAATACCATTACCAAACGTGAAGAGGTCGCCACCCTACCGAGCAAGACTCTAAGCGTTGTTCAAGATCCAAACCAACCGCTGTTACCACAAACACCGAAGGTGGCCCAGCAACCGCTGAATACTACGCCAAGTTCAGCGGCATCAGTGCCAGCACAGGTGATCACAGAATATAAAACGCCGCTTTGGGTATGGGCTGTAGCGGCCAGTGGCTATGTGGTGTGGCTAATTACCCTGCTGATTTGGTGGAGCACATCTAAATCAAAGGTACAGCGCCAACCTCAACCAGCACAACAAGTAACCGCACCACCATTTGTTTCTTTTGAAGAAGCGGTTAAACAAAACAGTGCGAACGCGTTCTACCAAGCATTGCTTAACTATACTAAACAACAAAATATACCAATGACAAAATGGCTTAAACAACAGCCAGAATCATTGCAAAGCAAAGTGCACGCACTACAAAGTTCACTCTATAGCAATACCCAATCTCAGGTTGACTTGTCTGCTCTACTTAATGAGATAAAACAAAGTGTAAAGCGGACGGTGAACAAAGGCTCCAAGCCAGCCCTTGAGGAATTGTACGACTAAGCGCCATTTGGCGCTTTTTTATTCCGAGCGCTTTAATATGACAGAAAAATCACTCGGTAATGCGCACTACTCAAAACATTACTGTTATGCTTAATAAAAATAATTGGTTTGTGATGAAATAAACCAGCCAAAAGAAAGGTCTCATCAATATGGCCACTAAACAACATCAGTACGAGTCACTGGTGCGGACATACCACAAAGAGCTATATAAGTTCGCTTATTGGTTATCTGGAGATCCGACTGTCGCAGAAGACTTAGTACAAGAAACTTTTTTGCGGGCATGGCGTGCGCTCGACTCTTTACAAGATGAACATGCCGCCAAGCCTTGGTTATTAACAATTTTAAGACGAGAAAATGCACGTCGTTTTGAGCGTAAGCAATTTGACTATGCGGAGGTGGAGCAAGACACGCTGGTCGACGATAGTAGTTCAGCTTTGGATGACGAAATGGAACAAACCGTTGTGCAAAGACAAATAGCTAATTTATCGCCAGAATATCGAGAACCATTATTGCTACAAGTGGTAATGGGATGTTCAGGTGAAGAGATCGCCGACATCCTTGAGCTGAACAAAAATACGGTGATGACGAGATTATATCGTGCCCGAAACCAGCTCAAAGACGCTTTAACGACAACATATGAACCAATAAAGGGGGCATCAAACTGATGGATGAACTCGAATTTCGACGTCGCCTAGTTGCTGATCCTCATGATGAAGAGGTAATAAAGCAAGCAGAGCAACAGCCTGAGTTGCAAGCACTAGTTGATGAAATGCAGTCTTTCGATGATTTTTTGAGTAAATCACTGGATATAGATGTACCTGAAGGATTAGCAGATAAGGTCATTGCTAAGCAACAAGCGCTTGAACAAGCTGAGCAAAAAGTAGTGAAGGTATCTTGGTTTAGACGCGCAACAGCGCCATTTGCCATTGCTGCAAGTGTGTTTTTTGCTGCCGTGATATTTTACTTTGGTGGTTTCGGACAACCGCTGGATACCGGCGAGCATGCTTTAGCTCATGTATATTACGAGCAAAGTGCCCTAGAAAAACAAGAGGCTGTGTCATTACAAACCGTTAACGAAAAGCTGGCGATGTTTGGTGGTAAGTTTGATAACTTACCGGGCAAGATCGTCTACGCGACCTTCTGTAACTTTAAAGGGCAAAAAAGCCTGCACTTAGTGATGCAGTCTGAGTTTGGCCCGTTAACGGTTTTTGTTGTGCCAACAGGGCAACAAAGTACCATAGATAATCAAGATAATTTTGGTGATGGCCGCTTTAGCGGATTAATTGCTCACAACGGAAAAGCAAACACCATTTTGGTTGCTAATCGCGGCGCCCCACTGGAAACTTTTCAGTCCGAGGTAGCCAGCTCACTGCGCTGGTTATAGTCCCCTGCACTGCTTTCATCTATTGAGAGCAGTGCCTCTTTTTGTTTTTATCAAACCCTATTCAAATCGCCATGTGACTTCATTACAATGTCGCCAGTTATTTTGGTATATAGGAACTTTATGAAACATTTCATTGTGTTATTTTCACTTGTTTGTTTTTTATTCACTGCTAGCTTCAATGCAGAAGCAAGAAAAAAGTTTGGCAGTAAAAGCACGGGTAAAACGCAGCAAACGCAAACCACCCAGCAAAAACAACAAACAGATACACAAACATTAAACAAAACATCCACGACTAAACCTAAATCAAGCAAAAAAGGCATTATGGCTGGCGTGCTTGGTGGTTTATTAGCTGGTGGATTGATTGCAGCGATGCTCGGTGATGACTTCGAGGGATTCCAATTCCTTGAAATGATTTTACTCGCAGCTGCTGCATTTCTAATTTTCAAACTCGTAAAAGGAATGCTGGCTAAAAAGCAGCAGCCAAGTTACGCTGGCGCGCCTAATATGGGTAACTACAATGCTCAACCGCAACAGTTTCAGGCTCAAGCGCCTAGCAGTGGTGGCTTTGGCGCAAGCAGTGTACCGATGAACTTACCCAGAGACTTCGATATTAATGGCTTTTTACAAGGAGCAAGACAACATTATCAAACGCTGCAAGTTGCTTGGAACAACAATGACTTCGCGACGGTTGCTGAATACGTTAGTCCTGAACTTGTTGAAGAGTTTAAGCGCCAACGCGCTGCACATGATGAAGTAAAAACCGAAGTAATGTTCGTAGATGCAGAGCTGGTGCGTGCGGACACGCAACCGCATATCTGGGAAGTTAGCATTAAATTTACCGGTAAATATCGTGACCTTGGCGATATGCAAGAAGAGCCAATCCTTGAAGTTTGGCATTTAGAACGCAAAACAGCTGGGGATGCTCCTTGGTTGATCGTAGGGATTGAAGACCTTACAGCCTAATATGTAAAACGCTACTGCAGCTCAGTTAACCGCTGAGCCGCAGTAGCGTTTACTCGTTCAAACAGCTTTCACACCTTAGCTTAACAGGTAGCGGTGAACGATAAGCTGCTCCTTTTCTATTCAGTAACATACGGTTTTTATATCTATGGCTCTATGGCCGTAAAATTTCTTCCGTAGCAAAAAGAATGATTAACTTTCTAAAATCAATTCGTTGTTCAGACTAGCCACAGCTAAATGCAAAGAAATATCATTGCTAATCTGGCTAAATTTAGGTGTAATGAAGACTGCATGTCGATTAAATATTAGCGTTTTATACGTAAAGGAGTACTCATTATGTCTGCCTTCATCTACTTACCTTTTTTTGTTGCGTTATCATGTTTGTTTTTTCGAACTTTCCATTTAAAAAAAATAGCAACACATGTGAAAAATGTTTATCCAGATGAGTGGAATAAATTATGTGAAAATAAAATGGGAATGAATATTACAACGGCATCCTTTGCAAACCTTGAAGAGTCAATGAAAAATGGGTTTTTATCAAAGCAAAAAGATCCTCTTGTACAAAGTTTTCATCGCAAAGATAGAATAATAATAGTATCTATGTTTGCCTTCACCGTTTTGCAATTAGTGTTGGCATTCTTCAATTAGATTGCGTATATCTGACGCAACGGAATGGCTACCTTGGCCTGCTATGCAGGCATGATAAAGCCAAAGTTAATTAAGTTAACCTTAACCACATTTATCAAAATGTCACTGTAAATGAGGCTATGGTGAGAGAGGTTAAATTGAAGCGGAGTGTTCTGTTTAAAATATATCTGGGTTTGTTAGTGTTATCTATCATAGGCTTCCAATTCCAACTTACAACAGCTAATGACTTTTTTGTTAGCCCCCTGTATGTCGGTAGCATGCTCTTTGGTATGATATTAGTTATCAAATCGTTGCGTTATACCTGCCCAAAGTGTTTACGAAACCAAATAATGCTAGGGTTTTACAAATACCGTTTACCATCAGCGAACTGTTACAACTGCGGTCACGATATTGATAAAAAATCGTAGAATATAAATCAAAAAACGCTGGATCAAACCTAGTCAGCGGCTCTGTGTTTTACATTCACCACTTCCCTTGCCTCTCCTAGGCATACCAGGGTATCCGCGGCATCGGCTAAGTATTGCATTCCCCACTCAGAAAGCCGCTGGAATGGTTGAATAAATTGTTTAACTTGTTCATCGCTCATTCCCCGGCCTCGAGTTTTGATAAGCTGATGTTCTTGCTCTAGGCGCCAACGAAATACTCGGTCAAAATCCATTCCGTTGAGATAAACAAGATAATCTATTTGCGCGAATCGCGGTTGGTAGTATTGTTGTAAAAATTGATTCACTACCTTGCGAAACGAGGCGTCTTTATCTTGCTGACGCTCATATGCATTGACTGGTTGAGTCAATAATGATGCTGGCTGTGCACCAATACCAAGGCACCAGCCTTCAAGAATTAACACCGACAGCTCGGCTTCAACCTTTCGCCACTGCGATGGCGGTAGTTTTTTGTCTATGGATTTATCAAAAACGGGAAGAGAGAACGCTTTCCCAGCCCTCAATTGCGTTAATACAGTATCAAGTAACGCAAGATCATGGGTGCCGGGCAAGCCTCTTTGTTTAAACAGTGGGTGATATTGCTCCGCCAATTGAGCTCGCGCTTGGGGGTCTAAGTAAAAGTCGTCCAGCGACACACACTCACACGATATACCATCTTGCTGCAGTCGCTTTGATAGCTGTTGGCTTAAGGTTGATTTACCAGCACCTTGAACCCCACTCACACCAACTAATAAAGGCTCTTGAGCGGTTTGCTTCTTTTTGACCTGTGCGCTTAGCTTATCAATTAATTCAGTATTTATGCTCACACACCATCCCTTTCCATTTCTTTTACAAGGGGATTATTTAAAATGATTTCTTAATCTGCAAGCGCAAATTTCTTCCCTGCTGCGGTACTCTGCCATCGAATAATCTTGGGTCAAACACCACGTGCTTTTTGTCGCTTAGGTTTTCGGCTTTGAGCTGCACTACCAGATCAGGTTGCCACTGCCATGCTAATGTCGCCCCCAATAAATAGTAGCTATTTTGCGAAAATGCGGTGATCTGGGTGTTTTCAGGGGCAGGAACATAGGTTTTGTCACGCCAAATTGCATTTAGCGTCAATTCCCATTTATCTACCTTGTGGGTGATAGCTAAAGCAGCAAACTTCTTAAAACTGCCATTTAACGGCTCATCAAATAACTGAGTGTATGCTCCTTGCAGCCACGTTGCGTCACTGAGGTTAATATTAGTATTAACTTCAATGCCTTGCATACTGGTTTCGAATACATTATCGAAGGTAAACTCAGCTTGTTCATCAGCAATTGGTACTAAATTGATAAAATCAGCCAATTGGTTGTCAAACAACACCACATCAAATTGCTTACTCTGATCTTGGTAGTGCCATACCAACTCTGTGGTTTTGACATACTCCGACGTCAGTGCTGAATTGCCTTTTGTAACGTCATCATTAGAGTTTAATTCATTGCTCACGGGTGTACGAAAAGACTCTCCGTACTGTAATTTAAAGGTGTTGTTGTCATCATAACTATAAACAAAAGCCAGCCTTGGTGAGAGCTTTTCATCTATCTCTTTAACTTCATCATAGCGAACACCAGCGAACATACTAAGCTGTTTGCTAAATTGATACTTTGCCTGAACATAAGCTGCGTAAGAGTCGAAATCTTGAAGCAAAGGATAAAATGGCGAATACTCAGTGATCGTTTGAATACCACCTAGATAGTTACGATTATAAATCACAATATCGCCAACGGTTTGATCGTAATACGTGGTTCTAACCCCGGCTTTACTTTGCTCCTCTTGTGATAACTCAAATCCAAAGTTCCAATGTGATTTATCACTTTGCTGATAGTCACCATCTAGGTTGTAGGTCAAGTCTCTTGATTGCCAAGCTGGACCGACTAAAAAGTCCCCACCCTGTGTTATCCCAATTTCGTCTGCCGTAACAATCAGCCCTGCACTTTCAATATTATGTTCAATAAAGCTCAATTTATGCGTTAACGCTAATTGCTCGGTCAGTTGCCAAAGGTACTCGAGCGTTGCTGCGTAATTTTCGCTTTTATGCTCATTTTCAGGAGAGTAACGGGAGAGGTTTAAAAACTCATCAAGGTGAGTACGGTTATATCTTAGTTGCCAACTCAGGGCTTTATAACTGCCTCCCACAGCAGCAAAAATTGACTCCAGCGGATCATCCACGGCCCCACCAAAGTAGCTATCACCAGCGCGCTTGTTAAATGCGACATTAGCATACACCCGAGTTTCATCCGATACTTGTTTAGCTAGATTAATAGCGGCTTGCACGCTCCCATGCTCACCATATCCAGCAAAGAGCTGGTTACTTTGCTTTTTGGTAATAACATTCATCACTCCAAGAAAGGCATTACTACCATAAAGCGCAGAGCCAGGGCCTCTAATAAACTCAACTTTGTCAATAATTTCAACGGGTATAAATGGCGTATAGACTGAAGCTTTACCAAAAGAGGACTCATTAAGTCTTTGCCCATCAATCATCACTAACACATGTCCGGTGTCTAAATATACACCGCGCGTATGTTCTTTTGGCACCGCGCCAACCCAATCGCCTCGAGTGGATTGAAACCCAGGTACAAAGTTCATGAGGTCATAAACATTATCAACCCCTAGGCTATTGATCTGCTCCGAGTTAAAAACGGTGATGCTGGATGGAACGGAAGCCCGTGTTTCATCGGTTTTAGTGGCAATGGAGACATTAACATTGAGCAGCTCTTCAAACGAGAGCTGATAAAGATCAGAGTCTGCCGGTTCTGATCCAGCAGTAACAGTAAAAGGCGTTATTAAAAGCGCAACTTTGAGTAAGGCACTTGATTTATTCATATAATACGAGCTCTATGTTCCCACACGTCACTCGTAGCGTTAGACCCATCTAACCTACGTAGCAGCATCTGATTAGCTTAATAATACTTGCTCTTTGCCACTACGCAAGTTTTTGATTAGTCTTTTCTTTTATACTGCTGCCAGCTTTCTCGCTTTGAAATACTTAAACAATCCAATTAACGATGCCGCTATCCAGAATAGCTCAATGACAAAGCTTGCTAAGTTAAAGTTATAGCAAAGACTAATGAGCAGCAGAATCGCGCCTGTTAAGTTCATCAGATTGTATGTCAAACTCTCAGGTGACGCTTTCTCAAGTTGCAACATAAAGAATGCACCTACCACAAGGAAAGTACCGCTCATACCTATAATATCGAACAATAAATCGATCATGTTTTTTCCATTTTGCAAGACCCAATAGGCTGGCCCAATTCCGTGGGAAGGGTCGCTTTCATTCATTGAAACAGCAAAGACAAACGGCGAGATAGTAGCAAACTGGAAAATTCAAGACAGGACATTTGTCTGTCCTGATGAAAGAATATTGACGATGCTGAGCGAGTTATTTGAATGTTACTTTGCCACCGATGATTTTTAGGGCCGGTGCCCCTCTGATCAATGTATCTCGAGCAAATGCCTGTTCACAGTTCGGACAGTTCATTTGATCTACTGTAAAATCTTGGCTTATGCGTTCTTTAAAGCACTTGACCAAGCTTCCTTTGCCACCTTTACGGTACTTAAACAGCTGCTGTTTACAGCCAGCACAGAAGATATCGACGGTTCTAACGGGACCCTTTTTATTTGGCTTTGCCATATCCTGCTAACTCATGCTCCTCAATACAAATGCGATAAGGGTAAACTGTAACACATGATAGCCACCATTGACCAAAAACAGCTTCAAAGGCCGTTGCTCAAAGATATAACTGATCCCCAAGGCACAAGCCACAAAGAATAAGCCGATCCCAGCTCCTGTAGCGGTTGCCTGAAATAACGAAACCGATAAGTCTAGAATGACGGCCATAAATAAGGCAGACAACAAGGATAAAACAAATGCCACACCAAAGGTCATTTTCGGATCGCTGGATTGTAGGTCTAATTCAGTAAGTCCACACCCTTCCATCCATGTTTTTTGGAATAATATTGGCGAATACCAGATCCCGCCCAACATAAATGAGGAGAGTGCAGCAAGCAGAATAGACCAGAGGTTTAATGCTTCAAATGAGAGTATCATCGACTGACTCAGCATATTTCGTTTTAGTTAATAATCAGTATATGTGAAAACCTACTTATAAACAGGTTTCTTTTGTAATTTCCGTTGCAGTGTTCTGCGGTGCATGTTCAACTGTCGAGCTGTTTCGGAAATATTACCGTCATTGGCCTTAAGGACCTGCTGAATGTGTTCCCACTCAAGCCTTTCTGGCGACATTACTTCCTCTTCAATATACTCGGCTTTTTCTCCCAATAAGGTCTGCACAATTAGACTCGTACTCGCAGGTTTTGTTAAATAGTCATCTGCACCTAACTTTATTGCCTCTACTGCCGTGGCTATGCTGGCATAGCCTGTAAGTAGCACAACTCGTGAATGAGGGCTATGCTGCTTGATCTGCGCAATAAAATTAACCGCGTTGACATCCCCTAACTTCATATCAAGTAAAAAATAACTAAAATCAGTTTGTTGCATCACCGTCAACATGGCTTCGATAGAAGTGACATGCTCAACAGTTAGGCCCTGCTTTTCTAAACGTCGTATTAGGGTTTGTGCATAGGGCACATCATCTTCAACTAACAGTAGTTTCATCGCTCACCTTTGGTAATGTAATCGTACACTTAGTGCCACCCGTGTTGTTATTTTCTATTGCTAGCTGCCCACCAAGACGCTCAATGGTGGCGTGGCTTAATAATACTGCCATTCCTAACCCCGACTCGCTAGAGACCACTTGGTGACCAAGCTGCTTGAGTCTCTTTTCATCGATCCCAATACCACTGTCTAAGATGGTGATAACATGATGAGTAGAGAGTGAGCTAATACTTACCTTTATCTCAGACTTTCCAGATGCTTCGTTTGCTCTTACACCGTTACTTATCAGGTTTAATATCGAGGGGGTGAGCATGGGGTCGTCGCACACAGCCCCATCCAGTCCATGCAAATCAAACTTAAAGTGCTGCTGCGGAAACTGCAAATTAGCTAACCCCTTAAGCTGCTCTGCAAACTGAGTTATTGACATTGCTTGTTTCGATGCCGACTTTAAGTATTCGGTAAATTCTCTAAAAACGTCGAGCTGCTCTTTGCACTTTCCCAAAGGAGTAGACATCTCTTGAACACCAGGGTCATTCGGATAAGACTCCTCTAACTCTTCATGCAGCAGCGCCAAGTGTGCGATGGGTGTCGCCAGTTGATGGGTTGCTTGTGCCGCTGCACTACCAAGTGCAATGAGCTGCTCCTGCTGCAATTGCTGCTCTCTGAGGGCTGCTATCGCACGCTCTTTTTTGCGATTTTGTTTGACCAAAAGACTCACAACGGTAGCCACTACGATGATGGTAAAAGTAAAATTGACCAACATGCCAAGTAGGTGTGTCGACATATCCATATGGTGTACATGTTCATGAGACATCTTGACATACAAATAGCTGTAAGCCCCAATAGCGCTCGCCGATACCATTAGCATATTGATGGTGGGAATAGTCACTGCGGCAATCACCGTTGGCAATACCAATAAAGATACAAACGCATTGGTTGCGCCACCAGTTAGGTCGAGCAAAATAGTGAGAAATAAAATATCAGCCAATAGCTGCATGGTCATGCCAATGGGTGCAGCTTCTTTGGTGTTTCGGTATGCATAAATACTTAAAAGCTGAAAAACCGACTCCGCAGCGACAACGCCAACCACAGCAACAAAATCAAACTGTTTACCAAATACCAATGCGGCGATCATTAACATGAGGATTTGGATCACAATAGCGACTGAGCGTAACAGCAACAGTTGCCCTAATGCAGAGCTTGGGGAAAACGCTATTTTCATAAGAAGACACAATTTCTAGCAAAGATGGCCAAATTATACCTATATTTAGTAGTAATGGCCCTGATCAAAATCAGTGAATGTCCAGAAAATCATGGACTGCTTCGCTTTTATGGCAATACCGTGAAGGATTTGGTATAAAGAAAAGATTGGCCAACTGGTCGGATTAGATTAAGAGACACTATGGTTTATGCAAAAATCACAGGCTGGGGTAAATGTATTCCACCAGCCAGTATCAGCAATGATGAAATTAGCACTGTCGTTGACACAAACGACGAGTGGATCAGTACAAGAACAGGGATCAAATCCAGACGCGTTAGCCACGTTAGCACCGCAGAGCTTGCAACGGTTGCCAGCCAACATGCATTAGCCTGTGCAGGTCTTGATGGCAAAGATATTGATCTCGTACTACTTGCAACTTGTACGCCTTCAACTATGGTCGCCAATACCGCTTCTTTAGTGCAGAAGAATATTGGTGCGGTTGGCGCTGCTGCATGCGACACCAATGCCGCATGTTCAGGCTTTTTATACGCTTTACAAAATGCCACTGCACAGATCCAAGCAGGTATGATCAAAAAGGCCGTTGTTGTCGCCGCTGAGCGTATGACTTGGTATGTTAACTGGGCCAAGCGCGATAGTGCCGTATTATTTGGTGACGGTGCTGGTGCCGTAGTGCTCGAAGCGAGCGATGAACCAGCCGGCCTACTTGGCACTAAAACCGGTTGCGATAGCTCAGATCGCAGTATTCTACACATTCCAAATTATGGCACCGATATGGACCGCTGTGCAGGTACTGGACCGTCGGATCTGTCTTTTGAAGGTAGAGAGATCTTTAAACGTGCGGTAAAAGGCATGAGTGAAGCGTGCGATGACGTATTAACGCAAGCCTCGCTTTCTTTGGATGATATTGATGTGCTCATCCCTCACCAAGCAAATCTGCGTATTATTCAAGCGATTCAAAATCGATTAGAAATTGCTGACGATAAGGTAATGGTGAATATCGATAAGTATGGCAACACTTCTGCTGCAACGATTGCAATTGCGCTTTGTGAAGCTGTTGAGAATGGCTTAATCCAACCGCACGCTAATATAATGTCTGCGGCATTTGGGGCAGGCCTTACTTGGGCAGCCAGCTATTTAAAATGGGGAGAAAGGGTCACGCCAATCGCAACCTCTAACGCCTGCTTACCCGCTTGCGATAAAACCGGTCTTGAGTTAATTGCACCTGCCGTGGCGGTAAGTAATACCAATTAATTTACTTCCCTAATCAATTTGAAGGGTGCAATAACATATTAGCACCATAAAAACTTCTTATTTAGGACAATAAAATAACCTGAACTCGGGATAACAACTGCTTCTCTTGCAGCTGTTATCCCTTTTTCCTGCGTTAAATTTGCTTGCAATAGACCAGCAACATTTTTGCCTTGCCTATTTGGATATATTTATCTTGGGCAAGCACGGTGCGCCTGTTATTTCCCCACTTCAAAATAGCAGGCGTACTAAATACAATGGGTACAAAGCCCAATAATTGCGCAGCTTTTATACTACACGGGCGTTCCTTAACTAAAGTTAAGGTTAATGACTCGATCTTATCCTTCGGTGAGTGGTAATATTGTTACATTATTATCTCTCACCCAAGGAGTTTACGGTGCTTAAAGCGCATAACGAGATCAGTCAATTAGAACCTCAAGCCATTTGGAAATTCTTTGACCAAATTTGTGCCATTCCTCACCCATCAAAACACGAAGAAGCATTAGCTGGCTTTATTGTTGAGTGGGCTAACAGTAAAAACCTAGCGGTTCGTCGCGACGAAACGGGTAACGTTTTTATTAAAAAACCGGCTACCCCAGGCATGGAAAATCGAAAGCCTGTTGTACTACAAGCACATATCGATATGGTGCCACAGAAAAATGATGATACCGACCATGACTTTGCCAACGATCCAATTAAACCATTCGTTGATAATGGTTGGGTAACAGCAACGGGCACCACACTCGGCGCAGATAACGGTATTGGTATGGCATCTTGCCTTGCCGTACTGGACTCTGACGACATCAAACACGGCCCACTTGAAGTATTGCTAACGGTTGATGAAGAAGCGGGGATGAGTGGTGCTTTTGGCTTAGAGTCTGGTTGGCTAGAAGGTGAAATCTTACTCAATACCGACTCCGAGCAAGAAGGCGAGATCTACATGGGTTGTGCCGGCGGTGTTGACGCCTCAATCACGCTCCCCCTTGAACGTGAAGCAATCCCAGCACACCACCAAGTATTTGAGCTCTCGCTTAAGGGCCTACGCGGCGGACATTCAGGCGTTGATATACATACCGGCCGCGCAAATGCCAACAAGCTTTTGGCAAGACTTTTAAAGCACCACATTGGAGATTTTGACCTTAAACTGATAGCCATCAAAGGTGGCTCCTTGCGTAATGCAATCCCTCGTGAAGCTTATGCGACGGTGAGCTTTGACAGTAGTAAAATTGACCAACTTCAGTCTCTGATTGAGCAATATGAAACCACAGTAAAACAAGAACTTAGTGCCATTGAAACAGGAATCACCTTTGCGCTCAGTACGGTAGATAAACACGATTTGGCAATGACAGCGCAAAGCCAAAGCAAAGTATTGGCGCTACTCAACGCATGTCCAAATGGCGTTATTCGTATGAGCGATGATATTCAAGGGGTTGTTGAAACGTCCCTTAATATGGGTGTCATTTCAACTTCAGCTGATAACCTTGAAGTACTGTGCCTGATCCGTTCCCTGATTGATTCTGGCCGAAGCGATGTCGAAGGTATGCTGCGCTCGCTTGCCGAACTTACCGCTGCCAACATCGAGTTTAGCGGTGCTTACCCGGGTTGGAAGCCAGATCCTAACTCTCAAGTACTCGCGATATTCCGTGATATGTATGAGTCAATCTATGGTGAAAAGCCCCATATTATGGTGATACACGCAGGCTTAGAGTGTGGTCTCTTTAAGGAGCCGTATCCAAATATGGACATGATTTCTTTTGGTCCCACCATTAAGTTCCCGCACTCGCCTGAAGAAAAAGTCGAGATTGCAAGTGTTGGTTTGTACTGGCAACAAATGAAAGGGATCTTGGAAAATATTCCAGAGAAAAGCGCCGAATAACGGCTAAATAAAAGCCCAGCAGATTAATCATCGCTGGGCTTTTGATAAAATCTTTAGCTAAATTTCTTCTCAAGATAGCTAAACATAGTTCTTAGCCCAAGAGCCTCACCACCTACAGGTCTTCCTGGCAGTGCTCTTAAGTTCCACGCCATCACATCAAAGTGAAGCCAAGGAGTCGTCTTAGGCTCAACAAACTCTTTTAAATAAAGTGCCGCTGTAATAGAACCACCAAATGGCGTTGAACCACAGTTTGCAATATCGGCTACATCGCTCTTAAACAATGCCTTGTATTGATCAAATAGCGGTAGCTGCCAAATTGGATCCGCATTGTTTAGGCCTATTTCCATTAGTTCTGAAGCGATTTTTTGATCCGTTGAATAAAAACCGGGTAACTCCGTACCTAATGCAATGCGACATGCGCCGGTCAAGGTAGCGAAATCAACCAAGAGCGCTGGAGATTCCGTTTGAGCTTCAGCTAATGCATCACATAGTACTAAGCGCCCTTCGGCATCGGTGTTATCTATTTCAACTGTGATCCCTTTACGCGTTTTGATCACGTCACCCGGTCTGAACGCATTACGTGAAACCGCATTCTCAACCGCAGGGATCAGTACACGCAATCGAACCGGTAGCTTTGCAGCCATCACCATATTCGCAAGTGCAATAACATGTGCGGCACCGCCCATGTCCTTTTTCATGTTACGCATACCAGACGCAGGTTTTAGATCGAGCCCACCAGAGTCAAAGCATACGCCTTTACCTACGAGAGTCAGCTTAGGGTGTTTATCATCGCCCCAGCGTAAATCTAATAATCGAGGGGCATTGTCGCTTGCACGACCAACCATATGAATAGTCGGATAATTTTGCTCTAGTAGCTCATCGCCAACGATTTGTTCAAAATCAGCACCATATTGCTCTGCAAGCTCTTCCATTACCTCAGCCATATGCTGCGGCATCATATCTGCGGCAGGTGTATTTACCAAGTCACGAGCAAGGTTAATTGATTCAACTGCAGCCTTAACTTTGTGATACGTCTGCTCATCGGCAATCGCCAGTTTAGCAACAATAGGAGTAAGGTCTTTATAGGCTGAAAACTGGTATGCACCGAGTAAAAAGGCAATGGCATTGCTTTCAACTTGTTCTTTAGCAACGTCTAGCGTATACGTGCCTTTAGGTAACTGTTTTGCTAGATCGCCTAAAGCCCAAAAGTCGGCATCTTCTTCAACCAAAACGATAACTCGCTCAACCTCATCAGACTCCAAAGCGGGAATAACGATGGTTTTTTGTGACTGAAGTTGTGCCGTTTTAACAAATAGTTGAACGGTTTCTGATTGTTTTGCTTGCCACGATGCAAGGTCTGTCGCGGAGAAAATAGAAATGGGTGTACCCATAGAAGAGTGAACGACTAGATTGTTCATGTAGGCCTCAAATTTATAATGTTCTTGCTTAGACTAACAAGGCTAAAAGGAAAATTCACGAATTCTTGGTGTCTGTTGGCTTTTTTTTCAGGTTGAATGAACTTGGTAGCACATCAACTCCGACTAAATGACCCACTTTGACGATGATGGGAATAGTGATCGGCGCAAAAGGCAGTATTGCAAACACACCCAAGCCTAAGCCTTTTAAAATATCAACAAGTTGCGCATTAGCAGTCTTGAGCTCGGTCTTTTCCGCCCGACCCAAAGTGTAGCGCTTGTAGATTTCAAGCATCTCCTTGGTTTCTTGCTTCTCCTGCTCAAGGGCGCACTTGAGTGCAATCATTGCTCGACGTAGCCTAATTTGCTGTCGACGTTTACTGATCCGAGCAACGCGCATCGGTGCTTTATGGACAACTTTGATCAGTTTCATTCATTAACTCAAAAGTAGTGTTACCTTGAGTCTATCAAAGTTTTGACTCTTTTAGCTATTAGCCATTGGTACAAAATGCACGCTTTACAAATTGATAAAGCATGAACTTACTAAAACAGCCCTTTCTCCGACAAAACGGCAAAATGCACATACAAACACTTACCATCTAGCTCAACGTAAAGTATTAGTGCTATACCTATTCAAATAATCTACAAAAATACAATAGTGCTCTTTCCTATTTTTAAGCGAAATTGTGTTTCTAAAGATTTCAAACAAATTGGCATTTGCTCAAAAAAGTACCTGAGCAAGCTAAAAAATCATTTCTAACAATAGCTTACCCTCTCCATTTTTATATTCTTTCTAAACTAAACAAAAAGTTATTGGAAAAGTTGCAGTTTCAAAAATCACTGCTAATTTTAAAAAAGCGCTTGCCAACACATAGCAAATTAAATTATATGTGTATTAAAGGTAAAAATATTATAAATGACCTTTTTATTGGTATGACAACAACAATCAACTGGGGAAACAGGATGAGACAAAAAAGTAACACGCTGCGCCGTGCAATTCGCCTTGCGCTAGCTTCAGCAGCAACTACTTCACTTCTTACAACAACCGCAATGGCTGAAGAGGCCGAACAACCTAAAGCAGATGAGAAAATCGAAAAAATCGCCGTCGTTGGTTCAAGGGCAGCGCCTCGCTCTGTTGGCGAATCACCGGTGCCTATCGATATCATTGGTGCAGAAGACATGTCTAAGGCCGCAGGCTCTGACATGCTGGAACTCCTAAAAGGCTCCGTTCCTTCACTGAACGTACACGCCAACCCAATCAGTGATGCCGCAACCTTAGTAAGACCGGCTAACTTACGTGGCCTACCCGCTGACAGCACGCTCATTTTATTAAATGGCAAACGTCGTCACCGCTCATCGGTCATTGCATTTTTAGGTGGCGGTATCAACGATGGTGCTCAGGGTCCTGATATTTCAGTGATCCCTAGTATTGCTTTGAAACAAGTTGAAGTACTTCGTGATGGTGCAGCAGCGCAATACGGCTCTGATGCAATTGCCGGGGTAATGAACTTTGTACTTAAGGACGCCAGCGAAGGGGGTTCTTTCTCTGTTCGTCAAGGTGAGTACTATGAGGGTGACGGCGATACGACCGTTATCGAAGGAAACATTGGTTTACCGTTTACCGATGATGGCTTTGCAAACCTAAGCTTTCAGTATAAAGAAGCCGATGCTACAAGCCGCAGTGTACAGCGTCCAGACGCAGCAGCATTTGCTGGTGCAGGCTTAGAAGGTGTAGCGGATCCCGCACAAATTTGGGGCGCACCAGAAATCAAAGACGACATTAGCATTTTTGGTAATGTTGGAGTTGACGTAACAGACAACGCTCACTTCTACATGTTCGGTAACTATTCAGAACGAGATGTTAAAGGCGGCTTCTATTATCGTAACCCAACAACTCGTCCAGGTGTTTATGGCGGTACAATTAGGCTCGTTAATGGCGTGCCAATGAGAAGAAGCCCAACAGACGAGGATCAACAAGCAGCATGGGATGCAGCAACACCAACTGTGCTTGTGGGTGCGTTAGACGGTGGTTTGGATGCACAATTAGACTGTCCGATTGTTGAGATCCAAGCAAATGGGTTACCAGACCCAACAGCATTGGGACAATTAGATGCGGCCAACTGTTTCGCCTTCAACCAATTACTTCCAGCGGGCTTCACGCCTAATTTTGGTGGTAACATCACAGATACATCTTTAACTATGGGTGTAAGAGGTGAATTTAAAGACGGTTTCTTAGACGGCGCATACTGGGACTTGAGTGGCTCTGTTGGCCGCAACGAGTCGAGATACTTTATTACCAATACCGTAAACGCATCAATGGGTCCAGATACTCCGATGGACTTCAGTCCTGGTAAATATATCCAGTTAGAAAAGAACTTTAACTTTGATGTATCAAAGGGCTATGATTTTGATTTAGCGTATGATGTGAATGTTGCTGCGGGTCTTGAATGGCATGAAGAAACATTCGAAGTTCTTGCTGGTGACGAAGCCTCATTCATTGCAGGCCCGCTGACAGAACAAGGCTTCGGCATTGGTTCCAATGGATTCCCAGGCTTCAAACCTTCAGCTGCCGGCGAATACACACGCCGTAACTATGCAGCTTATGTTGATATTGAAACGCCGTTTACTGAAGACTTTATGATGGGATGGGCCCTTCGTTTCGAAGATTACGACACTTTTGGCTCGACTACTAACTTTAAGATCACCGGTCAGTATCATGTCACTGAAGACTTCTCGGTACGTGGCTCTGTGAGCACAGGCTTTAGGGCACCAACCGTTGGTCAGGCCAACGTATCTAACGTACAAACAAACCTAAGTAGTGGTGTACTGGTAGATTCAGCACTGCTACCTCCAACAAACCCGATTTCATTGCAATTAGGTGGTTCAGAGCTTCAACCGGAAGAATCTGAAAGTTACACGTTAGGCGCTGTTTATCGCTCGGGCGACTTATTCATCACACTTGATTACTACAATATTGAAGTAACAGACCGTTTGAGCCAATCGGAAAAGATTGAGCTTGATCAAGATGATAAAGCTGCTCTGAAAGCAGCAGGGGTGCCAAACGTAGACAACCTAGCACAAGTAAGTTTCTTCACTAACGATTTTGATACTACAACGCAAGGTATCGACTTAGTAGGTAACTACTCAATGGATATGCTAGGTGGCTATGCAACCTTCAGTGCAGCTTACAACTGGAATGAGACTGAAGTTGACCGCTTCTCTGCAATTACGGGTGATTTTAAAGTATCTCGCCTAGAAAATGACCTACCTAAACATAGAGGTACGTTAACGTGGGCTCAGCAGTGGGATAACTTTTCAGGCTTTGTTCGCATGAACTACTTTGGTGAGTATCAAGGCGTTCACGTCGATTATGATGCGACAGCAAAAACAGCTGACTCAACGTTCACTTTTGACGCTGAGCTAACTTACTATGCGACTGACTCAATCAGCTTGTCTGTTGGTGCAAACAATATCTTTGACCAAGATGCAGAAGAACTAGACTTCTTCGACGCGACTGGCATCCCAAATAATAACTGGGGTGGCAAATACTATGAAACTTCACCATATGGTATCAATGGTGGTTTCTACTACGTCAAAGCAACTTATACGTTCTAACTTTTACTGTAACCCAGAAACAAAGGCGAACTAGCATTAGCTATTTCGCCTTTTTATTTTTATCCTATAGCTAAGTTTACAAAATCGATTATTAAAATGTTGTTATTAAAGCGAGCCAATGAGCTATTGGCAGAGAATAAGCTTCGCGAAGCCGAGTTTATGTATAAGTCGGTTTTAAAACAATCTCCGAACAATGGAGCTGCATTATTTGGCGTAGGTCGCATTTGCATGCGCTTAGAGCAATATGACAATGCAATTTATTATTTAAAGCGTGCCTGCGAACATCTACCAAAAATGTTAGAACCTCTTTTTGCCCTTGCAGATGCGTTTTTAGCTGTTGGCTCTCCTGTCGATGCCAAGACGGTGCTCGAATATACCTTAAGTATTGCCAAGCATAACGCCCAGGCTCACTATCAGCTCGGACAGTTTTACTTAGATTATGGCTTTCTTGAACAAGCAGAAAACGTTTTTAAAGCTGGATTGGACTGTCCGCATGGCGCCGTCACTGCATTTATGCTCTATGAATTAGTGCAAATGTCAAAACCAGCAGCGCTACCAGACTATTTAGCCATGCTGACTAAACTGGAAGATGAATTTGAAGCACCAAGGCTCAAAACCGTGGTTTATTATGCGAAAGCCAAATGCCAAGAGCGCTTAGGCGATTACGATGCGGCACAAGAAAACTTTGCGCTAGCTAATGATACGCAATTGTTATTGAGTGAGTTTCGAACCAGCGATATGTTGCCATTTTTTGAGTCGATTAAGCAACATTGTGGTCAGTCATTTTTTAATAGGCCAAGCGATATCGTTAAAACCACTTTTATACCGGTATTTATTGTTGGCCTTCCGCGCACCGGGTCTACCCTACTGGAGCAGATGCTGGTCCAACACTCACACGTTGGTACACTAGGTGAGAACACAGTGATAAGCGACCAAATCGTGCCCTACTTGTGCATGCGCAATAACTCGGCATTCCCAGCGTGCTTGGATCAATTGAGCAATGCGATGCTAGATCATTGTCGGATCCTCTATGTTGATGAAATAAAACGTTACCGTGTATCTGAAGAAGTTGTGATCAATAAACTGCCTGCTAACTTTCAAAATCTAGGCTTAATATACAAGCTATTTCCAGAGGCCAAGATAATCCACTTGACTCGAAATCTTAA
Source organism: Pseudoalteromonas piscicida (assembly GCF_002744175.1). GTDB lineage: Bacteria > Pseudomonadota > Gammaproteobacteria > Enterobacterales > Alteromonadaceae > Pseudoalteromonas > Pseudoalteromonas piscicida_B. Next base: position 44,505 of record NZ_NKHF01000107.1, read on the forward strand.
AGCAACGGCTTGGTCTGTGTATAGCAATCATTTTGCCGAGAATGAGCCTTACTTTTGTTCATTGAGTGAGTTTGCACTTTATGCACAAGCACAGTCCGACTTAATGACCCACTTTAAGACGTTTATGAAAAACAATATCTATACGCTAAGCTATGAACAGCTTATTGCTGAACCCGAAAAAACCATCAAGCGCTGCTTGGGCTTTATGTACCAAAAGTACGAGCCAGAGTGTTTAGCGTTTCATAAGTCTAAAAAGCCAGTACATACATTAAGTAAAGCTCAAGTTAGAAAGCCAATTAGCACGGCGCCACTCGAAAGGTGGCAGCGCTACGACACTTTTATTGAGACGATGATGAATCCTGAGCAAAACGCTCAAACCACGCAAGCAAATCCTTAAATTGATCATCTCGGGCATGTTTATGGGTGAGCATATCAATGTGCCCATAATCATGTTTGTGACCATGTTTTTTGCCATAAATCTTAAGCGTTTGGATCCCCTTTCCCGACTCATTTATAAATGCTTGAATATCAACAGGCTGTGCTAATGCCTTATCTTTTACTCCCGCTATATGTAAGGTCGGTGGCAACTTAGTTTGTTGTAGTGCTTTGGCGTAATCAAAACCGTCATCCGAGTCTATCCAAGGGTTCCTCTTAGCCCAATCGGCACTTTGCGCATGTGACTTAACAGATTCATCATCACTCCCCCATCCCAGTTTTTTTGCAGGCAAGTAACCGTGCTTTTTGGAAAAATAGTGGGCTAGGTTAAACCAAATTAAGTTCGCTTTTAGCAACTTACTGGGATGTTTGTTATGTAAGCTACGTTTAGACCCAAAATAGACGCATGCCTTTACATGCGCAATTTCATTCGGAAAACGTGCCAGCACACTATTCATCAATACGCCACCCCAAGAGTGCGCAACCCAATATTCAGGCCTATTACCTGCGTACTGCTCAATAAAATTCAGCATTTCAGGGATCTCGTGAAGAATCGACTCCGTTTGTCCATAGTGCGCATCAGGGTCGATCTGAGGAATACTTCCACCTCGCCCTCTTAAATCTCCAACAAAACATCGGTATCCATGTTCGGCAAGAAAAGGCGCTAAGCCTTTATTACTCTCGGTGTAAAAGATTTTTCCATTCTCTACAGCACCGTGCATAAAGAATACAATAGGGCCGTTACTGTTGGGTTTTGCGATATAACGAAGGTGAAGCTGATGACCATCCTCAATATCAATTAACAACGATTGTTGATCTATCATTTTTTATTCTTGTTTTCGAACACTTTCCTCATCGTACCAGTTGATTAATTAGTAAGTAAACTCTTCAACGCTTAAGAACCAAAGTAAAAGTGTTATAATCATTTTTATTTATCCGAGAACACAGTGCACCCTAAAAACAAACATAGTGCAGGCTATAACATAGATAAGCTGACCGCAGCTGAACCCGCCCTAAAAGAATTTGTATTCAATAAACCAGACGGATTACAAAGCATTGACTTTACCAATCCTGATGCTGTTAAGCTGTTGAACAAAGCCCTGCTGAAGACCGAGTATCAGATTGAATTTTGGGATATTCCGCCACAGTTTTTATGCCCGCCCGTGCCGGGAAGGGCCGATTATATCCATGCACTGAACGATCTATTAGTTGATAGTAAGCTATCAGAACAGGTTCAAGGGTTAGATGTTGGTACAGGCGCAAATCTTATTTATCCAATTTTAGGCGCCAAAGAATACAATTGGCGGTTTGTTGCCAGTGATATCAACCCAATAGCAATAAAATGCGCCAAAACAATCGCTGAATTGAACAAGCTCCCAGTCAAGGTCATTCAACAAAAGCAGTCTCAACATTTCTTCAGATCCGTTATAAAGGCTGATCAGCAATTTCACTTCTCTATGTGTAATCCACCGTTTCATGCCAGTGAAGAAGAAGCACATAAAGGTACGAAAAGAAAATGGAAAAACCTTAATCGCTCCCCTAAATCTGCACTTAACTTTGGCGGTTAAGCGCAAGAGCTATGGTGCGAAGGCGGAGAAAAACGATTTTTGCTCGATATGATCTCAGAAAGTACCGAATTTAAAGAGCAAGTTTATTGGTTTACCTCACTTGTCTCCAATAAAGACAATATAAAAGTACTGCAAAAGCAGCTTAAACAGGTCTCCGCGGAGCAAGTAAAAGTGATTGAAATGGATCAAGGCAACAAAAAAAGTCGTTTCATTGCTTGGAGCTTTTTCAAACCTTTGTAGAATGGAAAAGCCTACGGCGCCTTCCATCTAGGAGTTACACACAAATCGGTGGATAAACCACCTCCCACCTCGGTGGGAGCGAGTTAACCTCGCGAT
>NZ_NKHF01000073.1 GCF_002744175.1 Pseudoalteromonas piscicida
CGCTTAACCGGCGCAAAATAGCAGGCTAAAATTAGCGACGAAGGAGCGCAAGCCTGCTGTTTTGCGTCCCTTGGTTAAAGCGTTTGTTAGGCATACTTTAACCATGCCTTGCAACTATTGGAATTACCAAAAATATCTTTACTTGGTTTGTCACCTAAAGGTTTTATTAGCTCATGATGTTTAGCTAATTGCTTTGAAAGTTGTTGATGCACAGTTAAGAAAGGTTCACCTTTTTCGCAGTATGCAGATAAAGCTTGAACATAAGCAGGTTGGTTCTTTTGTGCAAGCTTTAGAATGAATTGATGACTAGTAAACTCAGTTGGCATCTCGCTAATTATTGCTGGATATAAGTCAAATAAATCTGAAAAGTTATGCCTTGCCACGATATCTCCTTGTATGCCTAACGCCCGATTAACGGGTAAAAAATTGTGGGCTAAAATTGAGCGAAGCGAATAGCCCGCAAGTTTTTTATCCCTGTTGAATTGC
>NZ_NKHF01000111.1 GCF_002744175.1 Pseudoalteromonas piscicida
TAATCGGGTAGCCGAGGGTATCTAGCCCTCAGCCCCCACAACACCCTGCATGCGGGTCCGCACAGGGCGTTTCATCTAACAGATTACCCGTTTGGGTAATGCACTTTTATCCATCCGTCTTTGAGTGAATATAGTCCCTCGTTTTTCAGATAATTTAAGCTTAAAGCCTGTTGAATACCGGCTGTTTTGGAACTGCGCCAAGGCCCTTTACTTGTGATGCCACAGGCAACGGCTGCTTGCACATGAACTCCACGCTTCATCAGGTTTCTCACTTTAGTTCTCGGTTTTCGCCATTGTCGCCAGTAACACATCCTGATCCTGCGCCTTATCCATTGGTCTAGGTCAACACATTGCTGGTATGCGTTTGCAATACCAAAATAATTGATCCATCCGCTTAGATATTGGCTTAATTTAAACAGCTGATATTGCATGCTCACGCCCCAATTACGGTTAGTTAAAATGCGTACCTGTCGCTTAAATTTATGCAGGGTTTTGTCATGCCATTTGATTGCTCCACGTTTAAAGGTAAACCCTAAGAATTTACTTTGTGTGGTTTTAACCACCTGACTTTTATCCGTGTTAACAAACAATTTGAGTTTAGTTTCAAGGAACCGAGTAACGCTGGCAAGTACACGTTCGCCTGCACGTTTTGATTTTACTAAGATTATAAAATCATCAGCGTAACGGGTAAATTGGTGACCTCGTTGCTCCAATTCTTTGTCTAAATCATCCAGCATAATGTTGGATAATAAAGGTGAAAGAGGGCCGCCTTGCGGTACTCCTTCTAAACTCGGGATTAGCGTGCCATTGTCATCAAATCCAGCTCTCAAATAACGGCCAATGAGTTTGAGCAAGCGTTTATCTTTGACATGACGTGATAAATTTCGCATCAATAAGTCGTGATTGACTCGGTCAAAGAACTTTGACAAATCGACATCTACCGCAATATTGCGTTTAGATTTAATCATTTGTTGAACTTGCTTCACTGCTTGTTGGCCGTTACGGTTAGGACGAAAACCAAAGCTGTTATCTGAAAATGTGCTATCAATGATGGGCGATAAAACCTGAGTAATGGCTTGCTGGATAACCCGGTCGACTACTGTGGGTATTCCGAGTTGCCGTTTTCCACCATCGGGTTTATCAATTTCAACGCGTTTGACCAGTTGTGGACGATAAGTCCCATTTTCGAGTTGAGCTTTGCACTGTTGCCAGTGTTGTTTTGCCCAGTCGATAAATTGGTCTATTTTCATACCATCTACACCCGCTGCACCTTTGTTGGCTTTAACCTGCTTCCATGCGCGTTGAAGGTTATCGTTTGATAAAACGTGTTCAAATAAATCAAAGTTGAAGGTTGATTGCACTGCATTACGCTGCATATCAGAACCACAGGGCTGTGGCGTATAGTTATGTAAGTAAGACATGAAGTATTCCTTCGGTTAAATGTTCAGGCCTTCACCGTGTCCCATCCATTACGATAGGTGTTTGGCTACTATGCCGTCTGCTGACTGCTGGATAATCACAAAATAAATTGCTCTAAATTGCGCTGCGTGCGTATCGGTGGGTGTTGCAGTGGTTTCGCTCGTAGTCTATTTCGCAACCAAATAGCACGCCAAGGGGTTGATTGACCAGCCACTTACTGGTATTTTCCGCAGCGATAGCGCAGGCCGCATGTTATCCAGCTCTCCCCGAATAAGAACATTAACTTTCATTGCACAACTGCATCATTTACGGTGGCCGTTAGATCACGTGACTTCGTTATCTTGTGCTAACTCGTCTTCAGCCTGCGCCTAGTATGATGTTTTTGTTCATCAGCTCGCAATTTTGCTAGCGGCTTCCTCCATACAACCCCTCGCGGATTTGCACTTGCCATTCGCTAGTAGTTATCGTTTAATAACAATCAGTTATTTAAACGGTGATCTTCCTACAGAGGACTTTCACCTCATTAGTTAATGCCCATGTCGGGCGTACACAAA
>NZ_NKHF01000074.1 GCF_002744175.1 Pseudoalteromonas piscicida
GTTAAGGTGTGAGCAACGCAACACCTAAGTCCCTGCATACCACCTAAAACATTAAACGCAACGCATAGTAAAAATGCCACGCATTGCGAATCACTCTTAAATGCTTTGTTAGATGCCAGTTCGCTGAACCTGGTTTAGTAGTGGTAACGACATGAAATTATTGTTATCGCTTGATCATCGACTGCGTAAACAAGCCTATTAGTATCATCAATACGACGAGACCAAAAACCTGATAAGTTCTCTTTTAACGGTTCTGGTTTACCTATGCCCTCAAATGGAGAACGCTTAACATCATTGATGAGTTTGTTGATGCGCTTGAGTGTTTTCTTGTCTTGAGTTTGCCAATATGAGTAATCATCCCAAGCGTCATCAGTCCACGATAGTAAACGCTGGCTACTACTCATCAATTAACTCTCGTGCTGTTGTTTTACCAGCACGGTACTGTGTTATAGAACGGTTTAGGTGTTCAGCATTTTGAGGAGAGCGTAGTAAGTGCACTGTCTCCATAAGGCTATTGTAATAGTCTAGAGACATAACCACAGCATCTTCAGAATCACGGCGTGTAATAACTGTTGTATCAGCGTCATTAACTACGCCGTCCAAAACAGCTTTAAGACCATTTCTAGCTTCAGTAAAAGATACGATTCTCATAATAACCTCCACATGTACATTTAATGGAACAAGTATAAACTTCACCATCCTACTTGTACAGTAAATTGAACATGCGATATTCATAAGGCCCGAATTCAACTTTGAAGTGCGACACTCTTTCCAAAATTAAGCAGCCTGCGTCATTTCTTTGAATACCACGACTGGCTGCTTAAAACTCAAACACTTTCTTGGCCGATAATTTATCCGCGACATCGGCGAAATCAACATCCGCATCACTTACTTCTCTCAAATCGGTGCCTTTCTTTATATATTGCCGTAGCAGGCCATTTGCATTTTCGTTTGCTCCACGCTCATCAAAACGGCTGAAACTTGCTCCGGGCTCCAATCTGCTTGCAGCAATATTCAGATAAAGCCGATACGTTTTTGAGGAATTCGGTATATCTGTGCTGCTTTACGCTTCCCCGTAGCCATTACATGCGCCGAATCAGGGCAATAGGGCTCCTTTCACTTTATACCTATTTAACTCTCGATAAACGGTGGAGCGATGGCATTTTATTTTTTGGCGATCTCAGTAGCAGAGAACCCCTCTTCCAATAATATGGAAATCTGGTATCTTCTGCCCTCGGTCAACTGCCGATATCTCATGATAGTACTGCTTGTTTCTTTGGCGAGAAGAGCGTACCACTTTCAGCAGTTGGCTTCCTCTTCTACGCGATCCCAGAGTGTCGCACTTATTATCTGAAATCAGTTGTTATAAGCATTGCTTCACATTGGCTTCAATATACTTAACAATCGAGGGGACGCTGTAACTTTTTAAATAGTTTGTTCCGCATTTACTAGTGCATTGGTATGTAATTAAAACTGCTGCGTCGCCACCCGAATGAATAGTTTCGTGAAACCCGAGAATTACAGTTGCATCTAGCTCATTTACTTTTTCGAAGTTTGTTTTTGTAATGAATATTGGGTTTTCATTTAACCTGTACTCGACCACTGTTGAAACAGGAGTCCACTTTCCTTCGATGACTTTCGGGTAATTTAAACCAACAAATTCATCGGTTGGGCGCTCTAAAGTAAAGCCAAGGCAAAATGCATTTTTTGGTGTTAACTCAACGTCTGGCGGCACCATATCCGCAAAAGATGCAAATGAGAAAAAGTAAAATATTATTAGAATATTACGCATTGTTCTCCCTGTGCTTATAACGCTCGATTAACGGGTTAAAAGTCGTGGGCTAAAATTGAGCGAAGCGAAGAGCCCGCTGTTTTGATCCCTGTTTAATTGCTTGTTATAAACCTTTTAATCTCCGCCACCAGAGATATTTGAACTATCGCTTGAACCACCGCCGAAAGGCTTTGATGAGCCAAGAGGTATATCTTGTGAGCGGTGGAATAGCCACAACCCAATAGCTGCAAATACTGGAATTAGCCAAACAAGAATAATTTGAGCTACTTTTTGAAAAACTTCTAAATCGCTTCTCTTAGCCAAATAAATAGAAACAACTAAATTTAATAGAGCTACTAATGCTAAAATGATGAACCAGTAATTGTTTTCCATGCTGTCCCCTTGGCTTACAACGCCGTTGTAAACGGCAAAAAATAGTTGGCTAAAATTTGTGAAGCACGAACAAAGCCAACCGTTATTTGTCCGCATTTACAACTTTGTTATAAGTCAGCCCAAACAATATGGGCTACTCCATTTTTCATTTAACAATGACGAAACTGAAATACTATTTTTTACTGGCACATTTTCCGCTATGTATACCCACGCATATTCAGCTTCAAATTTACCTTGTAAGTTATATACATATTTATTGAGCTCGGTAACATCATTAATGTCGAAAATTACCTTTCCTCCAAATGGGAAAAAGCTTACAGTTCCGTCATTTTCAATCGCAATTTTTATAGGTGCATTATTGCTACACCAATTTGCAAATTGACCACATTTTTCAACTGAACTGCCTTTTATTACTGAAATTGCAGATTCTCTTTGTAAAGGCAAAATTAAAACAAAGAAGATCAGCAACACAAAACTCAAGTCAATGTAAATACTAGATAAACCAAGTTCATTTTCTAGTTTCATACTCAACACCCAAACCTGACTTATCGCCGCCAGCAGGGGCAGACAAAGCGCGCAGCGGTTTGGCTGTCCCTCTGGCTGGCTTTGTTATCTGTTTTAGTCATGTAACTCGACGAAATTACCGTGCTCATCTTTCACTAATTCAACTCCCGCCTCTCGTTCTAGTAATGTAAGAATGCTGTCATCTTCACGAAGCACCGCACCTAACGAAACGCATGATAAATTATCAGCATCATCCATGTACTCTTCCGTCTCGTCACCGGCGGTAAACCTCCAGCCGCTATCATCTTCGTGATCTGGTTCTTCACGATATAGATAACCAACTGGTCTCCCTTCATAAAGGATGTTGTTCGTTACGAAACAACGCTTGATGTACTTTTCGGTTATTGAAGTAACTGGATCGTTTAGTTCTGTATCAATGATATGGCATTCGTTAAATTCAATTGGATCTTTATGTTTGAGATCTTTTATATATGCCGGATCATTGTCTAAGTATCCTGAAAACACGCCACCCTTAATATCGGTAATTTCTACCCACATTCTTTATGCTCCGGGAGCCTCGGGGTCATCAGATTCAAACTTAAATATTAATTTAGCCTGATTTCCGACTTGCAACTGTGACACGACTTCACATGATGGCTTATAAAAGGTGTACGGAAACTCGTCTACAATCTTCTGAGCATCTTCCAATTTCCAGCTTCTATTTTGCACGATCTCTCCGTTCTTGATTACAGATAACAATTTAGTATTTATGCGACACGCAGTTTGTGTTGCATAATCGCTTGTTGGACTGAGCCGCTACCTGCTCGGTGTGACAGAGTTGGTGTTGTTTATGCTATGGCTTACTTAGAACAAATAGGCTTTTTGGAGGCTCTCACTTTCCTAGCTAGTGTAATCAGTTTAGCTAGTGTAATCAGTTTAGCTAGTGTTATGTAAGCTTTCCCTGCATTGCTCAGCGCTTATTATGTTTTCATTACACCTAAATTTGCCTTAATAAGCAATTATATTTTTTACGCGTACAGAGGCCGCTAGTCTGAGCAATTAAGCAGGTTAACTAATTGATTTTAAGCAGCTATCTAGCTGCTAACTCGTTCGCTCAACTTTGGTCGTTGTTGCATCTAACTTGAATACGCCAATTAGCCGCAAAATACCTGCCTTACAATGCTGACAAGATCAATGCGGTATCAATGTCACGTTTTCTTCTATCTTTGGCCGCTTTGCTCTGCATGTGTATGACGCCTGCGGCCTTATCAGCGCTAACTTTCGCTTGCGACATGCATTGGCTAAAAAACCGTAATGCCGAATACGCATAAATCCTGTCGGTAGTACATGCTGCAAATAACGCCGTAAGAATTCATCATTACTCAGTGTCATCACTTTATCGCGATTATCATCTGCATAATCTCGGTATTTGAAGCTCACCGACTGTGCATTCGCTGTCACTAAACGTGATTCAGACATCACGCCTTTTCGGGTACACCGTGCTAGGTAACTTACTAGCTTTTCACTGTAAGCCAAACAGGCTTTGCTATACACCCACCACTTTGTTGGCGTGCTTATCTTCACGAGTGAAGTATTAAAATCACTCAGATAAAGCGCTTAATTGCCCTTTATTTTTTCCAAAAATAGACGTCTTTGTTCAGGCGTTGCTTGTTGCCACCAATAGTTCAACATACCAACCACATCTGGATGTGCTGATTTAGGCGCTGCAGGTGTCACTGTGCTAGTCATCGGGTTTGGTGCTGTAGAACTGCTATTTTTTACTGGCTTGGAAAGCTGATTGGATGCTGAAAGTTTAGGTCTTTCTTGGCTAACTACTAATGTTGTAGCCAATGACTCGTTTGGCGCTTGAAGCATCACCAAAGGTTGCTTAGCAAAAGCTTTAGCCGCGACCACATTGTCAGCGCGATTAAACTCAATCTGATATTCGCCTTCTTGGGTAATGCTTACCTTTGCCCAAAACGGTGCTGATTCTACCGTTTCATGATCGTCATAACCCACTTCATATAAATCGGTGTAGCGCATTTTTATCGCATAATTACCAGGCGCTAAGTCTAGCTCTCTCACCTTTGAGAAGAATGAGTGCTCAATGGTTTTATCTTCCACTTGCAGCGGAATTATTTCTTCAGGAAAGCTTAACAACGCAGCTTGTGCTAATGGGGTTAGCGCCAGCAAAGTAGTTGCAAGTGTCAGTCTTAAACGCATCGCTATTACTCCTTTCTCGTTCTCAATTCATTATGCTCTACATGAGAGTAATGCATAGAGAGTAATATCTCTACTGTTTTAAAGTCTTATTAAAACGTCGATAAACTGTTGAGTATCAACGAGAGTTCGTTATGCTTAACTGAATTACTAGCCTGTTAAGGAAAAACCATGAGTTCCGAGACTATTTTTACCAAAATTATTAATCGAGAGATCCCTGCCGACATCGTTTATGAAGATGAACAAGCATTGGCGTTTAAGGACATCAACCCACAAGCCCCATTTCATGTTTTGGTTATCCCAAAAACAGCTATTGCCACCATCAACGATGTAACAGAAGAAAATGCACACCTCGTTGGTCATTTATACGTGGTGGCTGCAAAGTTAGCAAAACAACACGGCTTTGCAGAAGACGGTTATCGAGCCGTAATGAACTGCAATGAGCATGGTGGTCAAACGGTATACCACTTACATCTCCATGTATTGGCAGGAAAAGAAATGGGTTGGCCACCGTATCAAAATACGAAAAAAGTACCACTCTAGATTATTCCATGTTAAGCAATGTAAATAAGTAAGTTATTAACCGATTTTTTTAAAAGCTTACTTATTTCAATAAATTACATTCTGATACATATTCTGTACATATTTTTGTTTTATTATTTCGCTTTGTTATATAGCGGATTTATCTATCTTGTACTAAAAATTCTAATACAAAAGGTCTGAATCCCGTGTTAGCATTGAATAATTGGAAAAAATTAGAGTGTGTCCAAAATGAGCAGTAGTGCTTTTTTGTTATTAGATAAAGAACCGGTTAACACCATTGGTATCAATGTGTTACAACCCTTATTAAAAACTCAAGGGCTAGATGTTACCACCGGAACAGATATATCAGAGGTGCCTGAAGGCACTCGATTGCTTTTCATCGAAACCGCAGTGAATGATTCTTGGGGAAAACTAAAAGAACAACTCGTCAATCTCAAGGTTAAATGCGACATCGTACTGTTTAATTTGGATGAAAATCCAGAACTCGCTAACCGCGCCCTGTTAAGTGGGATCCGTGGTGTTTTTTACACAACAGATAACGCTGATGTGTTAATGAAAGGGATCCGGTTACTGTTGGAGGATCAACTTTGGTATCGCCGTGATGTTATGTGTAATGTGTTGAATCGCATGCTGCAATTTAACAAAGATGCATTGCATAAACTCACCGAAGGCGATATTGAACCAGTTAAGCTAACTAAACGAGAAAAGGCAATAATCGCACTAATGAGTAAAGGTGCAAAAAATAAAGAAATCGCCGAATCGTTAAACATCAGCCCTCACACTGTTAAAACCCACCTTTATAGTGCATTTCGTAAAACCAAGTGTCGAAACCGAATTGAGCTATTATCTTGGGCGCAGCAAAATATTCCTGACGAAATACGTTAGTAATTACACTACGATTTGTCACGTCATGTGAAGCGTTAGTACAGTGTTCTTTTCATACTAGGTTACTAACGCTTTACTGCCTCAATGAATACCTCTATGCTAAGTTTTAATTCATATATAAAGCAGTCTTAGGTGCATGCTCGACCCAAAAACACTTTACCTCACCAGTCTCGCAATGACTGCAATGATGGCATTACTCACCTTTTTAACCTGGCGAGCAAATAAAGAGACTCCAGGTACACTGCTATACATTTTTTATCCTTTGGTTTTATTAGCTGCGATTTCTTCGTTTGCATTACATGGCTATCTAGACAACTGGAAAACCATTCCGTTAGCCAACACACTCCTGTTTGCAGCCTCTATCATTCACTGTATGGCCATTCGGCAATTTTTAGGCGTCAAAGGGCCTGCATTTAGGATCTTTTTGGTCGTGACCGCCGGTTTATTCATGCTGTTGATGTATAGCAGCATAGTCTCACCAGACTTAAGAGATAGAATGCTTATCTCAGATCTGCAGCATCTCGCTGAAGCAACTTTACTGCTTTATTTTTTCGGCAAATTTGCGCGTAAAAAATATCCCAATGGCAGCATTGTCTATATCACAATTCTTATTATTATCTTGTTGATATTTACTGGTAGAACCATTTTGATGGGTGAAGTTACACCATTCACTTTATTTAAAGAAAATTGGTTCAGTATTACCATCTTTTTCAATGGCGTCCTTGCCCCGATTTTCTACGCCACGGGGATGGCACTATTGTGTAACGAGCAAAGAGAACAAAACCTCAATAAATTAGCACTCAAAGCTCAGCAAGACTTGGAGCTTCGAGGTATGTTTTTATCCACTATCAGTCATGAGATCAGAACCCCGCTCAATGGCATATTAGGTAGCGCACAGCTTGTATTAGGGCGCACCAAAGATAGCAGAAACAAGGCCTACTGTGAGGCAATAGTTAATTCAGCAGAATCTCTTAACCTATTGATAGACAAAGTACTTGATTACGCCAGTTTAGAGCAAAGCGACGAAGCCTTGTATGAGGAAGATGTTGAGCTCAGAAGCTGGCTGCAAAACCTTTGTCTATTACTCAGCCCTTTAGCAGAACAAAAAAAGCTGAGATTTGAACTCGTTTATGAACTGCCAGATCAGGTCTGTTATTACTTTGACCAACAAAAACTCAGACAAATTTTGGTCAATTTAGTGGGAAATGCCATTAAATTTACCGACAAAGGTGAAGTGAAGCTCAAAGTTGAGATTTTAAAAGATCAACAAATTGAGCATAAGGTGCGTTTCAGCATCACCGATTCAGGTCCTGGCATCGACAAAGAAGACATCAACAAATTAACAGAACCTTATGTACAAAGCAGTGCGGGTAAAATCAAAGGGGGCACTGGTCTTGGCCTTGCTATTACTAGCCGTCTTCTCAACCGCTTAGGATCTCAACTTGAGATCCTAAGCGAGTTAAATAAAGGCAGCACATTTAGTTTTGATTTGCTGCTCAATATTGGTGAGCTGAGTTTAGTAGAGCAGCGGCCACAGCACGAAAATTGTATTACAGGTCTGAATGTATTACTGGTTGAAGATTTAGAGCTCAATCAAAAAATCGCCATCGAGTTTATGGCTGAAGATGAGCATAAGGTAAAATTAGCCACCGATGGTAAAAGCGCCATAGACATGCTCACGCAGCACCACTTTGATGTTGTACTGCTGGATATGAACCTACCCGATCTCTCAGGCCAAGAAGTGTTAAAACAACTTCAAAACTGTGAGCACAAAAATAAACGTACTCCCTTCCTTGCGTTTACCGCAAGCCTCAGTCCTGACGAGGTAAAAGAGTACCTAGCCCTCGGTATTCGCGATATTGTTGGCAAACCAATTAAACAAGAAAAGCTTCGCCAAGCCATCAGCGAGTCACAAACACCGAAAAAAGCGGCCATAAGCGTTGAGCTGCCCGATATTCTTTATGATGAGACCGCCGTAAATGCCCTAAAATCTGGTTTCAGTGAAGATGAAGTATCTTCTATTTACAACGAATTTGTGTTGTCAGCGCGTAATAAGCTTATTCATATTCAGCAGCTACTAGAACAAGATGAAGAACAATGCATTAGGCAGCTTCATCGCCAAGCAAGTACCGCGTTGCAACTTGGATTTAACCGTTACGGGTCAACGTTGAAGAAGGCCGAACGCCGTTTATTAGATGGTAAATCGTGTCACGATGAGCTCACTGATGCCATGACATTGTGGCAAGAAAGCTTGGCCGCTTACCTTAGCTTTGTTCGTAAAGAAGCCATGGGATAACCATTAAACGCAGGTTATTCGACATCGCTGCAAAACTTGTTCATGCTGAGCATAAACTTATACTAATTTGCTCAATGAAGTAATCTATTTTGAGGCGAGAAAACCTTTTGGTAACAAGATGAGAGTTTTGCTATTTAGTTGTTCTGCATAAGAAATTTTAAGGTAGTTAGCGCCTTATCGACTCTCCCAAAATGAGCAAATTTTAAGATTAAACGATATTACATTAACGATAATGTACCAAGGTTAATACGCCTATAGAGCTCACCTTGGACAAAAACTATAAAATAAAGGGAACAATCTATGTCTTTTTTTAAATCGCCATTAGCCGTTGCTATTGGTGCTGCGGTCATTGGCTTAGCCCAACCTGCTGTGGCTAACGAACCGGGTGCCGCGCCGCAAGCGGAAGAAAAATCAACTCAGGGCTGGGATGTACTAAACCCACCGGGTGACAAACAAACCATCACAATCGATACCAATGAAACAACATGGAGTAACTTGGACGTCAGCCCAGATGGCAAACATATTGTTTTTGATATGCTTGGCGACCTTTACATCATGCCAATTGGTGGTGGCAAAGCAACAGCGCTGACAGCAGACATGGGCTGGAACATTCAACCTAAGTTTTCGCCAGATGGTAAACATATCGCGTTTATCTCGGACCGTGCAGGCGGTGATAACCTTTGGGTCATGGATGTTGATGGCAGCAACCTGCGCCAAATTTCCAAAGAAGTAAACAACATTGTCCACAACCCGGCTTGGTCACCGGATGGTCAATACATAGCCGTAAAACAAGGGCAAGTAACGGGCCGTACAATACCTGGCGGTTCAATTCGTATGTACCACATCAGCGGTGGTAAAGGCGTGTTAGTACGAGAGCGGCTACATGGCGCCAAGTCGCAAAAAAACGTCGCAGAGCCTGCATTTTCTCATGATGGTAAGAAAATCTACTATTCAGTTGATGCCACTGCAGGCGTGCGCTGGGAGTACAACAAAAACTCTCTCGATTCCGTATTCGAAATTCGTAGTTGGGACTTGGCAACCGGCGAAGAAGAAACCGTGATCCGAGGCGCAGGTGGCGCTATTCGTCCAACTATCAGCCCAGATGGCAAGTCTATCGCATTCGTAAAACGCGAAGATGATGGCAAGGCTATGTTCGGCTCACTGTATATTAAAGACTTACAATCAGGTATTGAGACTCGAGTTTATTCGGGCCTTGATCGCGACTTACAAGAAGCCAATGGCGCACACGGTAACACCCCTTCATTTGCTTACACTCCAGATGGTAAGTCTTTGGTGTTTTGGGCTAAAGGTGTGTTCAATCGCGTCGATATCGGTTCCAAAGCCGTGAATGTTATCCCCACACGGGTTGTCGCTGAAAAGCAAATCACACCGGCCCTACGCTTTGCTGTGGATGTAGCGCCTGACACCTTCAAAGTAAAATTGGCACGTTGGTCGCAGGTTTCTCCTGATGGTGAAACGGCATTGTTCCAAGCGCTTGGATATCTTTACGTCAAAGATATTGCATCAGGAAAAGTAAAACGTCTAACCAAACAAACGGATCACTTTGAGTTCTACCCTAGCTACTCACGTGATGGCAAATCTATCGTTTACACTACATGGGATGATAAAGACCTAGGCACAGTGCGTGTCGTGTCTGCAAATGGTGGAAAAGGCAAAGTGATCACCGAAGAACCTGGTCATTATGTTTCACCGAGTTTCTCGCCAGACGGCAAGCAAGTTTTGTTTAAGAAAGTAACCGGTGGCTACTTACTCAACGGTGACTGGTCTATGCACCCTGGTATCTATCTTGTTGACGCCAAGGGCGGCAAAGCGACACGCATCATTCAACATGGTGACAACCCTCACTTCGGTGCGGATCCTGAGCGTATTTATTTCTCAACGATGAGCGATGAAACTCACAGAGAATTGAAGAGTGTCAACCTAAACGGTCAAGAAGCACGCAGCCACTTTAAAGGTGACTATGTATTTGACTTTAAAGTCTCACCAAATGGCCAATACGTTGCATTTATTGAGCATTTTAATACGTTCGTAGCACCATTCACCAGCACTGGCAAAACCTTATCTATTAATAAAGGTGAAAAAGCATTCCCAGTTAAGCAAGTGTCTAAATACTCGGGCGATTTCCTCAATTGGAAAGCAGATAGCAGTGCTCTGACTTGGGCCTTTGGTCCAACACTTTATCAACGCAAACTGACAGATACATTTGCATTTATTGATGGTGCATCTGAAAACACAGATGAGCTAACAGCTGAGGGTATCGATTTAAGCTTTGAGCAAAAAGCGGATAAGCCAGAAGGTATGCTGGCATTGGTTGGTGGTAAAGTGGTCACCATGCGTAATGCAGAGAAGGACCAAGAAATCATTGAAAATGGTGTCGTTCTGATTAAAGAAAACCGTATCGTTGCGGTTGGCAAGCAGGGTGAAGTAGATGTACCAAGTGCAGCAAAAGTCATGGATGTGAGTGGTAAAACCATTATTCCAGGTCTTATTGATGCCCACGCACACGGTAGCTACGGTAGCCGCAACCTGCAACCACAGCAGAACTGGAACCAATACTCAAACTTAAGCTTTGGCGTAACGACTATCCATGACCCTTCTAACAATTCAGCTGAGGTCTTCTCTATGGCTGAATTGCAAAAAGCAGGTCTAACCGTGGCGCCTAGAACCTACTCTGTTGGTCGAATTTTGTATGCAGGTCATGCACCAGGCTACAAAACACCGATCAGTAACCTTGAAGATGCAGAGTTTCATGTGAAGCGCTTAAAAGATGCTGGGGCAATCTCTGTTAAGAGTTACAATCACCCTCGCCGTGAAACACGTCAGCAAGTATTAGAAGCGGCGAAAAATATGGAAATCATGGTTGTGCCTGAAGGCGGTTCCAAATTCCAGCACAATATGAACATGATTGTAGATGGTCATACTGGCGTTGAACACGCCCTGCCAATCCCACATATTTACTCTGATATTGAACAGATGTGGGGACAGACAAACGTTGGCTTTACCCCAACGTTTGTAGTGGCCTATGGCGGGATTTCAGGTGAAGAATACTGGTATCAACATACCAACGTATGGGAAAACGAGCGTTTAATGAGCTTTGTTCCTGAGTATGTGGTTAAGCCAAGATCGATTCGTCCAAGTAAAGCGCCTGAGCGCCACTACAACCATATCAATGTTGCTGAAACGGCAAAACAACTGCGTGATAAAGGTGTTACTGTGCACATTGGTGCGCACGGTCAACGCGAAGGCCTAGCGGCACATTGGGAGTTATGGTCAATGGCACAAGGTGGCTTTACTCCTTGGCAGGCACTGCGTAGCGGAACCATTGATGGTGCAAAATATCTCGGCATGGACAATGACCTAGGTACTATCGAAAAGGGTAAACTGGCTGACTTAGCAATCATTGATGGCGATGTCCTGACTAATATCCGAGACTCTGAAAAAGTCGCATACACCGTGATCAATGGCCGCATTTATGATGCTGCTACCATGAACGAAGTTGGTAATTACGATAATAAACGTCAACCTTTCTTCTTCGAAAATGGCTCGCAAACACAAATGCACCCAGCAACCGCAGAATATATGGAAGAAAAAGCACATACATATCACTGGAAACACTAATCAATCGTTAATCACGTTTTAGTGACAGTTTATTTGTACAAGCCCAACTAATCTTTAGCTGGGCTTTTTTATTTTTTGGCTAGATCTTAACCAATACTGTTCTATGCTGTTATAGGTACTTCTATCACAACAGGGAATTAGGTTATGTCTGGGTTTTCGCAATTCTTTCGATCGCTTAATCTAACAAAGAAGCTGGTTTTTGCTTTTCTTGTCGTCGCACTTGTGCCTTTGATTGTGATTATTTCAATCGCACTGAATACGGCCTCAACCGCCATGACAGCTCAAGTATATTCTCAGCTTGGCGCAGTCAGTGAGATCAAAAAAAGTGCTGTTTCTCGCTACTTTGAAACCATTGAAGATAAACTCAACGCCTTTACCGCAAACCCACTTATTCCGGTAATTGCGCAAGAGTTCGTAACCAGCTTTTCGGCAACACAAAGCGAACTCAATAATGCACAACTTACTCGTTTTTACGACGAGGTTTTTGTGCCCAAGTTTAATCAAGAAAACCCAGCCGATACCTCAACTGCTGCACTGGTCAATAATATTTCACCAGCGGGATTGGCACTTCAGACCCGTTATCTTGCGGGAAACCCATACCCAGTAGGGGAAAAATACAAGTTTGTAGAAACGGGTCATCTAGATAATTACGATTTAGCTCATCGAAGCTATCATCCATATTTGTTAAGTATGGCTGATATTAATGAATTTTATGACATCTTCATTATCGACCCCAGCAACGGCAATATCGTGTACTCGGTATTCAAGGAGGTAGATTTTGCAACTTCCTTAGAGTCAGGACCATATGCAAATAGTAACTTGGCCGCTCTTTATCGTGAATTAAAAAGCGTGACTGACCCCACAGTGAGCGCTTTTGCCGACTATGAGCAATACCTACCATCCTACAACGCACCAGCAAGCTTTATAGCAAAACCTATTATTGTGAATGGAGAAACCGTTGCAATTGTAGCCGCTCAGTTATCCATCGATGCGATTAACAGCATCATGACCGAAAGAGAAGGCTTAGGTGAAAGTGGCGAGACTTACTTGGTTGGCCCTGAGGGGTTAATGCGCTCAGATTCATTTTTGGATCCAAAGCATCACTCAGTGGCAAATTCATTTAAGTACCCGGAGCGTGGAAAAGTCGCAACCGTTGCGGTCTCGCAAGCACTTAATAACCAATCTGGGCAGCAGGTGATTAAAGACTATAACGGTGAAGAAGTGCTTTCAGCTTTCACTCCTGTTGAGGTGTTTAATACCCGCTGGGCACTACTTGCTGAGATCGACGAAGCTGAAGCTTTTGCTTCTATTACTGCACTATCTCGGTATCTTATGATTATTTTGGCGGTGACCATTGTCTTGGTGTTGATCGCCGCCTATTGGTTCTCCAAAACACTAACCAAACCTGTTCGTGAGTTGGTTGACACCATGAAAGCTGTCGAGCAGGAAGGCAACTTTTCGCTGCGCGCCCCTATTCGCAGCACGGATGAAATAGGTGATAGCGCACAAGCTTTCAATTCTTTACTAGATGCGTTGCAACTGTCCATTACCGAGGCGAATAGAGTGATGAATCAGATGGCTGCAGGCAAGTTCGACGACCGAATTAAAGTCCCTTGTCGCGGTGAGTTAGAAACGTTGAAAGAAGCGACAAACCATTGTGCCAATACGTTGAGCAGAGCAATCTCTGAACTTAATGAGATCTCTATTGATATGGCAAATGGTCAATTTGACACAAAACTCAGCGCTCCAATGTCTGGAGATTTAGAAAAGCTCAAACACAATATTAATGACTCGCTGTCGTCTATCAACTCTACGATGAATGGCATTGTCCATGTAATGACAAACATTGAGCAAGGCAATTTCAAAGAGCAGGTGAGCGTGCCAGCTAAAGGAAAACTTGCTCAGTTGAAAGACGCAGTGAATAACTCAGTACAAGGGTTAAGCTGTGCAATTGATGGTATTAGCAATATTATGTCGGCCCTTCGCCAAGGTGACTTCTCTGCGCAACTCGATGCACCGCTTGCTGGTCAACTAGATACACTCAAACAAGATATCAACTCCAGTATGGCAAACCTTGACCGGGTCATGAAAGAAATAGGTATGGTCATGACGAGTGTCAGCAAAGGCGACTTTAAACAGCAAGTTGATGTTGCTACCACGGGTCAACTAGCACAACTGAAAGACAGTATTAATGCCTCAGTTACAGCCGTAGATATTGCCATTTCAGAAATTTCTACCGTAATGATGGCAATCAGCCATGGCCGCTTTGACCGCACCATACAATCTCCCATGTCGGGGCAATTAGACAACCTCAAGGGCGATATTAACCGCTCAGTTGAGAACCTCAATCAAGTGATTGAAGAACTGGGAAGTGTGATGGGTGCGATGTCCGAAGGTGACTTTAGTCAACAAATCGAATTACCACTACAGGGCCAATTGCAGCAGCTTAAAGACGATGTTAATGATTCTACACAGCAAGTTTCTGAAGCGATTTCTGAAGTCAGTAGTGTGCTGGCCAATGTTGCAAAAGGGGATCTGAGTAATAAAGTAAATGGTGAGTACTTTGGTGTATTTAAATCACTACAGCATGACACCAATACCACTATACAAAAGCTCACCAGCGTGATTGAAGGGATCCAAGCAGCTGCCAACTACGTCGCTCAAAGTGCAGGAGAGATCGCCGCCAGCAATACCGAGATCAGTCAACGTACAGAAGAGCAAGCTGCAAACTTAGAAGAGGCCAGTGCCAGTACTGGCAATATGTTAGACGAGCTGACTAAAGTATCAAATCAGTCTGGCGATGCCGTAGGCCTAGCTAAAAATGCAGAGAGTATCGCCAAAGAAGGCGGTAGCCTCTCTGCCCAAACCGTCGCCGCAATTAATGAAGTAAATAAAGCGAGTAAAGACATCAATGAAATTGTTTCTGTCATTGATGGGCTGGCATTTCAAACTAACTTATTAGCATTAAATGCTGCGGTAGAAGCTGCTCGCGCGGGAGAAAATGGTCGCGGTTTTGCCGTGGTTGCTAACGAAGTAAGAGAATTAGCAGGGCGAAGTGCTGCATCGGCTAAACAGATAAAAGAGATTATCGCCAACAGTAACCAAAAGGTGGAGCAAGGCACCGAACTTGCGAATGATTCCGGCGAGAAGCTTGAGCAAATTGTCGGAGCGGTTAGTGATGTCAGTAACAATATTATCAAGATCAATGAATCTACCTCGATGCAACAACAAGCCATTAAGGAAGTCGACTTAGTGGTACAAAGACTCACAGATCTTATTCAAGAGAATTCAGCCATCACTGAAGAAACAATGGCCGCAGCAAGGCAAATGGCTGAACAAGCCCATGAAATGCGAGCGCAACTCAGTTATTTTTGTCTCTCAAACAATGATTACGATACCGTAGATTCTGAAGGTGAATTACTTATACATCAATATAATGCATAGCCATAAAGTCAAGTTGAGTCTGGTCAATCTTGGTTAGGAATAGAAAAGGTTAATTACACCTAATAATTGGGATTTATCATGGATGGTTTTCTATCAAGTGAAAATCATCCATGCTCAGTTATAACTTTACAAACCACAAAACAGCGGAATAATAAAAACCAACGATTTTTTCATATCTTAATGAAAAAGCGTAGTTTGATATATTATGGGTTAATTAACCTTAATTCGGGATAAGAAGTGAGTTGATCAACGAAAATACCTAAGCTCAAAAACGAAATACCACTCTAGCCAGAAGTTATTTCTTAATACAAGGCAAATTTGTGCGTCAATAGTAGGCCTATTGTAAGCAAATTTAACGCCGTAGTAAGGGATAACAGCTGCTAAAGAACAAGTTGTTATCCCGAGTTCAAGTTAATTATACTGGTTGACTTCTTTGAGCTCGAACTTATCCATATCTAATGCCGTAGGAAACTGCTTTCGATATTGCTCCAGCCCGCTTTTTTCCAGCTTAACTGATATTGTAGATGAAGCGTTGTCTGGGGCGGCATGGATAAGCTCACCTTTATAATCCAGTGCAACCGTACCACCACTGTGCTCAGTTCCGTAACCATCTCGCCCTACTCGATTAACCCCAAGAACATAGCTTTGATTTTCAATCGCGCGAGCTTTAAGTAACGTATCCCAATGGCTTCTGCGTGCTGCTGGCCAATTGGCAATATTGATCATCACATCATAATCATTGCAATTGCGTTGGAATACTGGAAACCTTAAGTCGTAGCAAATTTGAGGTAAGATGCTAAACCCTTTGATGGTAAATATTTCTCGGCGCTCACCTGCAACTATGTACTCGCCCTCTTTCCCCAAGCAAAATAAGTGGCGCTTGTCATAGTGCAATACCTGTCCGTCGGGTTGGCACCAAATCATACGGTTTGCTTTTTTTCCTTGATGTGGCACTAACACACTACCCGCCACGACTGCTTGAAAACGCTTCGCACAATGCTTCACAAACTCAATAGCAGCATCGGCATCGTGCTCCACTTCTGGCTCTTTCACTGCAAAGCCAGTTGCAAACGTTTCTGGCAGCAAAATTAAGTCGCTTGGCTCAGTATTTTCAAGTAACTGCTCAATATGTGCAAAATTGGCCTCAGGAGAGAGCCACTGAATATCCATCTGGATAAGGGTAACCGTTAAAGTTGACATAAGCGTTTCGCAGCCTCTTCTAGTGTCTGGTTTTCCTTAGCAAAGCATAATCTAATGACTTTGTCTTGAGTCGCTTGCTGATAAAAAACGCTGAGCGGTACAGCAGCTACCCCAACCTGCTCGACTAAATAACGGCAAAAAGCAACATCGTCTAAATCAGAAATATCACTATAATCAAGCAGCAAAAAATACGTACCTTCACTTGGCAACAAAGTAAATCGACTTGATGCTAATGCAGAAACTAAAACATCACGCTTTTGTTGATAAAACGCGCTTAACTCATCAACATGCTGAGGCTGCTCAGCAAGCATATCCGCTAACGCGAGTTGCGCTGGGGTAAAACTTGAAAAGGTCACATACTGATGGATCTTTCTAAACTCAGCCGTCATTGTCTTTGGTGCTACACAGTAGCCCATTTTCCAGCCAGTACTATGAAAAGTTTTGCCAAAACTAGAGATCACAAAGGCACGTTCAAACAACTCTGGGTCGGTTAATGCACTCAAATGAGGTAAACCATCAAAGGTAATATGCTCGTATACTTCGTCACTGATCAGTAATAGATCATACTTGTGCAACAGTTGTTTTAAGTGGTCAAAATCTGACTGCTTTAGTGTTTTCGCCGACGGGTTATGCGGTGTGTTAATAATGATGGCACGAGTCTTTGCAGTAATACTTGCCGCAACTTGCTGCCAGTCAATTTGATAATCAGGTGCGCTCAGCGCTATGTGGATCGCTTTTCCACCTGCCAATTCAATGGCAGGCTCATAAGAGTCATAGGCGGGGTCAAACACAATGACCTCATCCCCATCTGATACGATTGCTTGAATAGCCACAAAGAGTGCTTCGGTTGCACCCGAAGTAACCGTGACCTGATCGTGCGCAGTAATATTTACTTGATAGCGACGCTCAATTAACGCCGCCACTTGCGTTTGCAGTGTTGGCACTCCAGCAGAAGGAGCATACTGATTCTGACCTTGCGCCACATAAAAGCTCAGCTGCGACTTTAGGTATTCCGGCGCATCAAATTCAGGAAAACCCTGCGATAAGTTGATTGCACCATATTCGTTTGCCAATGCTGTCATTTGGCTAAATATACTGATCCCAACATGAGGTAATTTACTTTTCACTGCAACACTCTCTTTCTTATGGTGCTAATCGTGAGTGGATGCTATCATTGCTTAAAATAGATGTATAGCCGTCCATACGCATTTAATTTATAGGTGTCAATTATGCACACACAAGCCGCAAAACACGCGCTTATTGAAGCAGGAGCTTGGGTTGCTCAGCAAGGCTGGGTGCCAGCGACTGGTGGTAATTTCTCTATCAAAACAGACTCTGGCTTCGTTGTCACGGCCAGCGGCTTCGATAAAGGAAAATTAACACCTGAACAATTTTTAGAATTAGACGCTACCGGCACTATTGTAGCAGGCAATGGTAAGCCTTCCGCTGAAACCGCATTGCACTTAACATTATACCAATTATGCGCAGATGCAGGATGTATATTACACACCCATTCTGTCGCCGCGACAGTATTATCACGATTTATTCAAGGCGAGCAATTTCAGATCAGCGGCTATGAAATGCAAAAATCATTGTCTGGAATTCAATCCCATGAAGAAACTTTATCAATTGCTATTTTTGATAACGATCAGGATATAAACCGCTTGGCCCGCCGCGTGGCCCAGCATCATCAAACGACACCGATTAAATATGGTGTATTAATCAGAGGTCATGGGTTATACGCGGTGGGTCAAACCGTACAAGAAACTCGTCGTCATATTGAAGGCTTAGAGTTTTTGTTTGCCTGCGAATTAGAACGGATCAAATTGGAGGGGCGCCAGTGATCAAAGCCATTTTAACAGATATCGAAGGAACTATTACCCGTATCTCATTTGTTAAAGAGATTCTATTCCCGTATGCCGCGGCACGATTGCCACAATTTATTCTTGACCATCAGCATGATGATAGCGTTGCCGAGCAGATTGATGCGGTAAGAGAAGAGTTGAACAACCCTGAGGCAAGTATCGATGCGGTAATTGATGTGCTCCTTGAATGGATAGCAACAGACAAAAAGATTACACCACTGAAACAACTACAAGGTCTCGTCTGGCAGTTTGGCTACAAAAATGGCGATTTTACCGGCCATTTATACGAAGATGCCTACCAATTTTTAACACAGCAAAAAGCGGGTGGCCGCGACTTATATGTCTACTCGTCCGGTTCAGTAAAAGCGCAACAACTACTGTTTGCTTACTCAGACTATGGCGACATTCGCTCGCTATTTAGCGACTACTTTGATACGCGGATCGGTGCTAAACAGGAAGTATCTGCCTATCAAAATATTGTTACAGCCTTGCCTTACGAGGCAGAGCAAATCCTCTTTTTAAGCGATGTCGTCGCGGAGCTAGACGCGGCAAAAGCCGCGGGTATGAAAACCTTGCAGTTATTTAGAGATGCGCAAGCAATCTCACCTGAACATCCGGTTATATCAAGTTTTGATCATTTTGATGAAGGGGCACTTTTATGAGTCAATTGACTATTTATCAAGCACACAACTCAAAGCAAGCCTTACAACAAGAACAAGACGTTAAGGTGATTGCCGTCTTATTAGCGGAGCAAGGTGTGCGCTTCGAGCAGTGGCAAGCCACTACCGATATCAGTCCTGAAATGTCACAAGAAGATATTATCAGTGCTTATCAAGACGATATTGAGAGGCTAAAAGCACAGGGTGGTTATCAAACCGTAGACGTAATTTCACTCGCAAAGGGTAACCCCAATGCTTCAGAGCTGCGACAAAAGTTTCTTTTCGAGCATACCCATAGTGAGGATGAAGTCCGTTTTTTTGTCAAAGGACAGGGGTTATTTTGTCTACATTTACACGACAAGGTTTATCAGGTTTTATGTCAACAAGGCGACCTAATCTCTGTGCCAGAAAATACGCCTCACTGGTTTGACATGGGTAGCGACCCAGAATTTACGGCCATTCGCCTGTTCAATAATCAAGAGGGTTGGGTTGCGAAAAGTACGGGTTCTGAGATAGCAAAACAGTTTCCATTACTGGATTAAGTTTACCTTTTTATACCAAATGTATTAAGTAAATGAGTGATTTGAAGCGGGGAAATAGCTTTAGTAGCTAGGCAAAAATTTTGCGGTTTAGTTGTTCTAAATGAGAAACTTTTAACGACGCTAATATGCTATTTCATCCTTCAAATTGATTAGAGAATTAATTCAATTGGTATTGCACTTCAGTCATGCTAATAAAAAGCCAGCGCACAATGAACTGGCTTTTTATATTCTCCACAGACTATAGCTTTAAAGGCGCTTCTAAGAATGCTAACACTTTTTGGTAGTACTTCAAGCGATGCTCAGGCTTGTAAAATCCATGACCTTCATCTTCTAGTAAATAATACTCGTATGGTTTTTTCGCTTTTTTAAGCGCTTCAATTAAAGACTCAGCTTGTTCAATTGGCGCTCTTTCGTCCTCTCCACCATGTACAATAAGTACCGGCACAGAAAGTTTATCGGCGTTGTAACTCGGAGAAAACGCTTTTAACTGTTTTTCATCCGTCCCAAGCACACGCTCTAAATACGCCTGCCCAGAATCACGCTCTGCAACATCTCCTTCTTCAAACATTAAAGGGAGATCGTATACTCCAACCACACCAACAGCACATTGGTATAGTTCAGGTTCAAGAATTGCGCTTTGCAATGCTGAGTAGCCACCAAAACTCGCTCCCATAATGCAAATACGTTTCTTATCAGCAATACCTTTGGATATCAAATGCTTGGTGCCATCAATGATATCGTACTGGATTTCTTGTCCCCACTTTTTATAACCGAGTTCTTCAAACCTGTCTCCATAACCACCTGAGCCCCTGAAGTTAACTTGTAGTACCGCTACACCTCGACTTGCCAACATTTGTACATCAGGATCAAACTGCCAATAGTCTCTAGGTCCGTGTGGCCCACCATGAGGCATAACGACTAAAGGAAGATCTTTTTGCTCCTTACCCAATGGAGTCGTCAAATATCCGTGTATGGATAATCCATCTCGGCTAGTAAAGACAATAGGCTCCATGGCGGACATTTTGTTCGGCTCAATCCAGCTTTTGCTTGCAGCTATATATGAAAGTTGGTTCTTTTTACTATCGTATAAATAATACTTCCCAGGATTGATGTCGCTACCGGCAAAAACAATCACTTTACTTCCATCACGAGTACCACTCACAAGACGAATTTGGTTACCTGGAATAGAAGCAATCAACGATTTAAGTTGCTGGCTCCAGACTGAGTCTTGATCAACAAAAGCATAGGTGGGGTAGTCTGGATCTAGCTCAATAGCATAAGGAGTTTGATTAACAGGATCACGCCAAACCTTAGTTGGGTCGACCAGTTTATCTTGAAAGAAATGTTTTAGCTCACCAGTTTCCAGCGTCAACTGGTATAGAGCTCTTGGCTCTCCTGCTTTTGCAGCTGATAAGTAAGCCAACTTACCGGTATCATCAAACCCATGTAACCAAAAGTCATCCAGATCCCGCGATAAAGCAAGCTCATCCCAACTGTTCTCCTCTTTGTTTCTCAAAAAGACCGAAGAATCACCTTCGTCATCAATCGAAGCAACCGCTCTAACCTCTCCAAGTTTATCCGTTAAGAATCGACCCATTTTTTGCGGGGAAGCGGTGACTTTGCGTCGTACACCAGAGTTAACATTTACCTCATATACGACTGTGACAGGCTCTTTTGCGCCTGACCATGGATACGTCACAATTAACATCTTATCTTCATCATCCACCAAAGGATCGAGAATATAAGAAGTACCATAAAGCGGCGTTGCTTTTCTTAAGCGCGACCCCGTTTGGCTTTCTCCTTGATAGCCCACCAAGTATTTGCTTCGACTACCATCAACATTTACACCAAACAGTTCCCCATGATATTCAGGGTGATCTTTCCAACCGCGTATATATTCTTTTTCTAATACTACACGTTCATCGTTAACCCACTCATAGCGACCGACCTGCGCATTGCCATTAAACGCTACAGAGTGAATAAACTTAAAACCATCAAGCTGAATGAATCCAAGCGTATTTCTGCCTTCACGTTTAGTTAAAAAGCTTAGGTACTCTCCGCTAGGTGAGATTTTCACATCCGCAAATTCGCTTCCTTTGCTAAATGCTTCTAATGGTATTTGTTGTTTTGCAAATGCAGTATTAACCACCAGAAAAAGCATCAAGCTAATTATCTTTTTCATAATATTCTCCATCTATATTCTTTATACAGAATATCAAGATCCAATAGATTCTTACAGCAAATCAAGAATCGGGGTTAACAAAAAATACACCCTTTGCTACATCATCAGCTGTAAACAGCCCCGTATCCAACACCCAGCCTGTAATTAAGTTCGCAGGCGTCACGTCAAATGCAGGGTTGAAGACTTCCGCATTACTCGGTGCCCACTGACACTCACCAAAGCTACCACTCACTCCGGTAACTTCTGTTGGTGCACGCTGCTCAATCGGAATTGCAGCGCCATTAGGACAGGTTTTATCTAGTGTCGTGCTAGGTGCGACCACATAAAAAGGAATGTGGTGGAAATGAGCCAGCACAGCTAAGTTATAAGTGCCGACTTTATTGGCGAAGTCACCATTTGCTGCAATCCTATCTGCACCCACAAAAATTTTATCCACTTTACCAGCAGCCATTAAACTCGCAGCCATATTGTCACAGATCAGTGTGTACGGGATTTGCCACGTGTCTAACTCAAACGCGGTCAACCTACCACCTTGAAGTAGTGGTCTGGTTTCATCAACCCATACGTGGATATCACCATGTCGCTTGGCAGCATGGTGGATCACACCTAGTGCGGTGCCCACTCCAGCTGTCGCCAAAGCGCCGGTGTTGCAGTGAGTAAGTATATTATCTCCTGCACTTACCAGTTCAGCGCCAAAGGTCGCCATGCGATCACACAAGGCGGTATCTTCTTCAAATAATTGCTCTGCAGTTGCAATAATTCGTTGTGGCCAATCCTCATGTTTAAGCGCGCCGCGTAACCTCGCCATACAGTGCATTAAATTTACAGCGGTTGGGCGCGTTGCTTCAAGCTCATCTATCGAGCGGGCAATCGTAACTTTGTCTTCACCCTTCTCGGTGAGATAAGCAATTAGCAAGCTCGCCGCTAGCCCAATCAATGGAGCACCTCGAACTTTGAGCGTTAAAATTAACTCACTCATCGTCGCTACATCGTGGCACTCGTGCCATACCTGTTGGTGCGGTAGTAAATATTGATCTAAGACTTTTACTACGCCCGTTTCAAATTTTAGGCTGCGTGCTATTAAGGTTTTCATGACATCCCGCTCGTTCAACGTGTTCTATGGATATTTTACATCAAGATCTAAAGAAGTATAGACATCTAAACATTTAAAAATATAGAATGCCAACAGCTAATTTCCACAGGGTGCTGAAACATGTCGAGCTACATTGAATTTGATGCAGATAAAGTTATTGATTACATAACTAATTTAGGAAGCTTCTTTGAGAAAAATGCGACGTTAACGTGTTATGAGTTTGGTGATGGTAATCTGAACTTAGTCTTTCGAGTTCAAGATACTCAAAAAAATAGCGTCATCGTCAAGCAAGCGTTACCTTACGCTCGGTGTGTAGGTGAAAGCTGGCCACTCACGTTAGATAGGGCCAGAATCGAAGCCAATGTTTTGCAGCGCCATGGTAAAATTTGCCCAGACACCACTGCAAAGG
This sequence comes from Pseudoalteromonas piscicida, assembly GCF_002744175.1. Lineage (GTDB taxonomy): Bacteria > Pseudomonadota > Gammaproteobacteria > Enterobacterales > Alteromonadaceae > Pseudoalteromonas > Pseudoalteromonas piscicida_B. Next base: position 23,646 of record NZ_NKHF01000074.1, read on the forward strand.
TGTTGCATCACAACACGGAGCTGGCAGTAACTGTTTTAGAAGACCTCGGCCACCTGCGTATCCTACGCAGCGAACTAAACCAAGCCAATACCTTCTCTAAGCTCGCCGAAGACGTCGCTGATTACTTGGCAAAAACAAGCTTTTACCATTCAAGTTTTTACCTTACCCCAAGTGAGAAGAAAGCCCTAGTTATCGAGTTTACTAATCCAGAGCTTTGTGCAATCACTGAAGACTTATTCTTTGACGACCCGTATCGAAACGCAGAGCGCAACAACTTTTCAGCCGCCTTACAAGAAACAGTAGAAGCGTTAAGAAGCAATAAAAACTTGCTTGTTGCGGTCGCAAAGCTCAAAGCACAATTTTTAAATGCACCTGAAACTTTACTACATGGTGATGTACATACAGGCAGTATTTTCGTTGATGCAACACAGACTAAATTAATCGATCCTGAGTTTGGCTTTTTCGGACCTATTGGCTTTGATTTAGGCTCATTTATTGGCAATTTACTGCTAAATTACTGTGCTCAGCACGCTCGTATTGCTACGCCCCCGAAACGTCGCAATATGCAGGTGTATCTACTAGACTGCATTGCCACTACTCTATCTCGCTTTTATGCTACTTGGCTTGAATTAGCAAAGTCAGAGACTCAGGATCTCTCTTTACAAGCCGACGGCTATGCTGAGTATTTCCTCAAAAAGGTGCTACAAGACGCGATTGGATATTGCGGCTGTGAATTGATCCGCCGTACCATAGGACTAGCTCATGTTGCTGATATTGATGGTATCGAAGATGAAAGTGCGCGGTTAGCAGTACAAAAGCGGGCATTACAGTTAGGCGAGCAGCTAATCCTCAATGCCAGCAAATGCCAAACAACCGATGATGCGTATCAGTTGATCATTAGCTTTATAAACTAGGGCCTGTTGATCTTTCAAGTTTGTTTTTGCAGCAGTTTGATTGCCATTTATACAAGGCAAAGCCTGTGTAGCATAGATATTCTATGTGAGTGGCGATAAAGACTTTGTGCTCCCGCAAAGTCACCTTACCCCACATCCTTGTGGGGCAACACAGAAGAAATGCCAATCAATCGCTGCCCTTTGGGTTCCCCTGAGTGAGCTTCGGATAATTAACTTGTGTTCGAATAACAGAATAAAAAAGCCCAAAGTCACTGCTTTGGGCTTTTTTATTAAATGGACAGGCTCTATTACTGTGGAGCTTGATTCATTGTTGCTTCAATGTATTTGTCGATTTGCTCTTCTAAAACAAACAAAGGTACAGAGCCATGGCGCAAGATTTGGTGATGGAACTCGCGAATGTCGAACTGATCACCCAGTGTCTTTTCCGCTTTACGGCGTAAGCGTTTGATAGTCAGCTCACCAATTTTGTATGACAACGCTTGCCCCGGCCATGAAATATAGCGGTCGGTTTCTGTTTTCACATTGTGAAGTGACAGGGCCGTATTGTCTTTCATAAAGTTCATCGCTTTTTCACGGCTCCATCCGAACATATGCATGCCTGTATCAACCACTAAGCGAGCAGCACGCCACATTTCATATGTTAAGCGGCCAAAATCACTGTATGGGTCTTGATAAAAGCCCGCCTCGATCCCCAAAAATTCAGAATACAAGCCCCACCCTTCACCAAAAGCCGAAATATAGGCACTACGACGATAGTCAGGTAAGTAGTCTAGCTCCGCATTTAATGAGATCTGTAAGTGGTGTCCTGGCACGGCTTCATGTAATGTCAGCGCTTCTAAAACGTAAAGTGGGCGTTTATCCAGTGCATAGGTGTTAACCCAATAGTAACCAGCATCCGTATCACTGCGAGCTCCAGAGTAACGTCCCGTTGTATATTTAGGCGCAATGCTTGCAGGAACGGGAGCAACGCCGTATGGCTTTCTCGGCAATGTATGGAATAACTTTGGCAACTGCGCATCCATCTTTTTCGCTATGTAAGCAGCTTCTTTTAAAAGCGCTTCTGGGGTTTTAGCGTAAAACTGTGGATCCGTTCTTAAGAATTGTACAAACTCAGCAAAAGAGCCCTTAAAGCCAACTTCTTTAATGATTTTATCCATCTCACCACGGATCCGGGCCACTTCTTTTAACCCAAGTTCATGGATCTCTTTTGGTGTCATGTCCGTTGTCGTGTAATATTTCGCGCGGTTAGCGTAAAAAGCTTCACCATTTGGCGTGGACGAAATACCAATATCCGTTCTAGCTGCAGGTCGATACTCGTTGACGAAAAAGTCTAAATAGTCTTGATAAGCAGCAATAACTTCACGCTTTATAATTTTTTCGCCACGCTGCTGTAGCGCTTTGAATTCAGCCTCGGGTAGTCCCGCTTGGTTTTGTTTGAAAGGAGCATAAAATTCCGACTCAGTGATGTCCTCAACGATAAAAGCCTCAATAGAGCTTTCATAACCTGCGAGTACCGCTTTTGGTTGTGTTAAACCAATCGCCATCCCCTCTTTCATCCAATCAATATTTTGCTTGAAATAGCGCGGAACTTGCTGCAAACGTGCTAAATAGAGCTCGTAACCTGCCCGCTTTGTGAAGTCATGACCAGAAATCATAAAAGATAGCCCAGAATGAAAACCATACTCGGATGTCAATGGCATATAGTGGCTATGAAAACGATATTCATCTACGCCATTTTGCACTTGTGCGCGTAAAATAGTGAGGTTTATCTGATTTTCTTCGCTCAAAGAAGATCTATCAATGCTGTCTAGCTGGGCCAAAAATGCCAATCGCTGCTGATTTGTTTCGGCAAGCTTTTCTGCACTTAAGTTAGGTAGGAGGAATTCAGCCTTGAGATCACTGCGACCGTAAGCATTATTATCACCTCTAAACTGCATGATGCTGCTCGCTATCTGAGTAAACTCAGCATCATTATTATCAGCACCTGTAATAGCACAGCCTGTTAAGGCGATAGAAAGACAAAGAGCGACGCTTGAACGCTTGGTCCATAGCTTTAATTTTGGTGATAACACGCTAACTTCCTCGATACTTAATATAATTGCTCAATTCCCAGTAACAGTACGACATTAAAGTAGGCGGGTTACTGTTTTGAGCGTTTGTTATAGTGAAATGAATTTTTAGGTGTTCAAAGTAGGAGAGTCCAACAACAGATGCAACTTAAATCGATAGAATCACCAATAACTCAGATTGAATACAAAGTACTCAACCTAATAAAAATTGCTGATAAAATCAGCAAATCAACAAAAAAATGTAAATTTTCTATTTCAAAGACAAATTTTTTGCTTTTCAATTCGGGCGATACAGATTAATGTAGGTCTAGTGCAATTAGGACAAGAGTTACACCGATGGAATTGGTGGTAGTTCATTAACGTTTTATAATTAATTGTTGTGGTAAATGAAATGATGTTCCATGATCCCATGGCTGTTGCCCAAGAAAAAATGACACAGGTGTGCCTGTTTTTAGAGCAACATCATTTGCCGCCTACTCCCTTAAATTATCAGGTCGCGTACACTCATATTAGTGCAGCCAATCAAGATCTCGATAATGCCATTAATAAAGCCATAAAAAGCAATACCAAAATAGACTGCGTATTCGTTGAACAGCTCTATTATCAGTTCCTAGATCAAGGGCAAAAAACCCAATCCGAATTACTAGAAGGTGTTGATTCCTTGGTGACTGAGTTGCACGAAAACACTGAAAACTCTCAAAAACATGTGATTCGATTTGCTCAACAAGTAAGCCAATGCGTACATAATTTAGATGAACACAACATTCAAAAGAGTAAGCGCGCACTATCAACCCTTGCTAAACAAACCGAGCTATTGCTAAAACAGCACAAACAATTTAAACAAGCGTTAATAAAATCTCGACTTGATTACGAGCGTAACCAAGCACTACTGTTAACGTTGCGCAAACAACACATACTAGACCCCCAAACTGGACTTTATAAGCGCCATTATCTTCATCAAAAAGTGTCTTTGTGGCAATCACAGCAGAAATCAGTTTGTGCACTTTCAATACAAGTAGATAACCTTGATGAATTTTCAACACGGTTTGGTGAAGTTGTGGGTGAGGTTGTACTTAATCGTATCGCCAATAACATTAAACGCTATGTTGTTGAAAGTGGCCTTCCAGGGCGTACCGGCAAAAAAGAATTTACCGTGATCCTTGCCGATGTAGATCTCGATACTGCCAGTGTTATCGCAGAAAAGGTGCGTAAAGGCGTTGAGCGATTAAAGTTTGTTAGTGCAAAAGGCAAAGTACCGCTACCCAATGTATCGCTTGCGCTCGGTATTGCTCAGCTTGCGCCAGAGCATGACTTCAATGCATTAGCCAAGCGCGCGAGTTTTGCGGCTCAAAAAGCCCACTCGTTAGGCCAACATTGCTATATCAGCCACTGATCGACTCCCTTCTACTTTTGTTTGTAATTTCAACAACACAACACGTATAAGAAATTGCGCCCACGGCTACCTATCAAGTACACTAGCGGTATAGTTGCAGTGTAATGATGGAACCCACATGAAAGAGTCACAAGACAATACAACCCATTTTGGATATAAAACAGTCGAGGCCGACAAAAAAGCCTCAATGGTCGCAGACGTATTCCATTCTGTAGCAGCAAAATACGACATTATGAACGATCTAATGTCTTTCGGTATTCATCGTTTATGGAAACGTCAAACCATCGCCTGTTCAGGCGTGCGTGCAGGTCACAAAGTACTAGATCTTGCAGGTGGAACCGGTGACTTAACAGCTAAATTCAGTGAACTTGTCGGTGATAAAGGCCAAGTCGTATTAGGTGACATCAATGACTCAATGCTGAAAGTGGGCCGTGAAAAGCTGCGCGATTTAGGCCGAGTTGGTAATATCGAATACGTGCAAATGAATGCTGAAATGCTGCCATTTGACGACAACACCTTTGATGTAATTACCATCGCGTTTGGTCTGCGTAACGTGACCGATAAAGAAAAAGCGTTACGCTCTATGTATCGTGTACTCAAGCCAGGTGGGCGTTTACTCGTATTAGAGTTCTCAAAAACAGATAACGAAGCGCTGGCAAAACTTTACGATATGTATTCATTTACACTGCTTCCAGCAATGGGCAAACTCGTTGCAAATGATAGTGAATCATACCGTTACCTTGCCGAATCCATTCGGATGCATCCAGATCAAGAAACACTTAAAGCAATGATGGATGACGCTGGATTTGAACAAACTGATTATCAGAACATGACAGGTGGCATCGTTGCCCTTCACCGTGGCTTCAAATTCTAGGAGTAGATGTGTTAGCTTCGTTACTTGGCGCCGTGGTCGAAACGGCTTTAAATAAAGGCCTGCAACTCTCAAATGAACTCGACAGTGCGCTGAGTAAAGGCCAACATAAAGTATTGAGCATCGAAATTCGCGATCTTCATACCCGCTTAGCCATTACCTACACTGGCATAAACATCCATGTGCTCTGTCCCTTTGATGGTATTGCGGATTGCTCCATTAGCGCCGATCTCGCGACCTTACTTGAACTGAAAGATCCAAGTCAGCTCACCGCCCTAATTAGACAAGACAAGCTTGATCTGGATGGTGACCTTGCCTTGGCACAACTATACAGTAATGCACTGGCAACCTTAGATATCGACTGGGCTGAACATCTTGCCAAATACTTAGGTGACGGCCCCGCCCAGATGGTTATTGATAGCTTGCGTAAGCTCGCTGGTCGTGCTCAACAAGATACTCAAGTTATTAAAAAGACGCTCACCGCACTGTTCCAAGATGAGTTGGAAGTCGCGCCTCACCCGCTTGAGTTTCAACATTTCAAACAACAAATTAGAGCCGTGAGTAGCCAAGCTGAAAGCTTAGAACAACGTATCAACTCATTACTTAAAAAAACCAAAGGAAACTAGCTTGTCTTTACTTCGTTTGCATCAAATAACCAAAACGTTTTTAGACTATGGATTAGATGAAATCGTCCCATCTCATAAACAGCCCTGGTATGGCAAGCTGGCGCGAGCAAGTTTGTTTTGGATGCGCAACAAACACAAAGACAAGCCAGTAGGAACCCGCCTAAGACTGGCACTGCAAACTCTCGGCCCCGTGTGGATCAAGTTCGGCCAAATGCTCTCGACACGTCGCGACCTATTACCCCCAGATATCGCCGAAGAGCTAGCCTTTTTACAAGACCAAGTTCAACCCTTTGACTCTGAAATGGCGCAACAACTCATAGAACGCGCCTTAGAAATTGAAGATATCCATGAATACTTTGTCGAATTTGAGTCAGCTCCCCTAGCCTCTGCTTCCATCGCCCAAGTTCATGCTGCCAAACTGCAACATAACGACGACATCAAAGATGTGGTGATAAAAGTGATCCGCCCTGATATTGAAAAGCAGATCCACGCAGACTTGTCGTTAATGGAACGCTTTGCCAAAGTGGTCGTCAACTTACTCAGCGAAGGCAAGCGCCTACGTCCGGTCGAAGTGGTAAGAGAATACAAAAAAACACTACTAGACGAATTGGACTTGATGCGCGAGGGCGCAAATGCCATTCAGTTGAGACGTAACTTTGAAGGCTCAGATTCCCTTTATATCCCAGAAGTTTATAGTGATTATTCACGTAAAAATGTACTGGTAATGGAGCGCATCTACGGGATCCCAGTCTCAGATACCGAAGCACTGCTTGCCCAAGGGACTAACATGAAGCTTTTAGCAGAACGTGGAGTTGAAGTATTCTTCACTCAGGTATTCCGCGATAGCTTCTTCCATGCTGACATGCACCCTGGCAATATCTTTGTCTCTCGTGAAAACCCGCATAACCCGAAGTACATCGGGATCGATTGCGGTATCGTGGGTACACTGAACCGAGAAGACAAGCGCTATCTTGCGGAAAACTTTATCGCCTTTTTTAATCGAGACTACCGGCAAGTCGCCCAACTGCATGTGGACTCTGGCTGGGTTCCAGCTGACACCTGTGTCGAAGAGTTTGAATTTGCAATCCGCACCGTGTGCGAACCCATCTTCAACAAGCCTCTGGCGGAAATTTCTTTTGGTCATGTACTGGTAAACCTATTTAACACCGCCAGACGCTTCAATATGGAAGTACAGCCACAGCTGGTATTGCTGCAAAAAACGCTACTGTATGTGGAAGGGCTAGGTCGTCAACTTTACCCGCAACTGGACTTATGGAAAACGGCAAAGCCATTTTTAGAACACTGGGTACAAGAACAAGTAGGTCCGCTGGCTGTTGCTAAAAAATTATACGCAAATCTGCCATTTTGGGCCGAAAAAATGCCTGAACTGCCCGACCTCATTTATCAAAACCTAAAACGTAGACCTCCTCAGGCTGTTTCCCAACCGAACAATACAGCCACTAAGCCTTTATTATTGGGTTTAGCCGCCAGTAGCCTTGCTATTGTATCCGGTCTTAGCTTTATATTTGATAAGCCCGTCGCAAGTAGCCTACTTGCCATAATTGCTGTGCTAGTATTTATTACCGCTTGGCGTAAAACAGGGTGATTTTTTGCTCGCTAGGCGTATAATCATTATTCTTAAGCAGTAAGTATTTATGGAGTTAGTATGGGATTCGGTGGGATCAGTATTTGGCAATTACTTATTATATTAGCCATCATTGTTTTGTTATTTGGAACGAAAAAGCTACGCGGTATCGGCAGCGACTTAGGTGGCGCAGTTAAAGGCTTTAAAAAGGCCGTCGCTGATGAAAACTCATCTTCAGAGTCTAAATCTGAATCTAAGTCTGAGCCTGAACAGTTAAAAAATACAACAACAGAACAAGCACAGCCTGCATCTGAGAAAGAAAAAGATAAGGTGTAATTAAGCATGGGTATGTGGGAGTTAGTGGTCGTGCTTATCGTTGGCCTGATTGTACTTGGCCCGGAGCGCCTTCCCGTTGCAATCCGCACCGTTGTTAGGTGGACAAAAACTGTGAAGTCTTTTGCCAACTCAGTGAAAGCCGAGGTCAGTGAAGAACTTCGAGTTCATGAGCTACATAACAATTTAAAAAAGGCGGAACAACAAGGCATGCAGGATTTAGCACCAGAGCTCAAACAATCCGTTCAAGAATTACAAGAGGCTGCTGAATCGGTTAGGCACTCTTATAAACCGACCGACAACAATAACAACAAAGACTAATTCAATCTAACCGTTGAGTAGTTGAGTCATAGGTGAAGTTTGGACTATCGGTGTCCAAACTACGCCCTGTCAGCTAGTCTAATGTGCATTTTACTTCTTACGAGTCAAGCTACATGACAGAATCAGCCCAAAGTGGATTTATTGCTCACTTAGTAGAGCTAAGAAACCGCTTAATGAAAGCATTGATGAGTGTTTTCATTATTTTTGTTGCTTTGGTGTATTTCGCCAATGATATTTACGCTTTTATCGCAGCACCGCTTGTGGAAAGCTTACCTAGCAACACAACGATGATCGCAACCGACGTTACAGCCCCTTTTTTCGCGCCATTTAAACTGACGCTATTTGTATCTCTTTTTGCAGCCGTCCCTTTTATATTGCATCAAGTTTGGGGCTTCATCGCACCTGGCCTTTATAAACATGAAAAGCGCATGCTTATTCCCATTCTATTGTCGAGTGTACTGCTCTTCTACGGTGGCATCGCGTTTTGTTACTTCGTGGTCATGCCTATCATACTTGGTTTTTTTACCAGTGTTGGGCCAGAGATGATGACATTGTCACCTGACATTAGCAGCTATCTGGGTTTTATTTTGAAGCTGTTTTTTGCCTTTGGTATTGCGTTTGAAATACCTGTTGCCATTATGCTCATTTGTTGGAGCGGTATGACAACAACGACCAGTTTAAAAGAAAAACGACCATATGTGGTGGTTGGCGCTTTTGTTATCGCCATGTTTTTAACCCCACCAGATGTTCTATCTCAAACTTTGCTAGCTTTACCTATGCTACTCTTGTTTGAGTTGGGATTAATTTTAGCCAGATTTTACAGCACAAAACCACAACAACAGGAGTCAGAAGAATGAAAAAAACCATGATGCTGTTCGCTTTAGGATTTTCTTCTTTATGCGCCGCTGAGACAATTAATACTCAAGCTTTACAAGCATGCACGCTTATTGAAAACGATTTTAAACGCTTAATGTGTTATGACAATGTCATCGCTAACAAGCCCATAACGGAACAGCGAGGTACTCTAACACACACCCAAGGAAACTCGCGCCAAACTCAAGTACCAGTACTAGAGTCAAAGGAAGATGGTTTCGGCTTGGAAAATCAAATAAAAGTCGCCAGTGAAGAAATAGATGAAATTCGCGCGAAAGTAACCAAGGTTTCGACTCAAGGCCGAGGTAAAATGGTATTTACCTTGGATAACGGCCAGATCTGGAAACAACTCTCTCCCGAAACATTTAGTGCAGAGGAAGGGGATACATTAATCATTGAGCGTGCATCTTTCGGCTCATTCTTAATGAAAAAAGAAGGCCTCCACCGCACAACTCGAGTAAAACGAGTTAACTAATGCAAACTATGATCGATGCTGGTGTAAACCTCACCAGCTCGCAATTTTCGCCCGATTTGACCGACGTTATTGCTCGGGCTAAAGAAGCTGGTGTAGCCTCTATGCTGGCGATAGGGTGTGACTTAGACAGTAGTAAAGAAAGTATCATGCTTGCAGAGCAACATACCCTTTACAGCACAGTCGGGGTCCACCCTCATGATGCTAAAGATGCACCTGACAACTTGTGTCATGAGTTAAAATGCCTTATCGCCAGTAGTGATAAAGTCGTCGCTATTGGTGAATGCGGCCTTGATTTTAATCGCGACTACTCACCACGGCCCAAACAGCAAGAGGTATGCTTGAGCCAGCTGCAACTTGCTGAGGAAATCAATTATCCTGTATACCTTCATGAAAGAGACGCCCATGATGCGCTTTTTGCACTACTGCAACAAGTTGAAGTTAATGGTGTACTACACTGCTTTACTGGGGATCTTAGCGCACTGCGTCACTACCTAGATTATGGCTTGATGATAGGTATTACAGGGTGGGTATGTGATGAGCGTAGAGGGCAAACTTTACAAGAGCTCATTCAATATATTCCGCTGGATCGGCTACTACTAGAGACCGATTCTCCGTATCTTTTACCACGAACCATAAAACCAAAACCCAAGTCTCGTCGTAATGAGCCTCAATATTTAATCCATGTCGCTGAAAAAATTGCACAACTTAAGCAGTGCTCTGTCAATGAAGTAATGAGTGCGACAAGTGCCAATTTCATGCGATTGTTTGTGAGGTAAAGCCATTGCTGCGCACGATGTTATCGCTATTTTTGTTATTATTCAGCTCGTCAGTATGCTCAATGGTAACGGTCTCTGAATCGTTCAAAGTTGAGCACCAAGTTACGCTGCAATATACCTTAAGTAAATATGCATCGTTAAACGAACTGCTGACAGCCTCTGTAGAATGGCATGAACATGTTCAATTACCAATGGGGCTGCGCGCTACACACAAATTTTTGTGGCTTAAAATTACATTGGCCAACACGAGCAATACTGTTTCGCCGATTATTGTCAGTATAAACAATAACCTCATTGACTCTGTTACGGCATATCATGTAAGGCCAAATCATCCGATCCTGACATTAGATATTGGCGATGCTCTGCCGTTGATCTCACGTCCACTTAAATATGAATCTTTGGTTGTACCGCTAGAATTGCAACCGCAAACGATAAGCGAGCTCTACTTACAGCTCAGTGATGAAGGGGTCATCAATGCGCCCATTGCAATATGGGAGCCAAATGCGTATCTGAAATATAAGAGCAAATTTAACCTCATATTTGGTATTTTGGCAGGCTTTGTCTTAGCTTTGGCGCTGACCAATGCCACGCTTTATAACGTAACGAAAAAAAGCTACTTTTTGTTGGCTACTTTATTTGTTGCTACCGCATGGCTGTTAAACGCACATATTTACGGCTTTGGATATCGGTACTTTTACTCCTCTTGGCAATGGTTCCAACAGTATGGCCAAGGCATGATGACCCTGCTACTGAGCATATTATTATTACCCGTACTTAGCCATTGTTCGGAGAAAAGATTACTTCTGCCGCAAAAGCTGACATTCAAGCCGGTGATATTAGTAAGCATAGGGTTGTTTATTCTGCTTGCCCTCTTGCCTGTATCTATCTCACTGTTGTTGGCCCTTTCGGTCAGTTTGGCCATCACCATTTTGCTGATCTACTCATTGGCTCGCACCACTCATAACAGTCGTAATATTTTGCTCGCAATTGTGCTGAGCCACTTTATTTTAATCAGTTATCCGTTCACGGTAGAGCTTGGCGTACAATCAGGCAGCTTTTTACATCATATTGGTTACTTCAGTATTTTCACGCTCGAAACTACCTTGCTTAGCTATCTTTTAGTACGCCTCTATATTGCACAGCGGGATGAAAAGTTAGCAAACCAACAGCGCCGCTTAGCACATACTCAAGCTGAAGATGCCCTACTAAAAGAAAAGCTAAAGTTACAAGAACAAGCACAGCATGACTTAGAGTCTAATATTGAATCACGCACATTTGAGCTTCAGGTAACCTTAAGAGAATTAGAGGATAAAAATAGAGAGTTGGAGCGCATGAGCATGGAAGATCCACTCACTAAGGTAAAAAATCGTCGCTACTTCGACAAACGCTTACAAATGGAAGTGCGGCGTTCTAGACGAGAGCAAACTGAATTAAGCTTGGTCATTTTTGATATCGACCACTTTAAGAATATCAACGATAAATATGGTCATCTAGCCGGAGATCAGGCAATTTGTGAGTTTGCTAATTTAATCAAGTCACACCTACGCAGACCTCATGATGAAGTTTTTCGCTATGGCGGAGAAGAATTTATCTTGCTATTACCAAACACCCCTAACGCAGGCGCTTTGGAAGTAGCTGAGCGCGTGAGGATCGCCACATCCGAGCTCGATATCAAGCTTGGAGAACAAATCCTCAATATGACAACTAGCGCCGGTATTTATAGCGCAGTAGTTGCTGACCCACACAATCCACAACTTTACACGGACAATGCAGATAAAGCCTTGTACCAAGCTAAACAACAAGGCCGTAATCGAGTTGTTACTTTCAAACCCAATCAGGAGAACTAACGTGGCTCAATCAGGACTCGATCTTTTCCCCTTAACTCGCATGCGCAGAATGCGTCGCGATGACTTTTCAAGACGCCTAATGAGTGAAAGCACGCTGACGGTCAATGACTTGATCTATCCAGTATTTGTATTAGACGGTGAGTCGACGCGAGAGAGCATTCCCTCTATGCCAGGTATTGAGCGTTTATCAATAGACCTTTTAGTTGAAGAAGCTAAGCTGCTGGCTGACTTAGGCATTCCTGCCATTGCTTTGTTCCCAGTAACGCCAGCTGAGCAAAAAACATTACTCGCTGAAGAAGCGTATAACCCAGAAGGAATTGTACAAAGAGCGGTCCGTGCCATTAAAGCAGCATGTCCTGAACTTGGTATCATCACCGATGTCGCATTAGACCCATTCACTGTCCATGGTCAAGATGGTATTTTGGATGAAGACGGTTATGTTATGAATGAGGAAACCGTTGAAGTCTTGGTGAAACAAGCGCTCTCTCATGCTGAAGCTGGTGCCGATGTTGTCGCACCTTCAGACATGATGGATGGCCGTATTGGCGCCGTGCGCGAAGCACTAGAAGAGTGCGGTTTTATCCATACTCGTATAATGGCGTACTCAGCCAAGTATGCATCGAGTTACTATGGACCTTTCCGCGACGCTATCGGCTCTGCGGGCAACCTGAAAGGCGCAGACAAGAAAACCTATCAAATGGATCCAGCCAATTCTGACGAAGCATTACGTGAAGTGGCTTTGGACTTACAAGAAGGTGCTGATATGGTGATGGTAAAACCAGGTATGCCATACCTAGATGTTGTTAGACGTGTTAAAGATGAGTTTGGGGTGCCAACATTCGCTTATCAAGTTAGTGGTGAATATGCCATGCATAAGGCTGCAATTGATAACGGTTGGTTGGCTGAAAAGCCAGTTGTACTAGAATCTCTACTTGCATTCAAACGTGCAGGTGCGGATGGTATTTTGACTTACTTTGCAAAACAAGCCGCTATTTGGCTAAATGAGAAGTAATCTACTTTGACATTGAAGCAGGTGAGCTACTCACCTGCCTTAGAGCTTTATTGCTAGCCCGCGTTAACTAAATTACCCACTCTAGATAATTCGCTTTGGGTCATTTTCCAACAAAAAAAGCGAATCTTACGACCGTCATCTAAATGCACTACTGGGATATTAACTAAGCCCAAATTTAAAAGCGTTATTTTTTTTATGTGATCAGCGTGGATATACTGAGTTGTTCCTAGCAACTTATAGCTAATGCCTGCTTTATCTATGTGTAAGAAGTACGTTCCCATAAAAGAAAAGGCGAAAGCAACCACGATAGCAATCAATAGGGCGACAGCTCCCCCCTGTATTAATGAAGCATAAACTCCAATAGCATTGCCAAGCACTTCACACAACCACACCAGCGCCAATGCTAACGCATAAAAAAGCCAGTTTACTTCTAATTCTAATGTTCTCATTGAGTACCTCCATTATTTACTCAAGCTTAATAAAACAGGAGTCCACGACACGATTATGCGACTCTTTTTATTTATAAAAAGGTAATGATAAAGTGCCAATGTCCCTAAAGCAAGAACTTTAGAATTAATAAGATATGAAATAAAAGTGACTATTTTTTAAAAGAGAAAATTAATTTTAACTATATGAATTATAAATAAAAAAAGGCCGCATAATGCGACCTTTTTTATTCAGAATAAGTAAATAATATTACTTAGCTGCTTTTTTCTCTTTCTCTGCTGCGATTACCGCTTCAGCAACGTTTGCTGGACACGGAGCGTAGTGTGAGAATTCCATAGAGAACTGACCACGACCAGACGTGATTGTACGTAGGTGACCGATGTATCCGAACATTTCAGATAGTGGTACTTCACCCTTGATACGAACGCCCATTGCGCCAGCTTCTTGGTCTTTGATCATACCGCGACGACGGTTAAGGTCACCAATTACGTCACCTACGTTGTCTTCAGGTGTGAACACGTCAACTTTCATGATTGGCTCAAGAAGTTGTGCACCCGCTTTAGGGATAGACTGACGGAATGCGCCTTTTGCAGCGATTTCGAACGCGATTGCTGATGAGTCAACTGCGTGGAAGCCACCGTCGAATAGTTCAACTTCAACGTCTAGTACTGGGAAGCCTGCAAGCACACCCTCTTCCATCATTGACTTGAAGCCTTTCTCAACTGCCGGCCAGAATTCCTTAGGAACGTTACCACCAACAACTGTTGAAGAGAACTTGAAGCCTGAACCAACTTCACCTGGCTTGATACGGTAGTCGATCTTACCGAACTGACCAGAACCACCAGACTGTTTCTTGTGCGTGTAGCTATCTTCAACTTCTTGCGTGATAGTTTCACGGTAAGCAACCTGAGGCTGACCTACAACTAGCTCAACACCGTAAGTACGCTTAAGGATATCTACCTTAATGTCTAGGTGAAGCTCACCCATACCTTTAAGGATAGTTTCACCTGAATCTTCATCAGTCTCAACTTGGAATGAAGGATCTTCTGCAACCATTTTACCGATCGCGATACCCATCTTCTCGTTACCACCTTTGTCTTTAGGTGCAACAGCGATAGAGATTACCGGATCAGGGAAGATCATCGCTTCAAGCGTACATTCGTGCTTAGGATCACATAGTGTGTGACCTGTTTGAACGTTCTTCATACCAACAACAGCGATGATGTCACCCGCTTGTGCTTCAGTAAGTTCGTTACGCTCGTCTGCTTGCATCTCAACCATGCGGCCGATACGCTCTGTTTTACCAGTTGCAGAGTTAAGAACAGTATCACCCTTCTTCATGCGACCTGAGTAGATACGGATGAACGTAAGTGCACCAAAACGGTCGTCCATGATTTTGAACGCAAGCGCTTTAAGTGGCTCATCAGCAGAAACTGTTGCTACTTCACCAGTAGGCTCACCAGTTTCTTTGTCAGTTAGTGGCTGAGGATCAACTTCTGTAGGAGACGGAAGGTAATCTACAACTGCATCTAGTACAAGCTGCATACCTTTGTTTTTGAACGCTGAACCACAGTAAGTTGGGAAGAATGCAAGATCACGAGTACCTTTACGGATACAAGTTTTGATTTGCTCAAGAGAAGGCATTTCACCTTCCATGTACGCTTCCATTAGGTCGTCGTCTTGCTCAACAGCAGACTCAACTAGCATCTCATGGTACTCTTCAACTTTGTCTACCATGTCCGCAGGAACGTCAGTAACTTCGTAGTTTTCTGGAAGACCTGTGTCATCCCAAACGTACGCTTTCTTCTCAAGTACGTCTACTACACCTGTGAATTGGTCTTCGATACCAATTGGTAGCGTCATCACTAGTGGATTAGCACCAAGTACTTTCTCAACCTGACCAACTACACGGTAGAAGTCTGCACCCATACGGTCTAGTTTGTTTACGAAGATTACACGTGCAACTTCTGATTCGTTCGCATAACGCCAGTTTGTTTCTGATTGTGGCTCAACACCACCAGAACCACAGAATACACCGATACCACCGTCAAGTACTTTAAGTGAACGGTATACTTCTACTGTGAAGTCAACGTGTCCAGGAGTATCGATAACGTTTAAACGGTGGCCTTTCCACTCACAAGTTACCGCTGCTGATTGGATAGTAATACCACGCTCAGCTTCCTGCTCCATGAAGTCTGTAGTAGACTCACCGTCGTGTACTTCACCAGTTTTGTGAATTTTACCAGTAAGCTTTAGAATACGCTCAGTGGTGGTAGTTTTACCCGCATCAACGTGCGCGAAAATACCAATGTTTCTGTATTTCGATAAATCTGCCATTGTTTTACTCTATTTAAAGTAGAAAAATTATTCGGCGGGAGTATATCACCTCTTGTAGCGAACATCATCCTTGAAGTCGTCTAAAATGCAATCAATTCACGAAAAAGTTTCTAATGCGAAACGCGGAGGCTAATTTTCGCTTTATCAGCTTCCCTTAGGCATTTGTATTGGCAAAGCTTCCGTGCTTTTTGCAGCATATAAAGAAGTGTCCGCGTCCGTTATACCAGTCCGCTAAAAAACCGCTTGTCCGAAAAGATTGCAATGATGAATATGAAACGCATCGTCAACCAAAGAGAAATGCGCGATTTTACCGGCTTCAATACTGCCAAGCTCAGGGGCGACATTGAGATAAGTCGCAGGTACTAGACTCGCCATATTGATGGCTTCATGCAGCGGTATACCGGCCAACTCGGTTAAGTTTTTCACTGCCTTTTCAAGCGTTAATGTACTTCCCGCTAAGCTACCACTGTGTGTTTTTGCAATGCCCTCATTCACAACAATCGGCATTTCCCCAAGTTGATATTCGCCGTCTTTAAGGCCACCGGCGTTAATGCAATCGCTGATCAAAGCCACCTTTTGCTGGCCTTTGAGTCGATAAATCAATTGTAAAATTGCCGGATGTAAATGGATCCCATCAGCGATGACTTCAACCAAAGCCTGGCTATCAAGTAACAAAGCACCAGCACAACCGGGTTCACGATGATGAATGCCACGCATACCATTAAATACATGCACTCCACCACAAGCACCATGCGCCAATGCTTTTGAGGTTTGGTCATAATTAGCATCGCAGTGACCCAGCATAACCCGAACACCACGCTTACTGAGGTATTCCGTCATTGCGATACCGTTAGCCTTTTCAGGGGCTAAGGCAACCGCTTTTAAGGCGCCGTCTGCGGCCGCTATCATTTCATCAATCAAGGCTTCATCAAGCGGTTTAAAAAAAGCTTCATTATGAGCCCCTTTATGTTTTTCGCTAAAAAACAACCCTTCACTATACCCTCCAAGTACCTGTGCACCTGGTAGCCTCAATTTATAAGCTTCACCCACCACGCGCATGGCGGCAATCGTTTGTGGCCAAGTTGTCGTTACTGTGGTCGCTAAAAAGCCCGTAACACCATGCCTAAGTAAGGAAGCACTGATGGTTTCTATACTTGACAGTTTACCGTCAATTACATCACAACCCTCTCGACCATGTATATGGAGATCAATCAGGCCCGGCCACATGTCTAGCTCAGGGTATCGTTCAACTTCATCAGGTGCATCGCTAGCTGAAATAATAGTGTCAAAGCGCTCGCCCTTGATCACCACAACATGCTGCTCCAGTCCTCCCAAAGGAGTAAAAATACGGCGAGGTTGGATGTAGCGAGTTAGCTCAGGCATCTAGTTTACTCCCTAATATTGCAGCTCCTAATGCCCCGCTGGCATCGCCATGTTTAGCCCTGACGATATCGGGCACCGCAATGGCTGAAAATACATGTGGTTCGATAGCTTGAGGGAGTGCTTCAACCAACTCATCGATCAATGACATACCACCACCTAACACAATCACTTCAGGATCATAAGCTTTGATGAGGTTTGCAAACGCGGAGCCAAGTAAATCCATGTAGCAACTAAAAGCATGCTTGGCCTCTGCCTCACCTGCACGCATCGCAGCAACCACTTGCTCCGAAGTCAATTCTCGGTCAGTGAAATGCCGGTACAAGCTAGCCAGACCAGGGCCCGCAACATAACGCTCCAAACACCCTTGTAAGCCGCAACCACAGTCCCAAATAGGTAATCCATACTTTTGCTGCAATAATGCCGACAAGGGATGGTGGCCATACTCACCGGCAATGCCCTGAGCACTTTTGTACAAAGCACCGTCGATACAAAACCCGCCCCCAGCGCCGGTGCCAATAATTGCACCGAATACCTTCTTGTAGCTGACACCTGCACCTAAGCTTGCCTCTGACAGCGCAAAACAGCGGCAATCATTTTCTACCGCAATCGGTCTTTCGAGCAAAGCCATGAGATCGGCTTTAACCGTTTTTCCATTGGCACAGGGTACGTTAGCCGACAATACTCGCTGCTTGGCATTAACAATGCCAGGCATACCAATACCTACCTGACCTTTACATCCATATTTGTCATCAGCTTGGTGTACCAAAGCTGCAATTTGTGTCAAAAATGCATCATAACTCTGTTTCGGCGTTGCAACACGCCATGATTCGATCCGTTGCAGCTTGTTGTCAAATACAGCAATTTCTATTTTGCTACCTCCAACATCCACTCCATAAATCATGCTGCACTCCCAAATGGGTGAATAGTTACCCCTTGTACAACCCGATTCACTTCACCCGTTGGGCACGGATTATCTGGCGATATGCCAAGTCCAAGAGCTTTGAAAAAACTCAGTTGCTGAGCAAAGAGCATGTACAGTAACCCCTGCCAAACGTCATTCAACGCCTGCACAGGTGGACACACAGAGTGCACCGTCATCGCAGTACCATCGCGTAATAACTCCGCAACAAGATCTTGGTCATAGCGGCTGGTGTAGCTATCACTCGAAATAAAACACACCACTGCGGTTTTGTCGTTTACTAATGATTTTGGGCCATGGCGAAAGCCAAGTGATGACTCGCATACACTCATCACCTTGCCTGCGGAAAGCTCTAGCATCTTAAGCGCGGCCTCTTTTGCAAAACCCAGTAAACAGCCAGAACCTAAATATACTAAGCGCTCAAATGGTTGCTTAGCAAAAGCACGAATATTTTGTTGCAGGGTGTCACATAGCATGGTGTCGGCCGCGGCGACTAGTGACGCTACTGCGTCGTTATCAGGAGTAAAAAATTGTATCGCAGCAACCATCATGGATGAATAACTACTGGTCATTGCGAAACTTTGATCTAATGTGGCCTCTGGCAACAAAATACTTTGTGCATTAGCGTTATGTTGAGCCGCTTGATGTAGCTTACCCTGTTGACTGCAAGTAATGAATAAATGCTGGCTATTTGCAACTAATTGCGTGACCAACTCAACCGCAGCGACACTCTCTGGGCTATTTCCAGAGCGCGCAAATGAAACCAACAAGCAAGGCTTATCCGTTGCTAAATATTGCTTCGGTGCAGCGACTAAATCCGTTGTGCTTACCGCTCGAACTGACTGCTTAAGGTGGCTATTTAAATGGTTAGCGATCGCGTCGCCAATATAGGCAGACGTGCCAGCTCCAGTCAAAATAATTTGCGTGTCTGGATTTTCGAGTAGCGGTGATAGCTGAGCGACCAGTTGCGCACGCAATTGCGCAACTAGCTGCGCTGTTTGCTGCCACATGTGTGGTTGCTGGCTAATTTCTTTTGCGGTCCAATAGGCGTTTTGTGTTTTTAACGCTTCAATATCGTATCCGAGTAATAGGCTCATGATGCTTTCTCCATCGCAAAGCAGGCCGTTGAGTAGCGAGCAACTACGCGCTGTATTTTGGCAATCACTAAAGCTTTAGCAGTGTTTTCAATTTCACCTTCGCGGACCGCTTGATAAAACTCAGGAAAATATTGGCTGATCAAAGGTAATGGCAAGGCCTGTTGTTGCAAGTTCGCCAACATCTTAGTTAATGCTGCTTGTACTGCTTCTTGATGCCAGTAATAGCGAATGCGATCACTAAAGCTAAATTGGCGTAGAAAGCGTAATTGCGATGGTTCACCATGATAAAAGCGCTGCCAACTAGTTGGCTCTGCCAGCATGACCTCTTCGATTACTTCGACAAAATGACTATGCTCGCCCGGTATCAGGCGCTGCTCTATATGGTGAAGCGCGAATAACCCTTCACGTAATGCAAAGGTTAGCTCTGGGCCTACTTTCAAAATTGCAAAATGGTCTGCAATTAACGACTTATATGCGCCTGCAGTTTGATAGTCAGTGGAGTGTGCCTCAAACGCGATATTATCAACTGTACTAATAAAGCCTTTTAATGCTTGCGCCTCTTCAGGCTTGTAATCAAAGACTTGAGTGTTATCAAACTCAACACCAGGTTGCACAACCATAGCCACTACACGCTGCCATGCATGCTCAAGACCTTGTTGCGCAAAAATATCACGATGACACGCTAAGGTCTCACCAGCAGCATCTTGGCTCGTTGGCTGCAAGCTATCAATGTGCTCATCTGCCCCGCCTGGTGGTGGCACCTCTGTACCAATTACGTAAACAATGTCACTCTGCCCAAACGTTGCAATAGCGGTTTCTTCTGCGGTTTTACAGAGTAATGCTGCACGATTAGCGACAATTTCATCACTTAATACTTCAGGATCATCAGCACATGGCATACTGGCGTCCAAATGAATTTTTTTAAAACCTGCTTTTACGTATTCAGCGACTAAGGTACAGGCCTTTGCCATTGCGGCTTGGCTACTTTCATTTACCCAACAAACCGGACCTAAGTGATCCCCACCAAAAATCAACAGGTTTTTATCAAAACCCAACTCATCAGCCATGGCTTCTACCGTTGCGATGAAGTCTGCCGGTAACATACCAGTGTAACCACCAAACTGATTAACCTGATTCGCTGTAGCCTCAATTAACAGCAGTGTGTTCTCCTGCTTAGCGTATCTAATCGCAGCTTCCAACACCCAGGGGTGCGCAGAGCAAATAGCATAAATACCTGAATTTTTACCCGATTTATTGGCTTCGATTAGGGCTTGAAAGCGCCGCATAAATACCTCTTAAGACGTTATTAAATGTACCTCTATTCCTGCGGCGACCAGTTGTTGATAGATATCATCTGGAATGCCACTGTCCGTTACCAAAACGTCAATTTCTGCACAGGAGATAATTCGGTGCACGCCATTACGGCCAAACTTACTGGAGTCAGTCACCACAATTACTTGCTTTGCAGCCTTACACATTTCACGATTTAATGCGGCCTCAGGCTCGAAGTGTGTGGTCACACCAACATCAACAGACAGACCATCAACACCCAAAATTAACCGATCAAAATGATACTGTTTGAGCTGCTCTTCTGCATGGCTACCGTAAAAAGAGAGTGATTTTTTTCGCAGTGACCCACCGGTCATCAAGACATCAACACTCTCGGCACTGACCAGCGCTTGCGCAACATTCAACCCATTGGTCATCACGACCAATTGCTCATGTTGGATCAATTGTTTAGCAACTTCTTCCGTTGTTGTACCAGAATCAAGAATAATAGATTCGTTATTCCCTATTAAACTCGCTACCAACTTACCAAGCTCGACTTTCACTTGGCGATGATCATCATGCTTCTCGCTGATGGTTAACTCTTTGGTAAGCTTCGAGCTTGCTACCGCGCCACCGTGAGAACGAACCAATAGCCCTTTTTCATGTAAGGCATTGAGATCGTTTCGAATCGTCACAGTTGAGACACCAAATTTTTCTGCCAACTCAGAAACTTCAACCCGTTCAACTTGACCAACGAGCTGTACAATTTCGTGACGTCTTTCAATGGTGTTCAGCATGACACCTCCTTTCGTTTTGGTTAATTTTAGTCTACACACCTTTCATTTGCTTTCAAATTATTTTTTTACCTTTGTAATAAAATAAAAATAACACCTTGTTTTACCTGAATATATTCTAAAAAAAAGGAACAAAACAAAAGAAAACCGAAACAAAATGAAAGATATTTTTCTTGCGTTCAAAATAAAACTACCGTAATAATAACCAAAAAATAACATTTCGTTTTTAACAACAAGACTGAACAACTAAGAGGTTATTATGGGTGATCTAAACCGTCGGCGATTTCTCCAATCAATGGCTGCAATCGCAGCAACCGGTGCAGTGGTAGGCTGCGCAAGTAGTAATAATAAAGCGCCACTTGCACCAAAGCCACAAGGAAATTCGGTGCTGGGTTTAATCGCCCCTAAGCTAGATATTGTTCGTGTTGGTTTTATTGGTGTTGGTCAACGTGGTGTAGGTGCGGTTAAACACTTTTGTCACCTTGACGGAGTAGAGATCAAAGCCATCTGTGATACTCATCAAGAAGTTGTTGACAGAGCGGTTAAGATTGTTGTGGACAAAGGCTTACCGGCGCCTGCAACTTACGGCAAAAATGACCTCGACTATCGTCGCATGCTTGAACGTGACGATATTGATATTGTTATTATTTCCACACCTTGGAAATGGCACACCCCAATGGCTGTAGACACTATGGA
This sequence comes from Pseudoalteromonas piscicida, assembly GCF_002744175.1. Lineage (GTDB taxonomy): Bacteria > Pseudomonadota > Gammaproteobacteria > Enterobacterales > Alteromonadaceae > Pseudoalteromonas > Pseudoalteromonas piscicida_B. Next base: position 45,683 of record NZ_NKHF01000074.1, read on the forward strand.
AAGCGGAAAGCACGCGTTCGTTGAAGTACCTGCCGCAGTCACCATTGAAGAGGCTTGGCAACTGGTTGACACCTCAGAGCGCACCCAAAAACATTGCATGATGTTAGAAAACGTTTGTTACGGCCGCGACGAGCTTATGGTGCTGAATATGGTGCGCCAAGGAGTATTTGGTGAACTACTTCATGGTGAAGCCGCTTACATTCACGAATTACGTTGGCAGATGAAAGAAATCGAGCACAAAACAGGCTCGTGGCGCACTCACTGGCACACTAAGCGCGACGGTAACCTCTATCCAACCCACGGTTTAGGTCCGGTTTCTCAATACATGAACATCAACCGTGGTGACCGCTTTGACTACATATCTTCAATGAGCTCTCCTGCCCTTGGCCGTGCTGCATATGCAAAACGTGAGTTTCCGGCCGATCACGAACGAAATCAACTCAATTATACCGCTGGTGATATGAATACCAGCATCATCAAAACGGCTAAAGGCCGCTCGATTATGGTACAGCACGATACCACAACGCCTCGCCCTTACTCTCGCCATAACTTAATTCAAGGTACTAACGGCGTGTTTGCAGGATTCCCCAACCGCATTGCACTCGAAAATGGCGGGAGTAAGAGCTTCCATGAGTGGGATTACGACATGACTGATTGGTACGGTAAGTACGATCATCCACTTTGGCAAAAAATGGGCGCAGAGGCAGAGCGTAACGGCGGACACGGAGGCATGGACTTCTTGATGTTCTGGCGCCTCGTTTACTGCTTACGCAATGGTGAGCCACTAGATCAGGATGTCTATGACGCCGCGGCGTGGTCGGCAGTCTTCCCGCTTTCAATGGACTCAGTTGCAGACAGAAGTAATAGCAAGGACTTCCCAGACTTTACTAGGGGCAAATGGCGCACTGCAACACCACTGGGCATTGTGAGCTAAGTAAACACAATTAACAGCCCAAACTCTCAGCGCTCGATATTCGAGCGCAATAATAAAAATACGCTACAGGACAACAAGATGAAACACACTCTAAAACTGTGTGCTGTGGGATTAGCCGTGAGTTGTGCTCTATCCCAACACGCATATGCACAGGAAACAGATCAGAACAGCAGATCCGACGAGCAAGATAAAGCTAAACAACAAGTTGAGAAAATTGAAGTACGTGGCGTACGTTCCAGTATCAAAGAGTCACTCTTTCTCAAGAAAAACGCCGTCGGCGTAATGGATGCCATCGTTGCTGAAGACATCGGCAAGTTCCCAGATCAAAACCTTGCTGAAGCGCTACAACGAATGACAGGTATCGCCATTACCCGTAACGCCGGTGAAGGACAAAACGTCACAGTGCGGGGCCTTGGCGGGGACTTTAACGTTACCACCATCAATGGTCGTAGAATGGCATCTGAACACACAAGCCGTGACTTTAACTTCGATTTAATTGCGCCTGAAATGGTTCAAGCATTAGAAGTATACAAGTCACCACAAGCACAAACACAAGAAGGGGGAATTGGCTCGGTCATCAATATAAAAACCCGCCGACCGTTAGATATGGATGGCTTTACCCTCGCCGGAAGTGCCAAAGCCATTTACGAAGAACGTACCGGAGATACCAACCCTCAAGCCTCATTTCTAATCAGTGATACTTTTTTTGACAATACCTTTGGCGCGCTATTTACCGCTGTTTATTCCGAGCGAACTCAACGCGAAGACTCCTACGAGGGACAAGGGTTTTACGATCCAGAAGAAAATACCGACGTGCGAGTCCCTGTTGATAGTAACCGAAATGGCGAACTAGATGAGGGCGAGAAAGTACACCCATCAATGATCCCTGGATATGTGCGCTACTCGAACTGGCAAGATAAACGTGAGCGCATTGGTGCGAGTCTAGCGTTACAATGGCGTCCAACGAATGATATTGATGTCACCTTTGATAGCTTATACTCAAGCTACAAAACCGACGGTGAAAAATATCAAATCTCTTTCGTCACCTATGATGAACCTTGGACACCGGGGATCCCAGCAGTAGGTGAATTAAAATTTAATGAAGATGGCAACGTCAACTACATTGAATTAGTCGATGGTGCAATGGCTGAACTACTGAACGTCTCTGAGCCTCGCAATACCGACACTTGGCAAGCCGGTCTTAACTTCAAGTGGTATGCTACCAGCGATCTAACGCTTGAATTTGACGTGTCTAAGTCGCGTGCCGAGCGGAACAATGATGGCGACAACCGCTACATCGTGGCACGTGGCTTTGTTGATACTATCACCATAGATCAAACAGGCGACAACCACCTGCCAGATGTGACTATGTCACCAGCACTTAATGCCGATCAACCCTTTGGAGCTCACTACAGCTACAACTATGGCACGGAAGTGATAAGCGATGTTGAAGAGTTAAGGCTTGAAGGGACATTTATTCCTGAATGGGAATTTGTCAAAGACATCAAGTTTGGCTTTCATTATGGTAAGCAAACTAAAGCCAGAGACGTAAGCAAATCAAATGATCCGTCAATGTTTAGTAATGGTGGGGCTTATTTTAAAAACTCAGATTACGACAGCTTTGATAACTCAAGCGTAGAAAAGCTCGGTAGTCTTAGCTTATTTAGGCTACCCGCAGATGTACTTGTACCCGCCAACTTTGATAACTTCCTAGATGGTGAGCCGGGCATGCATCCTGCACCATGGGCCAGCTTTGACTACGAAAAACTCTATGCTTTTTATCAATCCATTAACGCCCAAGCCGCAGATGAAAAAATCAGAGCTTCCAAGAGCCCTAAAGATTCCTATGAGCTTTCTGAGTCAACATTTGCACTTTATTTAGAGACCAATCTAGTCGGCGAGCTATCGGAGATGCCTTACAACCTTAACCTAGGCGTAAGAGCAATCAAAACCGAGATCACTTCTGATGGCTACATTTTTGATTACCCAAGTCTGGTATACAACGTAGAAGAAGACGAAGATGGCGACATTATCTATCGTATAGAAGGGGATATTGCCGATTATTACTCCGATTCTTACGTCGAAGATGACTATACTGATGTACTGCCTAGCATGAACTTTAAGTTAGAAATAACAGACTCACTGCTATTTAGAACCAGCGCGGCTAAAGTTATCACTAGGCCTAGCATTGATTTTCTAACCCCATATAGCTCAATCAATTTCAGTAAGTTTGAACTTAATCTCGCCAACCCTGGGATCAAGCCACTTAGAGCAAACCAGTTTGATTTGGGACTAGAGTGGTACTTCTCTGATTATGGAGCGCTCACGTTTGCAACCTATTATAAAGACATTAAGTCTGTGATTGCTCAGGGGCGTGTCGGCACAATAAAAGTCGGAAAATTCCTCAAAGACGGAGTGGAAGTTGAGGGACCTGAGTTTACACAAATGTCTCCACGTTCTGAAGCAGGCGCTGAAATAAAAGGCTTTGAAATAGCTTATCAGCAATCGTTTGAGAAATTGCTACCAGCACCATTTGATGGCCTAGGTATGCAAATCAACTACACATTTACGGATAGTAAATACGATGATCCTGAAAAAGATGAGCTACCATTCGCAGGTATGTCTGAGCATTCTTACAATGCGGTTATCTATTATGAAAAGGATGACTACCAAGCGCGTATCGCTTACAACTGGCGAGATGATTACCTGAAGTATCCAGATGCGTGGGGCGGCCCAGAATGGGCAGCGGATTATGGTCAATTTGATTTCAGTGCCAGCTATAATCTAACTGCAAAGACACGAATAGACTTGAATGTGACCAACCTCACCAATGAACGTCAGTGGTCATACATTAAAACCCAAGAGCAAGTGAGTCATTTGAGCCGTTACGGCCGTAGTATCAGCTTAGGCATTAATACTTCTTTCTAATTAACATGGGGCGAGATGCCCCATTCAAGGAACTTAAGATGAAGAACAAGATAATGGCACCCATATTCCTGTGCGCCTCATTTTTAACATCGGCACAAGAGTCTTACATCAGCAGTTACGGTAATGCTTGGGTCAATAACGATATAGATGCAAGCAGCCAATTGATCTCTCAGACCGGTATCGAACCTTGGCAGGATAAGCAGCTAACATTCAATCACTATTTTTATGCAAATAATGTTGGCACCTACACGCTATATTTACATATTGATAAGCCCAGTACACCGAGTACATTGCTAGTGGCTCACAACAGCAAACAGGTTACTTTAAACCTTGATAGGCAGAGCCCAACAAAGCTTAAAGTAGGTGAGTTTAAAGTCTCCAAAATTGGCTATCAGACCGTCCAAATATCTGGCGTTACTCTAACGAACGGACGAAATAGCACTTTTCCCGCCATCACTGGACTGACGCTTGATGGTGAAGCCATGACCCCAGCTCCAAACTACGTTAAGGAAGACTTCTACTGGGGACGTCGAGGCCCTTCGGTACACCTTAATTATCCAGTGCCTGATAATAATAAAAACTACAACTGGTTTTATAATGAAGTCACCGTACCATCGGGCTACGATCCACAGGGCTCATATTTTATGGCGAATGGATTCGGCGAAGGCTACTTTGGTATTCAGGTCAATTCTGCAACCGAACGACGCGTGTTATTTTCAGTTTGGAGTCCATATCACACAGACGACCCAAGCACGATCCCTGATAACCTCAAAATCAAATTATTAGATAAAGGTGAAGGTGTTTATGTGGGTCAGTTTGGCAACGAGGGCTCGGGTGGACAGAGCTATTTACGCTACCAGTGGCAGCCCGATACCACATATCGCTTTTTGGTGAATATTCAGCCAAGTACAAACCATCAAGGGCACACTGAATATCGCGGTTATTTCTACGCGCCAGAAGTTGGCCAATGGCAACTCATCGCAGCATTTAGTCGGCCAGAAACGAACACTTACGTAGCAAGGCCCCACAGCTTCTTAGAAAACTTTATACCTGCCGCTGGGCAGCTTGAACGTAAAGCATTCTACAACCGCCAATTTCTTCGTGATACCGACGGGAACTGGGTTGAACTTAACAAAGCAAGATTTACTTATGACGCGACGGCTGCTAAGGGCTCAAGACTTGATTACCAAGGTGGTGAAGCGCAAGGTGGATTCTACTTAAGAAATACCGGATTTTTTAGCGGTCCAACCCCTTACTTAAGTGAGTTCAATCGAGTAAACAGCAATAATGCTCCGGTGATCCCATGGCAATCACTACAAGCACATCCTTAACTTAATATGGATAGGTGTGATTACCAAGGCGTTTTGACATGATCACACCATCTGTGTTGCTACTTAGTCGATTCTGAATATTGGTGTTTTGGTGCTTAGATTGGCAGTACTAGATTAGTCCAGTCTGAGCATCATTTTTATCGATAGTTCTGTTATTACGCAGCGCTTTTCGCTGCTAATAACTGATATAAAATCCAGGCATAAAAAAGCCGCAGCTGGGCTAGGATTTTACGGCAGTTTTGACCTACACCCGCAAGCACTGCGTTAAGCTTGTCACCGAGCTTTCCTTTTAAGCGGTTAAGACCCAAGTGACCATCTTGTTTCATGTGCCCAATGATTGGCTCTATCGCATTGCGTCGCTTGAGTTTTTTCTTAATGCTCGGCGTCACTCCACGTTTTTGCCCTGCAATATACACATCATAACGTTCTGCAAAATGCCCGCGATAACCTCTATCTACAAAACAGCTGTATGGCCTTTTATCTGTCACGTTTTCTACTATTCTCAACGTTTCCCATAACGTGTCACCGTCATAGGGGTTGCCGTGCATTGCATGAGCGCACACCACAAACTGCTCTTTCAATGTGGTTGCGACACTCACTTTGACACCAAACTCATATGGCTTTGCGCTTTTCCCCTTGGCGATACATTCAACACCCGGCTCATGTAGGCTATAGAGTTTGTTTTTACTCGTTCTTTCTTGCTTTAACAGTCGCTCAGCCTGCTGTAGGGTATCGAAAAATTCCTTGCTTGGTTGCTCGGTGATTTTCCGCAAGATGTCTTTCATCACTCGCCTGAGATAGTTTTTCTGTTTTTTCAGTGTCTTCTTCATGCGTTTGAATTGTTTGGCATGCGCATAACTTGCCACCTTTTGAGCGCCCTAGGGCCTACTCGTTCATAACTTTGCCTAAGCACAATGCCGGCTTGCTTAGCGAAGCCAACCAGTTTATTGCGGCATTTTTCTAGTAGTTTACTGTCCGTTGGATGGGCGATATTTTTCTCCATGACGGTGCTATCCACGACCACTTCTCGCAAGCTTGAAGGCTTAATTGTATTACTTTTAAGGCCCGCATCTACCGTGAGTGACAGCATTAACTCAACGCCATCCTCACCAATTCGCTTGCGAAAGCGTGTCATTGAACTGGGATCGCAAGGTGGTTCATGCGTAAAAAATTGCATGCCACAAAAATATTGCCAATACGGGTTTTCGCTCCACATGGCCACCGTGTTTTCGTCAGACAGTTTGTGAATTTGTTTCAGGTATTCGAGACCCGCAAGTAGGCGGATAGGCTTGGCGCCAGCGCCTTTATCGCCATAATGCTGTTTAAATTCAACCTCTAGACGCTGCCAATCAATGAGTTTTGCCAATTTCACGAGTTCATGACGCGGTGAAACAATATCAATAAGCTCGACTTGAAACAGGTGCTTTTGTGGTGTTTGTATGGTTGGTTTTGGTTTCATTTTTACACTCAAATTGCAATGTTTTGGTTGTGTGATTCAAAAAAGTTGCAATTTGAGGGTAGTAAGCTCGTTTAGATCTTCAAGTAATTCAATAAATTAAATTGGTTTCAGGATCGACTAATTATTGGAACAGTGGTGCAAAAAAGGTTGATATGTTCCGGTACGAAATAACAATTTTAAGTCCGGCTGAATCTATTGACTCAGCCGGAATGATCATATATGCACGTTAATTTCTTTAACTTTCTAAACGAATAAAGTGTAGAAAGTAAAACAAGTACAACCAACTACACCTACAAAAAATAAAAAAAATCTTGCTATATTTCTTTCTCCTGTAGGAGGGAGCTCCTCACCTGAATATGGTACATACATAGGTCTGTTGAGAAAAAAAGCGTAAATATACCTAAAGCAAATTGCAAACATAAACATACAAGCGAGCAATTTTTCTATAGGTTCAAAGCCTATAATAAATAACGCACTTAGTACAAACCAGATAATACCAAATGCAATAACTAGTACTTTTTTCCATTCCATATTTAGCGGTCCCTACCTCTTTTCCAGTTTCTGAACTTTTGCGCTCTAGTCGGCATTTCAATAACAAAAAACTCTGGATTACTTTTCTTACTGGTTGATTTTTCATTAGATTTTGCTTGGTTGATGGTTTGACCTGTAAGAATGCCTGAGGTTGCCCCTATTTGATGAGCTTTTTGAGTATTAGTAACTTTTAATCCTTTATATCCTCTATTAATAGCTTCTCCGCCTACACCAGGGATTAAAGTTAATACCGCTGCACCATATTCTTCATTAGCTAGATTGTCAGTTCCTAATCCAATATCAATGAGCAAAGAGCCCCCCCACATATAGCTGAGCAAGGTGTCAAAGATCCAGCTGCTAGACCAAGAGAAGCAATTGATGCCATTGATCGCATATTCTGTCTGGTTGGATTAATGGTTATCGTCGGTATAGAATATGAAATGTTTTCTCCAACCTCTACGGCAGGTTCCCACATCTTCACCCACTGGTCAAACCCACTCAATATATTAATTGAGTTCAACCCATCAGGGTCAATATATTTATATGGATTATTATTGCCATAGGCATAACGGTTAAAACTATGAATCCCCCTGAAAGATAAAGGGTCATTCGAGTAAAAACGACCTATAACTGGATCATAGTATCGTGCCTGCATATAACTTAAATTAATATCGGTATCAAACTTATGCCCAGTATAGCCAATATCATCTTCTGACTGGTTAACCGTTTCACCATAAGGCTTATAGTATTGTTTACTTTGGGTTACCGTACGACTAGTATCCACATCACCATATTTTGCGATAAGTTTGCCAGCTAAATAAATGTAGTTGGTACCCTCAAGAGTGATGGTATCTGATTTTTCACTATAAAGTAGTGTACCTGCTTGGCTATAAAAGCTATAGCTTATTCCCTCACTGTCCACTCGTTTTACGCGACGGTTAAAACCGTCATAAAGATAGCTATTCCCTTTTGCTGACACCATCTGATCTGCATCATTATAGACCATTGAGTATGCACCATTATGTTTTATGCTACCTTTAGTAGTGTAATCAAAGCTAGAATATTTACCCTGAACACCAGATACTGCTATTAAGCGATTTGTAGAATAATCGTATTTATAATCTAGGGCTCTACCTTTGCTGCTATAACTTGTAATATTACCAAAGCCATCATACGTTATGTTGCTAGAACCAATTCCTGCGTTACCCGACACTGTGGTCAAACGGTCTAAGCCATCGTAGTCTAACCGTTCCAAACTAAAACTGTCATTTACACCATCGATGATACTAGTCACGCTATCATTATTGTTATACCCATATGATAGATCAGCTATATAGGTGTTACCTTTTTTATAGCTAAGCTGTTGTGGACGTGATGTCTGTGACTCCAAAGACATTGAGAACTCAACCCCATTACCGTAGCTAAAACTTGATATATCACCAGTAGGATGGTATTTCACATTAGTCGCAAACACTTGCGCTACAGTATTGTTTGGCCCGATTTCTTTTACACTTTGTGGCGCACCAAAGCCATTAGGCTCGTACCTTAAAATCGTGCCATCGGGGTAAACTTCTTGACTAAGGTGCCCAGATGAGTCGTAATTATAATCAAGCTGCATCGGTAACTGCGATGCAATTAAGAGCGTTTCATCTTCCAGCAGCCCTTTGTTGTTATAACTGTAAGTATGTGTCACTTCTGAGTTACTCAACTTAGTTAAGTTACCAACAAAATCGTAAGTATAGGTAAGGTCTAAGGCCTCTCCAACGTAGTCAACTTTTCTTAATTTTCCTGTATTATTGTAATAATAAGCGACGCTACCGCTGGGTTTCGAGCTAACGCATTGAGTGTTATTTACGCCTGCCTTTTTCCATATAACCTCCCCTATTGCATTGTAAGCAATAAGGGTATTACCGACGTCTGGACGAATAACTAAGCACAGCCGCTTGTTGCTGTCATATTTACGTGTTTCGGTCAATGTGGTTGACGTCCCTGACTTGCTTAATCCCGTTTGCTTGATATTGTGAAGCAAACCAAAAATATCGATTTGCATCGTTGTTACAACCTGCTCAGGAGACTCTATTTTCGTGGCTGTTTGATAACTTGGGCTATCAATGGAGTAGTAGGTCGTCGTAGTGGTATTTTGCTCTGCGTCGGTAGTGGCTATTTTGTTACCCACTTTGTATGTTTTAACGATAGTTCCCTTACCCGTTGTTGTGTATTTTACAGGCCTTCCTAGCAGGTCATATTCGATACTTGTACCTTTCGTTTCACTACCGAATTGAGAGGTAACCGATTGAAATTCCTTACGCTTAAATTTATCGAACTTAAATATCTGATACCTCGACCTACCCGAATTATCAGTACTTTTCAAGTCATGGTATTCAACTTTAACCACATTGCGGTATCCATCAAAGTGCTTAACTGTTTTAAACAATTCATCACTGAGACATGCTGTAGCTTGCTCATTTAATTTACAGCGAATCACCGTTTGAGTGTGGTTAGTATCATCGTAACTAGATAGCTCGCCAACCCACTCTTTATCGAAGTCAGTGTCTTTCTCTGTGTAAGAAGAAACAATACGACCAATATCATCGTAACGAGTATATGTCTTAGTACCATCAAATGCTTCATTTTGCGTGACCCAACCAAATACATTAGCCGCCGCTTTGCTGTTCATTTCATTATCTGCATGTGGTTGTTTACGTGTTGTTACCTGTGCAACGCCACCAACGTAATTACTGCCATAACTAATTTTAACTTTATCCGTGGAAGTCTTTTGTTGTACATTGAAGGTCGTACTTGATAACCCCCCGTGGGAATAGTACGCGTCAGTTTTAATTAGCTGACCAAAACGATAAACCTCGGTAGGTTCTAGATCGGCATTATATTTCTTCTCCGACACCAAGACATAGCTTCCATCGCTGGTAGATGCGTATTCTTTGGCAACTTTACCTATAACCCGCTTTGTGTTGTCGTTCATACGCTCAACTTTTGCATACTTCTGCGCCCCTTCAAAGACCATTCCTGAAATATCACCCGTTGGAGGCTGAGCTAAGTTAAGTTTAACAAACCTAGTCTTAAGAGAGTTATTATAGCTATCATAGCTAAGGTGCTCTTTTGCATAAGTATCGTAGCCGTCGTCCATCTTATAGCTGGTATATTCTCGCTTTTTCCTTACTACACCACACCCACTACCATAAGCGCTTTGAAAATATGGTGAGTTCAATTGCTTGAAACATAAATCGCTGCCTAATGTCGCATATTGCCACTGAATTTCTTGTCGTAGAAGTAGCTCGTGAGCCTCCCATTTCGAGTGAAGGATCATACCTTGCTCCCACGGGCCACTATAGCGCTCTCGTTTATATATTTTTCCTCGGAAATCTGCATTACTATGGATATAGTAAACATCACTGAAGCCATCAGCCCCAGAAATTGAGTCGCCACTGCTATCTAGTGCGTATTCAAAAGCTAGCACTCGATGCCCATCAAAGCCTGGTGAATCAAGCTCTGGCGCCATTCTGGTGTAAAAAAACTCTCTCGGCTTTACATGAGGTCCTGTAATTTTTTTTGATTTTACCGTTAAACTATTACGACTACCTTCCCAATAACCTGAATAGTCATATGTCACTTTTAGCCCAGATGGGAGCTCAACACTCTTTATCGATGTGCTTCCGCCAGTAAACCCTCCAGTGTGCGTGAACCCTGTGACTCGCCCCTCTGGGTCTGTAACTTTGTCTATCTGCTTTAGTGAGTCGTACTCAAATTCCGTGGTATAGTTTTTACCGTTGCTATTGACATTAATTGACTTAAGCCTGCCACTATCATGTGAAAAAGAAACCGTTGAACCCATAACGGTTAACACGCTACCATTTACGTTTATTGTGTTACCAAACTTATCCAGTAGCGCTTCCACTGGCCAGTTATAGTACCCTCCAGAGGTAGCTACCTTATGACCAAACTTTACTTTCATGCCATCGGGATAAATAACAACAGGCTTGGTGTTTACACATCGAAGTACCGCCCCTCCTTGAAATACAGCTATATCGCGACTGTGCCTAGTTGCAGAAGTACTCCCTAAAGGAGCTGAAGCAGCCCTTCCTGTGGCGCTTTGGGTGCTAAGCTTCAGGCCTGATAATTGCCCCAAGCAGCCAAAACTTCTCAGAGCTCGTGTACCATAGACCGATGTCTGGCCCTCTAGACTAAACCCATGTCGAGATTCATCAAAACCATAAAAACCGTATACTACACCCGAGCTAAAACCTTGTGCTTTATACCCGATAAGAACGCTTTGGCCGGAAGGGAACACTAACTCATTTGTCACAAAGGTATGTTCTAGCTTTAAATCCTGAATAGAAATACGTTCCGTTGGAAAATCGCTAATATGGTCTTTTAACAAGGTATGTGGAGAAATATCTCCTTCCGTGCTAGGTGGTATAACCGGAACATCAGCGAACGTTACAGCACTAAATGCTGTAAACATTAGAACTGTAAGTCTCTTTTTTAAATACGTTAAAATTAAATTAGAGTCCATCTTTAAGCTCTCCCTAGTTAAACGATCAGTTATCTTCACTTGAAGTAGTCTCCGCAACAGGGCTGCCGAGTAAATCTGTATGTATAAAAATGGTTCTCTTTGGCCTTCTCAAACTTACATCTATCGAATAATGTTTGCTTAAGCCTTCGCCATCCGAGGTTCTAAGTTGAATCGTTGTATGCCCCGCCGTATCTGACGGAGCTTCAACTTGTAATTTCCACTGCGCTATGTATTTTCCATTCTCATAATAAATTTGGCTAACTTGAGTGAGTTGTAAATTATCTGCATGCAAAACAGAGTCATTGGTACTTCCTTGCAATGCTACTGAGAAATTGGATGAGTCAACATCACTGGCATAAAAGTGTATTGTTTTGGAGCTACCTGACTGTAAATTAAGTAAACCTGATATACTTAATAATACAGGGTCGTTTATACATCTAACATTGTAAGAAACTGTTTCTGTATAGGTACTTGGAAAACTACCAAATGTTGACATTATGCTGATAGGAGGAGTTGGAGGGTCAATAGAGTCATCATCACTGGGGCCTGGCTCGACTCTATAACTAAGACTATCTGACCCGCAGAAATTTGGTTCTGGTACATATATAACTGTATGAGGCTCGGTGACAAAAACCGTACCATTTTCAGGCCAGTTAACTATTTCGCTAATATGTTTTAGAGTTTGAAAGTCACCACTTTCTTCATCGAGCGAGTGAACTGAGCTAGTATCCTCATCAATAGTAAACGTTTTGGCATCAGCACTATTTATTACAAAGGCTACTCCTACAAAAATCAGTCGGCTTATCAGATTCACCCCAACCTCCAAATAACAAGAAACAAATTAAAAAATCACAATGGTAACAAAAGTTAACATGGGGAGATTAAAAAGCAAACAAAATCATAAAGTGTAAATAATTACCTCTTTTAAGCTGAGTGACATTGGCACTCGGCCCTCTGATTGTGGTCTTTATTTGTAACTCCACCCAATTTAGTACAGCTATTTCGTAGAATTCTATGCAGCCTCAAGGTAACCAATCGGTGTCATATCACCAAGTGAATCACGAGGTCGCTCAAAATTATAAATATCTAACCACTCATCTGTGATTTCACGTACCTCTTGAAGTGACTCAAACAAGTATAAATCGAGCACTTCTTCACGGTAACTTTGATTAAACCTTTCCACAAAACCATTTTGGTAAGGACTACCTGGCTCTATAAATTCCAACTTGATGTCATTTTTCATTGCCCAATCTTCGAGTACCGTTGAAGTAAATTCTGGGCCATTGTCCACTCTAATCTGCTTTGGTTTTCCTCGCCAAGCAATGACCTGTTTTAGTGTCCTAATCACTCTATCAGCCGTTAAACTGGTATCTACTTCAATGGCTAATGCCTGTCGCTTAAAATCATCGAGTACATTCAATGTTCTAAAATG
>NZ_NKHF01000127.1 GCF_002744175.1 Pseudoalteromonas piscicida
CCCTGCGGCATATGCGCTCTAACAATATTTATTAGTCCATTACTCTCATTAGCAAGCAAATATTTTGCCTTTTTGATGAATGCAGATGGTTTTACTTCGAAATATTGACCTATTTGTCGAACGATACCTTTATGGTTAAAGACCTTTATGATCTCATTGTAATTAGCTTCTTCTATCAGTTGTTCAGCATACCCTTTTGCTTCTTCGTATAAGTTATCTACATCAATATTGGTGTGTAACTCATGCAAGCTATCCTTCAAATTAGCAATATTGGCAGCTGAACCGTCAAATTTTTTAAGTTTTGAATCTATTATGTGAGCTACTCTTTTAGATGAGAACTCTTCCACTTTTGAGTTAAATTGACTAATAACAAAATCTTTAATTTTATTGACTGCTGCTTCTGGTTCTTCTACACATAAAGCTTCCGCAACCTTTAGCAATAAGCCTTCAACTAAAAATAAATTTTCAACTTCTGCAACCTGCGGGCAGAAAATTGAACGTTGCTCTAAAAACTGAATTTGTTCTTCGTCCCGATGGTCTCGATCTATAATTCCAATACATTCCATTTTATGAGCATCTTTGATCTCATTAAATGATTTAGTAGCTTCTATGACTTTTTGGCAGCTACCAACGGGCTTAAGAGTATGCCTTGGGTAAACTAGAGAATAAATATCGTGATCTAGCGAACCTTTTTCACCTTCAATAAATATAACTGGCTTCCTACTACCAACTACTTCCAGTAGAATTTCATCTGGTAATTCCGAAAGATCAGGCACTTCAAACCAGTCCCAATGAAGACCGTCATAAGATTTAACACAAATTTTTTGGGACGTTGTTCGACTAGCTGCAAAATCCAAATCGTGGGTAATATAAATAAAAGTGCAATCATCACGCAAACGCTCAATAACATCCCATAACTTTGCCTGAATCCCTTGATGCAGGTGAACCTCTGGTTCATCTATAATTATTACAGAATCTTTTGGCGCACAAAGCGATTGCCCTATGAGATAAAACATTACTCGCTCACCGTCACTCATATCTGAACCGTTATATTTCTTTTCGGTTTCACCTGCCATCGCGGCTTCTACTTTTGCTCCACCAACTATAAGGCACCTATGAGGTAATATTTCTTCCCAAACAGCTCTAATTAAATCTAACTTTGTTGAAGGAACATCTTTTAATTCAAACTTCTTTCCTTCTAAATATTGCTGCCTAAACTTTGTCGATATGTCATTTTCTTCGGAAAATAAATTAACCATCAACAAAGCATAATCATTTAGCATTGTTGTTATTGGGCTATTTCTCCAACGGTGTCCACTTTTATGTTTTTTAGTGCCGTTTTCATTGCCATATAAAAGCTCTTTTTCAGCCTTATCATATGATTTTGTTGTAGAAGTAACAGGCATTACCAACGAACGCTGTGCACTGATTCTATGAACTTCGCACTGTACGCCAGATTCAAGTTCAATCCAGCTGCCTAATCTAGATTTCCCACTTCCATTTGCTCCAACTATTACTAGCCCTGTATCTATTTCTAATTCAACTTTTTGGTTTCTATCATTTGGAGTTGGTAATAAAATTTTATTCACTAGAGATGAACCTTCCATAGTAGGGTTAACAATTTAGTATTTATGCGACACGCAGTTTGTGTTGCATAATCGCTTGTTGGACTGAGCTGCTACCTGCTCGGTGTGACAGAGCTGGTGTTGTTTATGCTATAGGAATTTGCTTTTTAG
>NZ_NKHF01000128.1 GCF_002744175.1 Pseudoalteromonas piscicida
CCAAAAAGCAAATTCCCTTAGCATAAATAACACCAACTCTGAGACATCGAGCGGGTAGCAGCTCAGTCCAACAAGCGATTATGCAACACAAACTGCGTGTCGCATAAATACTAAATTGTTAGCCGTATTATGAAACAGAGGTGCACGTTTTGGACTCTCCGATATTAGAAGCGTTACCAGCGATACATGTGACCATCATTGGTGTCATTGCAGCATTCTTCTCGGCTTTCGCTATTTATGCCTACCAAAAAGTTAATGATGCTAAAGAAAAGTTAGATTCAGTTTTAAAGCGTAGTCAAAGCATTACTGCTCCAACTAGTTTCCGTTTTGGTGGCTCTAATAGATTTGTTACAAGCGAGGGGAAACTTGCCTGGGACACTGAAGGTAAACAGCTTTTACATAATGCAAGCTCTTGTTACTCGTATCTAGATCATGAAGAAAAGTATGGTATTAAAAGATCTGGTTTTGAGAGGGAGCCTGAGCCTGCTTTAGTTCTGTCTCTATGCGATGATCTATTTCTGCTTTTGAGTACGATTTTTACAACATACCCATTCTGGAACAATGGGCAGATCAATGTTCAGGGGCAGACTGAAAACGTGTCAAAATTGTGCAATCAGCAGTTTGATGACTCTCGTATTAAGGAAATGCAACGCATTACGGGTTTCTTATGTTGGATCTGGAATGGAAACAATAAATCAATTATCCGTCTTGCCCAAAAGGGGATGATGTATGAGCAAGATAAAAAGCTGTCTGAGCAAAAAGAGCTTTTTGAAAAACAGTGTGCTCAAATGCCAATTGATGATGCCGAAAAGGAAAGGATATGGGCTCAATTTCATCTGCCCCACATTAACAGCGTTACTAACTACGAGGCTCTTTTTATCGAATACTTTGAAAAGGCTAAAGTTGTGGAGCGCGAGGTTATACCGGTTGTTTCACAGACGCTTACTAGTTTCACCACATACAATCAGACATTCAAAGTTAAGGAAACAACACTTCGAGTAATCAACTTGATAGTCTTTAACTTGCTTTCAGGTGTGATTTTGCCTTTGATTCTATTGAATTTATCAATTGGTCTGGATGTGGATTGGTCTAGCTTCTGGGTTAGCTTTTTTGAGTATTTCTTGTTGTTATTGACAATGGCTCCTTACATTTGGGTTTGTCGCTATCTGTACCAAAAAGTGAAGAGCTTAGATTTTGCGTAATACGGC
>NZ_NKHF01000129.1 GCF_002744175.1 Pseudoalteromonas piscicida
GCGTTGAAGTTGCCTGAGCTAGAGATCACACCTGAAGCCATGCTGCGTGATAGCACGAAGTTTGATATTGAATTGACAGTGAAAGAGCAAGAAAGCGATATCATGGTTGAGTGGACTTACAGTACAGCGTTGTTCCACCGTCACAGCATTGCGCAGATGGCGAATAGCTTTGAGCTGATGTTAGCTGCATTGGTATCAAAACCTGAGCAAGCACTGGCTTCAGTGGCGCTGCTCGATAATGAGCAGTTGGACAGGCAGCTGCAATGGGGAAAACAGTTTGCCGGTACACTACCGGGGGATGTGACTGCGCTTCAGCACAGTCCAAGTTATCCTGAAGGCACTTGTTTATTTGATATTTTTGAACGGCAGGCGCGTATATCACCAGAGGCTATTGCGCTGAGAGTGAATGGACGAACCATGACTTATCGCGAATTAGATAAGCGTGCGACGCATTTAGCGGCACACTTGCAAGCGCAAGGATGTCAGCCCGACAGCCGGATAGGTCTATGCTTACATCGGAACGAGCAGTTATTTGTTGGGGTGCTGGGGGTGTTAAAAGCTGGCGCTGCGTATGTCCCAATAGATCCATCTTATCCCAAAGAGCGCGTTGAGTTTATGTTGAGCGATGCGGATGTAAAGTGCGTACTGACGGAATCATCTTTGGTGGCTGAATTGTCGTTAGAGGCACATCATCCAATTTGTTTAGATGTCTGGCAGGGGCAGCCTGTCTCATTACAGCTGAATCGAGCGGCAGATGCCAATAATCTTGCCTATATAATTTATACGTCAGGTTCAACAGGTAAGCCGAAAGGTGTACAGATTGAACACCGTAATGCTGTGGCGATGCTGGATTGGACACAGCAGGCATTTAGCGAGAGTGAGCGTCTTGAGGTGTTGTGTAGTACCTCAATCAGTTTTGACCTGTTTGTTTTCGAGATATGGTCAGCATGGAGCTGTGGAGGCGCCGTTGTTGCTGTTGATAATATTCTGGCATTAACAGAGCGCGACGCACCGGCAGTGAGTTTAATTAATACCGTGCCTAGTGCGGCAGCTGCTCTTATTGAGCAGGGATATGACTTTGAAGGCGTGCAAGTCGTCAATCTTGCCGGTGAGCCTTTGAAGAAGCAGCTGGTAAACCAGCTGTTTGAGGCAAACGCTGGGTTACAGGTTAATAACCTGTATGGTCCATCAGAAGATACCACCTATTCAACCCATGAGCGTTATACCCAACCTTTGGAGCGAGCGCCCTCAATTGGTCGTGCGATTTCGAACACTTGGCTCTATATACTGGATAAGCAGCAACAGCCAGTGCCACCGGGTGTCGTTGGAGAGCTTTATATTGGCGGTTCGGGTGTGGCCCGAGGATATCTCAACCGCCCAGAGCTGAATGAAGCTTGCTTTATTGAAAACCCTTATGATGGGGGAGTCATGTATCGCACCGGAGACTTGGTGCGCTGGCATGTAGATAAGGCTGGGCATTTAGACCGTCTGGGGTATCAAGGGCGCATTGACCATCAGGTGAAACTGAGAGGGTTCCGTATTGAACTGGGTGAGATAGAATCTCGCCTGCTGCAGCAGGTGCAAATCAAAGATGTAGTGGTGGTGATTGCAGGAGACCAGCTGGTAGCTTATGTTGTTTGGCAAGATACAGCACAGACAGACAAAATTGCTCAAGTTAAAGCTGCGTTAGCTGAGCAAGTACCGGATTATATGGTGCCGGGGTTCTTTGTTGATATGCAAAGCCTGCCGTTGACGCCAAATGGTAAAATCGATAGAAAGGCACTACCTGCACTAAATATCACCGCCAATAATATTGAGGCATATACTCCACCAAAGACAGAAGATGAGCGAGTTTTAAGTGCCATTTGGCAATCTATACTGAAGGTTGAGCGTGTTGGGCGATTTGATGATTTCTTCGCACTTGGGGGCCACAGCTTGCTGGCGGTTCGAGTGATAAGTCAGATACGGGAGTTACTGGGAGTAGAAGTCCCGTTAAAAGTGTTGTTTGCACACTCGACGATCTCAGCGCTGGCAAGTCAGTTAGCGCGTTATGGAAAGAGTAGGCAACTGCCGGAGATCATCGCACGACAGGAAGTACATCCGCCTTTATCATTCGCACAACAACGTCTTTGGTTTATCGACCGACTGGAAGGGGGCTCGAGCCAGTATAATATGGTAGGCTCGTTTATGCTGTCCGGGCACCTAGATAGCGAGGCGCTGGCATCGGCATTTGCGGCTGTGGTTGCACGCCACGAAGTGCTACGAACTCAATTTGACATAGAGGGAGACGCAGTGCGCTTGAGCGTATTGCCAAAGGGGCAACCGAGCTTCATAACAAGCAATCTGGAGGCGCAGCCCAAAGCGCGACAGGAAGAAGCATTACAGGCGTTGATCTTGGCGGAGCACAATTATCAGTTTGCACTGACAGAAGAAAGCTTATGCCGGGTGCATGTGGTAAAATT
>NZ_NKHF01000130.1 GCF_002744175.1 Pseudoalteromonas piscicida
CAGTGATGAGAAGCACCATCTGCTGGTGAATATTCATCATATTGTGGCAGATGGCTGGTCGATAGGGCTGTTAATTAAAGAGCTGGGTGCATTCTACGCGCATTATCACTCGGGGGCAGAGGTTCAGCTAACGCCGCTGGCAGTGCAATACGGTGACTATGCGTCGTGGCAGCGAGAGTACCAACAAGAAGGGCTGCTATCCGGAGAGCTTGAGTACTGGCAGCAGCGCCTAGCGAATATCCCGCAGGTGCATAATTTACCCTTAGACAAGGCACGACCTGCAGAGCAGCAGTTTGCAGGCAGAACACTAGTGTCTCATCTTGATACTGGCGTGACAGCAGAGCTTAAAGCGGCCTGTCAATCGCAAGGAGTCACCTTGTTCATGTATCTGCAGGCGGTGTTTGCAGCGCTGTTACACAGATACAGTGGAGAGCATGATATTGTGATGGGGACCCCAGTGGCGGGTAGAACCCATCAAGATATAGAGCCACTTATCGGCATGTTTGTGAATACATTGGTGTTGCGTAACGACTTAAGTGACGTAAACAGTTTTGAGGAGTTATTAGCGCAAAGTAAGGAGCGTATCTTAGAAGCTCAGGACAACCAGCATGTACCGTTTGATATGTTAGTGGATGAGCTTAACCCTGAGCGCAGCTTGTCACACAGCCCGATATTCCAAGTGCTATTTACATTGCAAAACAATGAGCAGGTT
>NZ_NKHF01000131.1 GCF_002744175.1 Pseudoalteromonas piscicida
TTAATGGCTAAGTGATATTGCTCTTTAAAAATTTGGAAAAGCTGAAAAATTAAATTCTGATAGATAACGAATGTTATTTATCGAGTTTTCGAAAGAAAATGCCGATTAATCATTTCGATACTTCTTCCAGCCTGAATAACTCACACCAGATCTCTGCGACTTGCTGTTCCTGCTCCGTCTGCGGTGCTACATAGGCTGTCGCTAAATTCGGACGCTGATGCCGGGTGCTCGCCACCCGAACCGGCTCCGCTGCCAGCTCCGTATTCGCTTTCACCGCACCTGGTCTGAACTCCTGATGCTCAAATGGATAACTCGGCAGGGCGCGACGCAATCGCTGCTCTTCAGCCCGATAACTCTGCCAGTCAATATTCACGCCCGCAACATACAAACGCCCCAACAGCCATGCTAAGTGGAAATCATCACCATGCTCATCTTTTACATGTCGTATCCCGTTACAGGCAATGTGGCTCGCTTGCTTCGCTTCATGCCGCTGCACAAAACTACATAAACTGCGTCCCGGCCCAACTTCTAGGAACAATCTATTTTCGTCTGCCAACAGCGTTTTCAAGCCTTCACTAAACGCCACGGTTCCTCTTAAGTGACGGCACCAGTATTCAATATCCTGAACCGCTTCCGCTGTGACCCAGTCTCCCGTCACATTGGAGATATAAGGAAGACTTGGCGGGTTAAAAGTCACCTGCTCTAATACCGCCCTGAACGCCGGTAAAATCGGTGCCATCATCTCGCTGTGATAGGCATGTGAAGTATGTAATCGGCTATGTTTGATATCTTCTGCCGCCAACGCCTCTGAAAACTGCGTTATCAACTGCGTTTCTCCTGATACAACACATAGCTCGCTGCTGTTATCTGCTGCCAAAGACAAGCCTGCTGGCAGTCTCGCCAATGTCGCTTGCGCACTTAACTCTACGCTTAACATTGCGCCACTGGCCGCCGAGCCCATCAGCTTTCCTCGCGCCGTAACGAGTTTTAACGCATCTTCTAAGCTCAATACGCCAGACAGAGTCGCTGCGACATATTCACCTAAACTATGCCCTATCATTGCATCGACACTCACTCCCCACTCTTGTAGCTGTTTCGCCAGTGCATATTCAACGATAAACAAAGCTGGCTGAGTGATGGCTGTGTCGTTGAGCTTTGCCGCTTCCTGTGAATCCCCAAACAGTAACGCTTTCAGGGTCTGTGCTAACTCTGTTGGTAGTTGCTCTAGGCAATTATCTACTTGCTCACGGTATACTGCTTCCGTTTCATACAGGCCTGCTGTCATGCCGACATACTGACTTCCCTGACCACTGAACATCAAGGTCACCGCCGGCGCCTGCTCTATATTACCCTGAAGTAATTGTGCTGGCTTTTCTCCTGACAGGACCGCCACGGCTTCCGCGCTATCTCGACACAGCGCGACCTGCCGATAATTCAGATGGCGACGCCCTACCTGCAAAGTAAAACTACTGTCTGCCAGCGGCACTTCGTCTGACTCACCTAAAAAGTGGCTCAGTCGCTCTGTAACACGCCCCAAGTTAGCTCGGCTTCGGGCACTGTGCGGCAACAGTTGCCAGGCCCGACTTTCTCCTGACTGTCGCTCATCCTGATACTCTTCTAATACAATATGTGCATTCGTACCACCAATACCAAATGAGCTAACCCCTGCTCGACGAATGTCTGTACTCTCCCAATGCTGACCTTGTGACACCACTTCAAAGCCTGTGCCAGACCAGTCTATATTCGGGTTACCTTGTTCAAAATGCAGTGTCGGTGGCAGGTATTGATGCTGTAAACACATTACCGTTTTGATAAGTCCGCTTACGCCAGCCGCCGCATCCAAGTGACCGATGCCTGTTTTTACCGCGCCTAATTTTAAGCTACCCTGTGCTCTTTGCGTAAATACCTGACTCAGGGCCGCAACTTCAATCGGATCACCCAAAGGGGTGCCTGTACCGTGACACTCGATATAGGACACGCTCTGTGGCTCAACTTCTGCCACTTCTAACGCGGCATTGATAACGTCCTTTTGCCCTTCAACACTTGGGGCTGTAAAACCGACTTTTTGAATACCATCATTGTTAATTGCTGAGCCTTTGATGACTGCCAAGATTTGGTCGCCATCAGCTT
>NZ_NKHF01000100.1 GCF_002744175.1 Pseudoalteromonas piscicida
CGCCAAAGATAAAACACAAACACCTCGCGAGATAAACTCGCTCTCACCAGTCTCAGCAGGGTAGGAGGTGGTTCACCCGCCGATTTGTGTGCATACACATTCGAGTCGAAGACGCCAAAGATAAAAAACAAACACCTCGCTAGATAAACTCGCTCCTACCACAGTCTCAGCAAAGTGCTATAGGTGGGCGGGAGTCATCTGACAATTCGTCTTAAAATTAAATAGAAAATATGTTGAATAAAGAAACATTTGCGATTTTCTTTCAGCTGTATATACTTACAGTAAATGAACTACTGTATGGAATACCAGTTAATGCGTCCTCTAACAAAACGACAAGAACAAATCTTTGAACTGATAAAAGTATTCATTAAAGATACTGGGATGCCCCCGACACGAGCAGAAATTGCCGATGCGCTGGGTTTTAAGAGTGCAAATGCAGCAGAAGAGCACCTAAAAGCCCTTGCTAAAAAAGGTGTCATTGAGATGGTACCTGGCGCTAGTCGTGGCATTAGACTGGTTGAGGACGAACCTGAGCAGCTAGGACTACCGATTATTGGCAGGGTTGCAGCCGGTGAACCCATCTTAGCTGAGCAGCATGTAGAAAGCCATTTTAACGTAGACGCAAACTTCTTTAGACCGAGCGCAGACTACCTTTTAAGAGTTAATGGAATGAGTATGAAGGATATCGGCATTATGGATGGTGACCTTCTTGCAGTTCACCGAACTCAAGTAGCGGAAAATGGACAAGTGATAGTAGCGCGAGTTGAAGAGGATGTTACCGTTAAGCGCCTAGAGAAAAAAGGTAAAAAGGTATTACTTCATGCAGAGAACGAGGAGTTTCAAGCGATTGAAGTCGATTTAGAGCAACAGAATTTTTCTATTGAAGGCTTGGCCGTCGGTGTTATTCGAAGCGCTGACTGGATGTAATACTAGTTTGTACTGTTACTTGTGCAGTTAAGGTAGAGGCTCGCACTCATACCATTCAGTCTTAATATTTGCTCAACTTTAAAGAGTAAATCAGACACTAACTGCGTTAAAAATTTCTTATTTCTAACAACTAAGCAGCAAAATTTTTGCCTTGCCAACATGGACGTCGGCATCTTGATTTGAGCGGGTTGGGTCTCGGGTTGTCGACGTGATTTTCTCGCCTCAAAATAGATCACTTAATTAAGTGACTTGGTATTTTAATGAAAGAAGTTTCTCTTCCCGCTATCAAGACTAGTTTAGCCTTACACCTGTCCAACTTGCTAGAACGTATTTAACGCTAAACTAGTAGCGTGTTGTCACACCACACCATAACATTTGAATAGCCTAGCTAACCTGAGGTTTGGATGAAAAATGGGTTAACTCATTGTTTTTAGAATCTCATAAAATCTGGCCATAGTGTCTTAGGAATAACCCCGCTCTCGCGCTCTGCTACCGCCCTGGTACCAACATCCTTGTAGACAAGGCGAATTTACGTACCAACAGCTGGCTATTGGAAGTGACTGCAGCGCAGTTAGCGCTTGAACTGGCCGCTAGAAAGGCATTAATTATCCGAAGCTCAGGTTAACCCACCTTGCCAGGTTTGGCTGCAACTACTTTGGTGAGAACAAGATGATCAAATAGGATAAGCTATCAGGTCCTCTTATCTCAAAAAGCCTCTTAATTGAGTAAATTGGTATAACCCACAAGCTTACTTGCCTATCGAATATTGGTTGCTCTATTTGAGCGCTAGCATAGTAAAAATAGGGTCATGCATGAGGGGTTGCCTTGCCTTAAAGAAAACCACCAGAATAAATACGCCAATATAAATTGTTCAATTGAGTTCAACATTAAATTGGGTGTTACGCTTAACAGATACTTTATTTTGCTTCAATGCTAAGAATTAACTTTGCTTATTACGCTGTAATGACGAAAGCATTAAGACTTTTTTCATTTATTTGTATATTTACTACATTGATAATTATGCATAATTTTTCTCCTTCTGCTGGTTTGATCTCGAAAATCTAGATTTTCCTTTCTATAGCTATTGCTCTTAAAAATCTTGCGTTTTGTTTGTTTTTTGACTAATTGGTTAATAGTCGTGCAGTAAGTCTATGTACCAATAGACAATATGACAGTCATCCAATAATAACAAAAGGTGGTTTTTAGCCGCCTTGAAGGAGACGTCAAATGAAAATTTGTCGATTAGTTGTAGCATTTGTCACCGTGCTAATCGCCACGCCCTCACTTGCTAATAGTGATTACAATATGAGGCAAGGTGTGACAGACATCAGTCATCAAGTATATGAACTCCATATGACCATATTTCTCATATGCTGTGTTATTGGGGTGATAGTCTTTGGTGTGATGTTTTGGGCACTTATAAAGCATCGTAAATCCAAAGGAGCTGTAGCCGCTCAATTTCATGAAAGCACAAAAGTTGAGATCCTGTGGACTGCCATTCCATTTTTAATTTTGATAGGGATGGCAATACCAGCCACTAAAACTCTCATTGCAATGGAAGATACAAGTAAAGCCGATCTCACAATCAAAGTGACGGGATCACAATGGAAATGGCATTACGAGTATATGGGACACGAGGTTGAATTTTATTCTCTATTATCCACACCAAAAGATGAAATTAGCGATCTCCAAGAGAAGAATGAAAATTATCTTTTGGAGGTGGATAAACATTTGGTAATACCCACAGATAGAAAAGTTCGATTTCTAATGACCTCTGATGACGTTATTCACTCTTGGTGGGTTCCTGACTTTGCGGTGAAAAAAGATGCTAATCCTGGGTTCATTAACGAAGCATGGACCAAAGTTAACGAAGAAGGGATATATAGAGGACAATGCGCCGAGCTTTGCGGTAAAGACCATGGCTTTATGCCTGTGGTGGTAGAAGCTGTTAGCCCTGAAAAATTTGATAATTGGCTCGCTGATGCCAAAGCGGCTAAAGCGAAAGCAGCAGCTGAATCACAAGCCGTTGCTCAGCAAACATTGTCAAAAGAAGAATTGATGGAAGTTGGGGAACAAACCTACATGGCATATTGTGCTGCCTGTCACCAACCAACAGGGTTGGGCTTACCTGGCGTATTCCCAGCGATGAAAGGGAGTAAAGTGGTCACTGGTGATATCAAAGCGCATATAGATATCTTATTACTTGGTCGCCCGGGAACTGCCATGCAATCTTTTGCAAAACAATTAACGATAAAACAGCTCGCAGGGGTCATTACTTACAAAAGAAACAGCTGGGGTAACGACACAGGAGAAGTGGTTCAACCTAGCCAAGTTCAGAAAGAAATTGATGCATTAGAGGAGGCTAAGTAATGAGTGCCATAGTAGAAGAACATTCACATCATGCGGCTCCCAAAGGTTTAAAGCGTTGGCTTTTCACAACCAACCATAAAGATATTGGAACACTCTATCTATTGTTTTCGTTGACCATGTTCTTAATTGGTGGGGCGATGGCGATGGTTATCCGAGCTGAGCTATTCCAGCCTGGTTTGCAGCTAGTAGATCCGCACTTCTTTAATCAAATGACAACGGTACATGGCTTGATTATGGTATTTGGTGCGGTGATGCCAGCGTTTACTGGTCTTGCAAATTGGATGATCCCAATGATGATAGGGGCACCCGATATGGCACTTCCTAGGATGAATAACTGGAGCTTTTGGATCTTACCTTTCGCGTTCGCTATTTTGCTTATGTCTTTGTTTTTAGAAGGTGGTGGACCCGCATTTGGTTGGACTTTTTACGCTCCACTCTCGACAACCTATAGTAATGATAATACAGCATTCTTCGTGTTTGCAGTTCATATCATGGGGATAAGCTCAATCATGGGCGCTATCAACGTCATAGTGACTATCGTCAATCTCAGAGCTCCAGGAATGACATGGATGAAGCTGCCACTTTTTGTCTGGACTTGGCTTATTACGGCATTCTTGTTAATTGCGGTTATGCCAGTTTTAGCCGGAGCTGTCACTATGGTATTGACTGATAAATTTTTTGGTACGAGTTTTTTTGATGCCGCTGGCGGCGGAGATCCGGTTATGTTTCAGCACATATTCTGGTTTTTTGGTCATCCTGAGGTATATATAATGATACTTCCCGCTTTCGGTATTATCTCGACCATAGTGCCTACCTTCTCCAGAAAGAAACTATTTGGCTATGCTTCAATGGTATACGCTACAGCTTCTATTGCGTTGCTCTCGTTTGTTGTGTGGGCGCATCATATGTTTACCACCGGGATGCCTTTGGCCGGTGAGCTTTTCTTTATGTATGCGACGATGCTTATCTCTGTGCCAACAGGAGTAAAAGTATTCAATTGGGTGGCGACCATGTGGCGAGGAGCAATTAGCTTTGAAGTGCCGATGCTCTTTTCAATCGCCTTCATTGTGCTATTCACGATCGGTGGATTCTCCGGCTTGATGTTAGCGATTACCCCTGCTGATTTCCAATATCATGATACCTACTTTGTTGTTGCTCACTTCCACTATGTGCTCGTAACTGGTGCCGTGTTTTCTATCATGGCAGCGGCTTATTATTGGTTGCCCAAGTGGACGGGGCATATGTTTGATATAAAGCTGGCGAAGTTACATTTTTGGTTATCCCTGATAAGTGTCAACATATTGTTTTTCCCTATGCATTTTGTAGGTCTTGCTGGTATGCCGAGGCGGATACCTGACTATGCACTCCAGTTTGCTGATTTTAATGCCATAATCAGTATCGGTGGGTTTGCATTTGGCTTGTCGCAATTACTATTTGTTGCTGTAGTGTATAAATGTGCTAAAGGAGGCGAGCAAGTTCCCGGAAAAGTCTGGGATGGTGCTGAGGGCCTCGAGTGGGATGTACCATCACCTGCGCCATACCATACATTTTCTACTCCACCGGAGATCAAGTAATGCAACATGGGCGCCTACTTAAGAAACTTATCTTACTGACACTTGGGATGTTTGCGTTCGCTTTTGCATTGGTTCCGCTTTACGACGTTTTTTGTGATGTGACAGGGCTCAACGGCAAACCTTCGATGGAAGTGGCTGAACAAAGTGAGGCCATTGTTGATAGCCGCCAAGTTGAAGTAAGTTTCACAACCCATAGTCAAAGTCAGGCGCCATTTAAAGTTGATGCTGTACAGCACTCTGTCAGCGTGCAACCTGGCAAGCTAACAGATGTTAAGTTTATAGCAAAAAATATGAGTGACAGTGAGCGTGTATTACAAGCAATTCCCTCTGTATCTCCGGGGAAAGCTGCCAAGTATTTACATAAAATGGCCTGCTTCTGCTTTGATCAGCAGCCAATGAAAGGCCAAGAAGAAGTTGAGTTTGTACTGAGGTTTTATGTGGATACAGAGCTACCTAATGATGTAGAAGAGCTGACGCTTTCGTACACGTTGTTTGATATTACAGAGCGAGTAAGCAAGACCCAAAGTGCAGAATTGGGTCAGTTAGTTGCTCTAAAGGAGTTCTAATATGAACCATGAACAAGAAAAATACTATGTTCCAGAGCAAAGTCCGTGGCCTATCGTTGGTGCTTTTGCGCTATTTTTTATTGCGGTAGGCTCAGCACTTACAATTATTCAACTTGATTCGGCCAGCAATAGTGGCGCACTTTTGCTGCTTGTGGGCATTGCCACACTCATCTATATGATTTTTGGCTGGTTTAGAAATGTGATCCAAGAGTCTCAAACTGGGTTGTATTCGGCCCAAATGGATCGTTCATTTAAGCAAGGAATGGGCTGGTTCATCTTCTCAGAAGTGATGTTTTTCGGAGCTTTTTTTGGTGCGCTTTTTTATGCTCGGATGTTCGCTGTTCCATGGCTCGGCGGTGCAAGTAATAATGCGAGTACTAATGAAGTGCTATGGCCTCAGTTTGAGGCCGTGTGGCCATTACTAACCACACCTGATGGCACTGTAACACAGGCAATGGGCTGGCAGGGATTACCCTTGATAAACACCATTATTCTGCTCGCATCTTCGGTTACATTAAGTTTGGCACACGTGGCATTGGAAAAAGAGCAAAGAGCAAAAGTAAAAGCCTTTTTAGGGTTAACGGTACTACTTGGCATTGGCTTTTTAACTTTGCAAGTCGAAGAGTATATCCATGCCTACCAAGAGCTTGGGTTAACGCTTCAGTCGGGAGTCTATGGTAATACCTTCTTCTTGCTAACTGGGTTTCACGGAGTGCACGTTACACTTGGAGCAATTATTCTTTTTGTGATTTGGATTAGAGTTCTGAAAGGGCACTTTACTGCAAAAAATCATTTTGCTTTTCAGGCTGGTGCTTGGTATTGGCACTTTGTTGATGTGGTGTGGTTGTGTCTGTTTGTATTTGTTTATGTGTTGTAGAAATCGGCGATGGGTGTAATTTTATCAACCCAAATTGAGCAGCAAGACAAATAATAAGAATGACAGCGATTGAAGCATATACACGATTTAATAATTGCTTTGCCATTGATACTTGTTGCTCAGATTTGAGCATTATCAACATCGCCTTAAAAAGACTAATAAAAACAAATAGCAGTAATACAACGATAATAATTTTAATCATAAGGAGTGTCCGTGAATTTAGGTGCACTTTTTAAAGGTAGATCAAAAACGCCTATATTGGCAGCATTAATCGTTATGCTGCTGTGTTGTTCGCTTTCATATTGGCAGTGGCAAAGAGCGGTTAAAAAGCATGAGCTCAATCAGGATATAGAAAAGCAGCAACAGCTTAATCTTGGGCATGGAGTAAATGATAATAAGAGAGATCTTACCGAGAAAATTAATGGAGAAGTTCAACTAACAGGGCATTTTATTGATGGAGCAATATGGTATCTCGACAACCAAGTGGTGAAAGGTCGCGTAGGTTTTGACGTTATTTCTATCTTAAAAATGAGAGATACCGGCGAATATGTAGTCGTAAATTTGGGCTTTGTTCCACAGCAAGCTAGTCGAATGCCTACGCCTATCTCTCTCTCAGAGGCACAGGTGTCGATCCCTGCATACATTAAAACAAGCTCGAGCAAGCGTTTTACGCTTGCTGACTCAGCTGCAGAAAGTGGGTCAACTCAATCAATTATTCAGTATATCGATATTGATTATCTATCCAAAGCTTCGAATCATGCTTTATTACCTATCATCGCTTATATGACGCAGGACATATTGGGAAGTACCAAACCACACTATCAGCCTGTTGTTATGTCGCCTCAGAAGCATGAGGCGTATGCAGTGCAGTGGCTTCTCATTGCTATTGCAGCCGCGGTAATTGGGTGGAAGCTTTCAAAAAAGGAGAACAAAAATGTCTAAGACAGCAGTTTGGTTTATTGGCTTGTTCGTACTTCCTCTACTTCTGGCTTTTGTAGCACTAAAGCTAGATTGGCTTCCTAATAGCACAACCAACCATGGTGAATTCTTACGTCAAGAAGTGCGTCAGCCAGAAGTCGTTTTAGATACCGAGTGGAGTATCGTGTATCAGCGTCCGCAGTCATGCGATGAGCAATGCTCCTTATTACTAAATAGCCTACCTAATTTGTATTTAGCGCTGGGCAAGTATCAGCAAAAAGTATCGGTTGTGGTGTTACAAAATCAAGATGAGCCTGTTGTGGAACACGCTACCTCGTTACCTTTACACTTAACTCAATTACAAGACAACTATATTTACTTAGTTGATAAAACGGGCCTATTTGTACTTCAGTATGCGCCTACATTAGATCAAGCAAAAATGAGAAGTGTGCAGAAAGGTCTGCTGAGTGATCTTAAGAAACTACTTAACTACTCTCGCTCAAGCTAGGAGGTGAATATGAATAGAATCAGGATCGTAATATTTGCCTGTTTTGTTACTGTAGTCGTGGTAACCCTTGGTGCGTTTACCCGCTTGAGTGATGCAGGGCTTGGTTGCCCCGATTGGCCAGGATGTTATGGCTTTTTGACAGTGCCGAATGAGAGCCACGAACTTTCAGCGGCAAAAGATCAGTTCCCACACTTAGAAGTTGAAGCTGAAAAAGCCTGGATTGAGATGATCCATCGCTATTTTGCCAGCTTTTTAGGGCTTATCATCCTTACATTGGCATGTTTACAGTTATTCAAAAAGCAAGAAAATAAGGGCCCAAATCGACATTACTATTTACTGTTGATGCTTGTGTTGTTTCAAGGCGCCTTGGGAATGTGGACTGTGACAATGAATCTGCAACCTGTGATAGTCATGGGACATTTACTTGGCGGATTTAGTATCTTAGCGTTGTTGGTTTTATTAGTCTTGCGACTAAAGCACAGTAGTATTACTGCTCAGGTGCCCAGGCGCACCGCTCAAGTGTGTTATGTTGCACTGTTTGTTTTGGTGATTCAAATTGCACTTGGCGGCTGGTTAGCTGCTAATTATGCAGCGCCACATTGCACCGGTTTACCTCTTTGTGATAATTCACAACTCTTTTCATGGCAAAGCTTATTCACGTTACCAGAGGCTTCAGCTACTTACGAATTTGGTGTGCTCCCCTTTGAATCAAGAGTGTCGATTCACTTTACACATAGAGTATGGGCGATCATTACCGTATTGAGCTTACTTATTGCGTGCTGGCCTTTATTAAAGCAACAGCAAAGTCAGGTGATTAAAAACTCAGCTTATCTTGTGCTGGTGTTAGTAACTCTGCAAGTTGTTGTCGGCGCTGCCATCGTTCATTTCCAATTTCCATTGTTACTCACCTTATTTCATAACTTCATGGCAGCCATGGTATTACTGGCGATGGTGAGACTATGTTTTTTTGTGAGTTTAGCGCAAAAAATAGGAGAGAAATATGCAACAGTTAACTGAACTTTCGGAATATCAAAGAATAACAACATTGCTAAAATCCTATTTTGGTATGTGCAAATTTAAAGTAGTTTGTATGTTGGTTATTACCGCTTGGGTTGGCATGGCTTTGGCGCCACACAGTGATAAAACGTTACTCTCTCAAGTAATGAGCTTATTGGGTATAGGACTGCTCTCAAGTAGCGCTGCGGCGATTAATCATATCGTGGATCGAGAGATAGACAAAAAAATGGCCAGAACTCGCAACCGGCCATTAGCGACAGAGTCTGTCTCGGTTTCATCAGCATTAATATTTGCCAGTATTTTAGCCGTACTTGGTTATGCTCTACTCACGATTTTTGCAAATCAGCTCTGCGCATTATTAACCCTTGCTGCATTAGTTGGATACGCTGTGGTCTACACATTATTGCTAAAGCGTGCAACACCACAAAATATAGTGATTGGTGGATTAGCAGGTGCTATGCCTCCGTTACTTGGATGGGTCAGTGAGACTGGACAATTGGGAGCAGAACCATGGTTATTGGTGATGATTATATTTGCTTGGACTCCACCTCATTTTTGGGCTCTGGCGATTGCGCGTAAACGTGACTACGAAAAAGCGAAAGTACCGATGTTGCCAGTGACACATGGTGATGAATTTACCAAACTGTGCGTATTATTTTACACCATATTACTTACTTTAGTTTGTCTATTACCTTATTTGGTCGGGATGTCGGGGTGGATTTATTTATTATGCTCTGGTGCGGCCAATGTTGCATTTATTTATAAAGCAACAAAGCTTATGAAAACTAATAGTTTAGAGTATGCTATGAGAGTATTTTATTTTTCTATCTGGCATTTACTGATAGTTTTTGTGGCACTTTTTGTGGATAAAGCATTTATATGAAAAGAATTATAGTTATTGTCTTGGCTGTGATGTTATTTGGGTGTGGTCAAGCACCTGAGGTATCAGAAAAAGTAGTCTGGTATCCAACGCCCAAGGCGGTAAAGCATTTTGAACTTCAAGATCAATACGGTGAGACTGTTAGCAACCAGGACTTTGCCGACAAGTGGAATTTACTTTTTCTAGGTTACACTAGTTGTCCTGATATTTGTCCTATGACGCTATTAAAATTAACACATGTGTATCAATCAGTTGAAAACAAGGATAGCTTGCAAGTGTGGTTTGTTTCTGTAGATCCAAACAGGGATACAAAAGATAAGCGCTTAGCTTATATTAAGCACTTTGAGCCTGCTTTTAAGGCCGTTTCCGGTGATCATGCTGCGCTATTTCCTTTCGTCAGAGATCTGGGATTGATCTATGCGATAAATCAGGAGCAGAAAGGAGAATATTATGTCGATCATAGTGCATCAGTAGCACTAATAAACCCTGATGGCCAACTTGAGGCCATTTTCAAACCCTCATATGCCGAAGGCACAGTGCCAACTATCGACGATAAGTTGTTACTTAAGGATTTAGAAAAGATCATCAATTAGTCGCATATTGGCACTGCTAAATCTCAGTGCCAGCAACATTTCCTACCTCTAACGCTTTAATTATTTGCGGATTTTTATCCAATCTTTGTGGCAATTTTGCTATCTCGGTCTAAGCTAATTTTATTACTCATTTTTACAAGGATAGTCTTCTGCTCATGTTGAAACTTCCACCCGAGATGGCAATCAACCATGTGGAAAGTCTGTACCATCAGTTTTTCCAAGACTCTATGGAAACGTCTGACATCACAATTGACATTAGTGAAGTACAAAAAGCAGACACCGCATCTATCCAGTTATTGTGTGCCGTACAAAAACACCTACTCACAATGGAGCATAAAATTGTATGGCATGGTGAAAGTGAGGCGTTAGCCCAAGCGGTAAATGAGCTCGGATTAACTCATTATTTATTCCATAGTATTGAAAATTAAGAGGTGATTATGAAAAAGATTTTAGCTGTGGATGACTCGGCATCTATGCGTCAAATGGTGGGCTTTACGCTAAAAAAAGCAGGTTTTGATGTAATAGAGGCGAAAGATGGTAGTGAAGCACTATCCATCGCAAAACAACAGGGCTTCGATGCTGTTATTTCTGATGTGAATATGCCTGTGATGGATGGTATTACGCTAATCAAGGAATTGCGCAGTTTGCCAAATTACAAGTTTACGCCCTTGCTGATGCTGACAACAGAGTCAGGGTTGGATAAAAAAACCGAGGGGAAGGCTGCTGGAGCTACGGGCTGGATTGTTAAACCATTTAACCCCGAACAATTATTAGCGGTATTAAAGAAAGTCATAAGATAGATACTGAGAGGCGTCGATATGAGTATTGATTTAAGCCAATTTTTTGATGTCTTTTTTGAAGAAAGCTTTGAAGGACTAGATATCATGGAAGCTGAGCTGTTGAATTTACAGCCCGGACACGAAGATTCTGAGACAATCAATACTATCTTTCGCGCAGCCCACAGTATTAAAGGCGGCAGTGGAACATTTGGGTTTACCTCTGTGGCAAACTTTACCCATGTGTTAGAGACCTTGCTCGACCAGATCAGAGATGGGCGTCGTCAACTTATTGCCGAGCATGTTAATTTGTTATTGCAGGCCGTGGATTGCTTACGAGCATTATTAACTGCACTACAAGCCGAGGAAGAGCCAGACCTTTCAAGCGCCAATGAGTTGCGCGGTAAGTTTGAAGAGATCTTGGGGAGCAAAAGTGAAACAAGCTCTGAGACTTTGCAAAGTGATTCAGGGAGACTCGAATCGCATACCTATCAGATTGACTTTAAACCATTACCGCACCTTTTTAAGACCGGAAATGAACCGCTCTACATGCTAAGTGAGCTCTCGGAGCTGGGGGAGTTAGAAACACATGCCTTTTGTGACGCCATTCCGGAAATAGACGTTTTTAATCCTGAAGATTGTTATTTAAGCTGGCGTTTGTATCTCACAACAACACAACCAGAATCTGCGATTAGAGAAGTCTTCGAGTGGGTTGAAGATGATGCCGAAATAGTCATTACTATATGTGGCGGCCTGTTTGAAGGCGAGGGGGAAATGCTTGCAGGTGAGTTGGAGCAAAACCAACAGGATAGCCCTGCTAATGAGCCTGAGGCTCATAACAAACCTAACAAAGCAGCCGTTGCAGCAAAAGCGAAACCTGAAGCGAGTAAAAAATCAGCAGAATCAACGTCGATAAGGGTAGGCATTGATAAAGTGGACTCTCTTATCAATATGGTTGGGGAACTGGTGATCACGCAAGCAATGTTGACGCAACTAGGAGAGCAAGAACCGACGGAACATACCCTAGCAGCCATGCAAGAGGGACTGGCACAGTTGGCGCATAACACCCGAGACTTACAAGAAAATGTAATGCGGATCAGGATGTTGCCGATTAGCTTTGTGTTTAGTCGGTTTCCTCGGTTGGTGAGAGACACCTCACAGAAGCTAAACAAGCAAGTTGAACTAAAGTTGTTGGGTGAGCAGACAGAGTTAGACAAAACGGTCATGGAGAAAATATCTGATCCTATGGTGCATCTGGTGAGAAACTCATTGGATCATGGCCTAGAAACGCCGGAAGAAAGAATCAAGTCAGGTAAAGACCCTGTAGGCACCGTCACGCTCAATGCATTTCATCAAGGCGGTAATATCGTTATTGAAATCATGGATGACGGTAGAGGGCTAAATACTGAAAAAATAAAAAGTAAAGCAGTAGCGAACGGCCTGATCCAAGAGACTGATGAGCTTTCTGTGGAAGAGGTTAATGAACTGATCTTCAAGCCAGGATTTTCTACAGCTGATGAGGTGAGCGATATCTCTGGCCGTGGTGTCGGTATGGATGTGGTAAGACGAAACATCCAATCGCTGAATGGCAGTGTGGAGGTAACCTCCGCCAAAGGGGTTGGCTCTACCTTTACCATAAGATTACCACTTACCTTAGCCATTTTAGATGGCCAGCTGGTTAAGGTTGCTAAGCATACTTATATTATCCCACTTATCTCCATCGTCGAATCCTTGCAAATTGATATTAAGAAAGTGAGCAAAGTTGGAAATGGTTTAGAGGTGTTACGACTACGTGATGAGTACATCCCGATATTGAGGCTTTATCAGTTGTTTAATCATGAAGGTGCAATTGAAGAGCTCGACAAAACTTTGCTGGTGGTGGTCGAAAGTGACAATCACAAAGTAGGCTTGTTGGTTGATGATTTACTTGCTCAGCAACAGGTAGTGATCAAGAGCCTTGAAGCAAACTATCAAAAGGTTAATGGTATCTCTGGTGCGACCATTTTAGGGGATGGCAGAGTTTCTCTAATAGTTGATATTAGTGGTCTGATTAAATTAAGTGGTCTCAAACGTCCAGGCACTCAAGAGTTGCTGATGGAGCAGGAGCTAGAAGAGGTGGCATCATGATCACGGAAAGGGCATCAATAAATGAGCAAGTTATGCTGGCAGACAAAGATGACGATACACAATTTTTAACTTTTATGATGGCCAATGAAGAATATGGTATGGATATTTTGGCTGTACAAGAAATAAGAGGTTGGGAAGAAGTAACGACTATTCCAAATGCCCCCAAATATGTAAATGGCGCGATTAACCTGCGCGGTACGATTGTACCTATTATTGATTTAAGACTGCGATTTGGCTTACCCCAAGTTGAGTATGGCCCATTAACCGTCGTTATCGTTGTATCTGTGATTATAAAAGAATCCACCAAAATAATGGGATTAGTGGTAGACGCTGTATCGGATGTGTACAGCATAAATGAAGAAACGGCTAAAGATGTCCCTGACTTTCAGGACTCTGAAAACAGCCAATTTGTACAAGGACTTGTCAATGTGGGCGAAAAAATGGTCGTCCTTTTGAATTTGAAAAAAATCTTAAACCTTGAAGTAAAACAAAATGAGCAATAGGTTGTCGGGGGATAACATGAACGATCAAGCATTAGCAAGTCAACTCAACAATAGGGTCTTGATAGCGAGTGCCATAATAGTTGTGGGCTTGGCAATTAGTGTTCAGATGCTGAATATTAGTATGTCTACTCAGACTTATGTGGCGATTGTCATCGCGCTAGTTAGTGTAGTGTTGGCGATTTTACTATTAAAGCAGAGTGCAAACGTGCTCCTCTCTAAATTAAGAGATGTTGAAGAAATTGTGCCTGCCATCCAACAAAAAGATGCCAGTCTACTCAATGTGAATAGTGCGGCGAGACAGTCTTCACTGTATCAGGCAGTGTCTAATTTATTAAATACCGATGATAATAGCCAAGATCATAGCCATAGCTTGTTACTGGCGCTTCAGGTTTGCCAAGCAAATATTATGTTAGCCGATGAATCTTTGAATATTGTTTATTTAAATGATTCAGTTACCAGCATGTTAAGGAAAAACCAAGCAAAGTTGCAACAGGAGTTACCCGGTTTTAATGTGGAAAATTTGATTGGCCAAAATATTGATTCGTTCCATAAAAACCCAAGCCACCAAAGGGGGATACTGGCTAATTTAACCAGGCCTTACGTGACAAAAATAAAGGTAGCTGGGTTAACGTTTGACTTAATTGCAACGCCTGTATTTGACGACGAAGGACAAAGGATCGCGACGCTAGTAGAGTGGAAAGATCTCACTCGAGAGCTAGCCATGGAGAAAAAGCAGGCCGATTTGGCCAGTCATAATGCACGTATATCAAATGCGCTAGATGTTTGTCAGGCTAATGTGATGCTTGCAGACGAACACTTAAATATCGTTTACGTCAACGACTCGGTTGTCAGCATGTTAAGAGATAACCAGTCTCAGCTTAGAAAGTCATTACCGAATTTTGATGTAGATAGCCTGGTTGGCCAATGTATTGATGTGTTTCATGAAAACCCCAACCATCAGCGTAATTTGCTTGAGAAACTGAGTGATGTTTATAAAACCGATATTAAGGTTGCAGGTTTTACTTTTGGCCTGATTGCGACACCTGTTTTTGATGACGATAGAAATCGCATAGGCACGGTTGTTGAGTGGGAAGATAAAACGGAACGGTTAATACGTGAGCAAGAAGAAAAAGCTGCCGCCGCTGAAAACTTAAGGGTTCGTCGAGCATTAGATAATGTATCAACAAACACGATGATCGCGAATGAACAGTTCGAGATAGTCTATTTAAACCGCGCGTTGAAGAAATGATGAGAAACGCGGAGCATGATCTGAAACGAGATCTGCCTAACTTCGATAGTCGACAACTCTTAGGTGCAAATATCGATGTGTTCCACCGTAATCCGAGTCATCAGCGTAGTATGCTAGGGAGATTGGAGTCAGAGTACACAACGGAAATTGTTGTAGGAGGAAGAACCTTTAGTTTGGTGGCCAATCCTATTTTTGATAGCAACAACGAGCGTGTCGGCACTGTTATCGAGTGGGATGATAGAACGAAAGAAGCTTCTATCGAAAAAGAAGTGGGTGGGCTTGTGCAATCTGCTAATAGCGGCAACCTGAGCGTTCGTTTATCTGAGGCGGGTAAAGATGGGTTCTATTTACGCTTAACACAAGGGCTTAATAGCCTAGTGTCCACTGTTGATGAAACGGTGACGGACATGGGCGACATGTTAGATTCATTGGCTACAGGCAATTTAACTAGACGTATCGAAGGGGATTATCGCGGTGCATACGAAAAACTGAAAAAAGACGCCAATACCACTGCCGAGAAGTTAACAGAGGTGTTAAGTCGGATCCGCACGTCTGCAAACTTAGTGGCTAGTGGAGCCGAGGAAATATCCCAAGGCAATGCTGATTTAAGTCAGCGCACAGAAGAGCAAGCTTCATCGCTAGAAGAAACTGCATCCAGTATGGAAGAAATGACCAGTACGGTCAGACAAAATGCTGACAATGCCAAGGTGGCGAACGAATTAGCAGAAGAAACC
This sequence comes from Pseudoalteromonas piscicida, assembly GCF_002744175.1. Taxonomy (GTDB): domain Bacteria; phylum Pseudomonadota; class Gammaproteobacteria; order Enterobacterales; family Alteromonadaceae; genus Pseudoalteromonas; species Pseudoalteromonas piscicida_B. Next base: position 15,620 of record NZ_NKHF01000100.1, read on the forward strand.
TGTGATAAAGCAACCAAAGGTGGTGAAGTGGTGACTCGCGCCGTAGCGAGCATGTCTGAGATCAATAATTCGAGCAAGAAAATAGCTGACATTATTGGTGTGATCGATGAAATTGCTTTCCAAACTAATTTGTTGGCCTTAAATGCAGCAGTAGAAGCGGCAAGAGCAGGTGAACAAGGGCGTGGTTTTGCGGTAGTTGCCGGTGAAGTGAGAAATCTTGCACAGCGCTCAGCGGCAGCAGCGAAAGAAATCAAAGACTTGATAAGAGACAGTGTCAGTAAAGTGGAAGATGGCACATTACTGGTTAATGAGTCTGGCGAAACATTAAAAGGTATCGTCGAGTCCGTAAAACGTGTTACGAACATGATATCTGATATTGCAGAAGCGTCTATCGAGCAAAGCTCAGGTATTGAGCAGGTTAATAAAGCTGTGTCTCAAATGGACGAGATGACACAGCAAAATGCAGCACTGGTTGAAGAAGCATCAGCTGCTGGTGAGTCAATGGCTGAGCAAGCAAACGACATGAGAAGGCTATTAAACTTCTTTACACTGGGCGACGGTTCAGGGCAGGGTTACGAACTTGCTGAAGCTCCACAGTCTTATAAAGCTCCTGAAAGGCAGCTACCAAAACAAAGTATGAACTCCAGCAAAACGCTTTCTCCAACTCCAGCTACAAGGGGTAATCAGTTTGCAGATGATTCCGAAGAGTGGGAAGAGTTTTAGCCGACAAGCCACTTAGCGCAAACAAGTAGTGAGTTTGATTGAAGGAATAATACGATGCGAGAGTTTTTATTAACCGATAAGGATTTTTCCGAAATTTCGGCTCGGGTTTATGATGTGTGTGGCATCGTGCTTGGGCCTCATAAAAAGGAAATGGTTTACTCTCGATTAGCGCGTCGCATTAGGGCTAACGGACTTCACTCGTTTGCGGAGTACCTCTCTTTTTTAGAAGACAATCAGGATGCTGAGTTCAGCCATTTTATCAATGCGATAACGACAAACTTAACGTCCTTTTTCAGAGAGAATCATCACTTTGAGTTTTTGGCAAAAAAAATAGTACCAGAAATAGTTGCCAGACATAAACAGGATAAGCGAGTCAGAATTTGGTCAGCAGGTTGCTCTACAGGTGAGGAGCCGTACAGTATTGCGATGACCATCGCAAGTGCGTTTCCGAGTGATTGGGACATCAAAGTACTGGCCACCGATCTCGATTCTAATGTACTGAGTAAAGCAAGTATTGGAGAGTACACCGCAAATAATGTAACAGGACTAGATGAAGAAAAACTAAAAAAGTGGTTTTTGCGCAGTGCCGACGGCGCTTTATATCGGGTGAAACCAAAGTTACAGTCATTTATCCATTTTAAGCGGCTAAACCTGTTGGAGCCATGGCCGATGAAGGGGCCCTTTGACGTGATATTTTGTCGCAACGTGTTAATTTACTTTGATAAAGAAACCAAGGATAAGCTTTTTCAGCAGTATCACAATTTGTTAGTGCCAAATGGGTATTTGTTGATAGGACACTCAGAAACAATGGGAAAAGAACACCTTGAGTTTAAAAACTTAGGTAAAACCATTTATCAAAAAGGCCAGTTGAATGAAAGAGTTTAGACCTGTTCTGCGAGGCTTTGAGCATGTAAAGCGTTTTTGGGATTCTGGACGAGCCAAAGTTGTCGCGAAAGTACTTCCTGGGGAGTTTTATGTGTCTAAGCAGGATGAACTAATCTCGACGGTGCTTGGTTCATGTATTGCCGCTTGTGTATATGACGAGAAGCTAGGAATTGGCGGAATGAATCATTTTATGTTGCCAGGCGCCAAGGCATTAAGAGAGGTACATGCTGATGACCTAAATTGTCGATATGGCAACTGGGCGATGGAGTATCTTATTAACGAAGTAATAAAAAATGGCGCTTCAAGAACCAACCTAAAAATAAAACTGTTTGGTGGTGGGAAAATTATTAGCTCCATGACGGATATTGGAGATGGGAATATTAGGTTTGCACAAGCTTATGTTGAAGAAGAGAGCTTAAACCTCATCTCTCAGGATGTGGGAGGACCTTGGCCCAGAAAAGTGGTTTTTCACCCACAAAGCGGCAAAGCACAGGTGAAAAAATTACGGACTATGCACAATAATACGATTGAACAGCGTGAAGTGCGTTACTTACATGATATTGAAGCTCAAGATAACAAGACGGATATTGAGCTGTTTTAGGGGTGAAATATGATCAAGGTTCTGATTGTCGATGACTCACCGCTAATTCGTGGGTTGCTAAAAGAAATACTAAGTCAGGCAGAAGGTATTGAGGTTGTTGGCACTGCGGAAGATCCCTATGAAGCGAGGGAGTTAATTAAATCAACTTCACCAGATGTGCTTACGCTAGACATTGAAATGCCAAAAATGAATGGCATCAGCTTTTTGAAAAATTTAATGCGTTTACGACCGATGCCAGTAGTTATGATTTCAACTCTAACACAAGAAGGGTCGCCAGCTACGATAGAGGCATTGGAACTTGGTGCGGTTGACTTTATTTCCAAACCCACAAGCAATGTTGCCGATAAGCTGATGTCCTATTCCGATATTTTGGTAAAAAAAATAAGGGTGGCAGCTAAGGCGAGAGTACGCTCATTCAAAGCGCCAAAGCAAGATAGTGAGATTGAAATTGGTACAAAGTTTACATTCTCGCGACAAACAATTTTAGCAATAGGCGCCTCGACTGGTGGCACCGAAGCCATCCGTGAGGTGCTGATGCGCCTGCCGACTCATGCTCCCCCAGTTGTTATTACCCAACATATTCCGCCAGTGTTCAGTACATCGTTTGCACAAAGGATGGATCGGACTTGCGCGGTAGCGGTGAAAGAAGCGGATGATGGGGATGTGTTAAAACCGGGCCATGTTTTTATTGCACCTGGAGATAAACACCTAAAGGTGGCGAGCACGGCAAATGGATATGTGTGTCGTCTTGATGACACTGATCCTGTGAATCGTCATAAACCTTCCGTTGAAGTGTTATTTAACTCCTTAGTTCCCATGGGAAAACATGTGTGTGCTGTCATGCTCACCGGCATGGGCAGCGATGGGGCAAAGCTATGTTAGCGCTGAAATTAGCGGGGGCTAGAACATTCGCGCAAGATGAGTTGAGTTGTGTGGTTTGGGGAATGCCAAGAGCCGCGCATGAGTTAGGGGCTGTACAGGCTTTGGTACCACTGAGCAAGGTAACCGAAACAATGCTCAGTGCAATAAAAAAGTAACTTCAATAAAAACGTTAAGAAGTGAGGTGTGATTTGACTGTCTTATACCAATTGAAATCAGTTTCCAATCAATTTGAAGGGTGAAATACCATATTAGCATTGTTAAAAATTGTTCATTTAGAATAACTAAATAGCAAAATTTTTGCCTTGCTACTAACGCAATAGTAAGGGATAACAGCTGCTAGAGAACAAGCTGCTATCCCGAGTTTAGGTTACTTAATACCATGGGTATTACTTCACAATAACCCAAGGCTGAGAAAACCAATAGTAACGTCCCGCATCTTTTATGGATGGCGCGGTACAATTATATCGCGAGCGTCCCAGTGTAAGTGCTTTTGGAGTTTGGATCCGAACTCTATTTTCAGATTGCCACTCCAGCTCAGCCTGACCAACACCTGAGACATAGCAAGTAAATTGACTGGTGTGAAAATCTTTATTTTCAAACTCTAAGGTTATTTCAGGCTGCTTATTCTCAGTTACGCTGTCCTGATACACCAGATTCTGTAGCTGGAACGCTTTGGTATCCAATTTTGTTTTCAATGTTTCTAAATTGCTATAAATACCAGAGGCAGGAAAGCGCGCAACGCGTGAAAAGTCTGAGGTGATCCCCACGGCACCAGAGTGTTGCCCAATGCCGATTAAACCTAATTCCGTCACTAACTTTTGCAGCGCTTGATTAAACTCACCGTAAGGATAAGCAAGATAAGGATAGTCATGGCCAATCTCTGCTTTAATACGCTGTTGTGACCACGTGATATCATGTGTAATACGCGCTCGCCATTGTGCTTCGGATTCACCATCTAGCTTTCGATGCAAGTAATCATGTTTGGCGCTATGGTTCGCGATGGTAGCGCCTCGCTCTGCCAGCTTTTTCAGTTCATCCCAAGTCATCACATAGCTTTTTTTCTCATCGATAAGCTGCGGATTAACAAAAATAGTGTAGGGGAAGCCAAACTCCTGTAAGAGAGGGGCAGCAGCAGTGATATTATTGTCATAACCATCATCAAAAGTAATTGCTAACGTTTTGGCGGGCAGTGACTTTCCCGATTGTAGGCGAGTTAATAGTTGTGGTAATGGGATCACGGTATAGCCATTTTTTTTAATATAGCTAAGGTGTGATTTGAAGGTTTCTTCACTAACACTAGTGACCGCCGGCAGTTTCTCACTGACGTGATGATACTGTAAGATGACCGCACTCCAACTATTTGCAGAGAACAGGGCCAAGCCTAAAATAATATGCTGTATCAATTTCTTAAATGCCATAAAGCGCAACATCTGAGCCTCTTACTACTTGCAGGTCCGATGATATTATCAAATATTACGGTCCCACTGTTAGGATTAGTCGACACAGCTGTTATTGGTCATATGGATGATGCACACTTCTTGGCTGGGATCGCACTGGGCTCAAGCTCTATTTCAGTATTATTTTGGCTCGCCAGCTTTTTACGAATGAGCACTACAGGTGTGATTGCGCAATCCAGTGGCCAGCAAGATCACGACAAGTTAGTGCGCTCATTGTATACCAGCATGCTTATTGCGTTAATTTTTGCACTAAGCTTGATTGTCTTGTCTCCATTTTTACTCAATGTGATTGCCTCATTGTCGAATGCCTCTCATGAAGTATTTGAGCAAGCCAAACTATACTTTCAAATCCGGGTATTTAGCGCACCCGCTGCGATGCTAAATTTGGTGTTACTGGGTTTTATGCTCGGTATGCATTATGGCCGTGGGCCATTCTACTTAGTGTTATTCACAAATATAGTAAATATAGCCTTGGATGTTTTATTCGTTATTGGATTCGAGTGGGGCGTAGCAGGGGCCGCTTGGGCATCCTTAATGGCAGACTATGCGGCGCTGGGTTTATCGATATTTTTATGTATGGGGGTTGCGAGAAAGCACGGAATCACACTAGAGTTTTGTCTACCTGAACGAGCTCATTGGCTCAGTCTATTGACGCTGAATCGAGACATCTTTATCCGTTCATTGATCTTGCAGTTGTGTTTTAGCTTTATGACCTTTTATGGCGCCCGACTTGGAGAAATCACGTTGGCTGCAAATGCTGTATTGCTCAACTTCTTAATGTTAGTGAGTTTTGCAATGGACGGAATTGCCTATGCGGCAGAAGCAAAAGTAGGAAAATCAAAGGGGCAAGCCTCGTTAACTCAACTACAGCTTTGGGTAAAAGTGAGCCTGTTTTGGGGGGCGGTATTTGCACTGTTCTACAGTCTTACTTTTTATGTTGCTGGTGGCTGGATCATCGGTTTGTTAACCAGTATTCCAGAGGTGATTACGTTAGCAGGTGTTTACTTACCTTGGCTTGTTGCTTTGCCGCTGATTGCCATGAGTTGCTTTTTATTTGATGGTGTCTTTGTCGGATTAACTCGTGCTAAAGAAATGCGAAACAGCATGCTGGTTTCAGCACTGATTGGGTTTTTTCTACCATTCTTACTCGCACAATCATTGGGTAATCACGCGCTTTGGTTTGCGATGAGCTGCTTTATGGGGTTACGGGGAGTAACGCTAGCTTACCAGTATTATCAGCTATCTCGTCGCGGAGCGCTGCTGGATTAGGCAAAAGGATCATTGTCTTTTAGTGTTTGATGACGCTTTTCTCGCGCTTCTAAGACCTGAGAAAAACGGTTGGCGAAAATGCCAATATAACCGTAGAAAGCGCAGCAAAGGCCGGGAAGTAGCAGTATTAAACCGACTATCTGAAAACGGTGGTCTTGATAATAACCAAGTGCAATAAAGATAGCGGCAACAATAACGAGACAAAGACCTGCAAGAAAGAATTTGAGGCTGCGCTTAGGGTGAGACCCTAAGCGATAAATGAGGGTTTTGCTCATTAATAGTAAGAGTGCTCGCCGCGTGCGTGCTCCGTGATGTCACGAACACCGCTGATCTCTTCAAACTTGGCAACCATCTCTTTTTCGATGCCTTCTTTTAGGGTGACATCGATCATTGAACAACCATTACATCCACCACCAAACTGAAGGACGGCAATACCGTCTTCGGTAATTTCGACTAGGCTCACCTGACCGCCGTGATTAGCTAGTTGTGGGTTTACTTCGGTGACTAGCATATGCTCGACGCGTCGGCGAGGCTAGCATCTTCACGTAGTCGCTTGGCTTTTGCGTTAGGTGCTTTGAGTGTTAACTGGCTGCCCATTTTGTCGGTAACGAAGTCGATGTCGGCTTCTTCTAAAAATGGTGCACTTTCTTCGTCGACAATAGCCTCAAATCCATTGAATGGTAAACGGATATCGCTTTCTTCTACAGCATCTGCTGGGCAATATGACACGCCACACTCAGCTTGAGAAGTGCCAGGGTTAACCACGAAAACTCTAATATTGGTGCCGTCAGCCTGATCGGCTAATAGTTTTGCGAAATGGCTTTGGGCAGAATCTGAAATATGGATCATAATTCGCTCTATACTTGACTAAATTACTCGGTTAATACGTATCATACTCTCCTCATCGTGTTGTCGCTAGTGTTCAGCGTAAAAATTTGGCAATCGAAGATAGGCTTGTTAGCTTGAAAAGTAATCGGAATTAAAGGAAATTACCATGCGGTTGATCAGCTGTATTATCTTGCTCTTGAGCTTTGGCTTACAGGCAAAGCCCATCGATTATTATTTTGGTGATGAGGTAAAATTTGACCCAACCATTACTACTCCAAAGCAAGCGTTTGGATATGAAGTTGGGCAGTGGCACTTGCGTCATGATCAAATAGTTCAATATTTACAAACATTAGCAAATGAAAGCCCAAGGCTCAGCATTGAGACGATTGGCTATAGCCACGAACAACGTCCGTTGTTGTTACTTAAGGCCAGCTCGCCACAAAACCAGCAAAATCTGGCGAGTATTCAGCAGGCTCATCTTTCCTCATTGAGCGATGACTCGAGTCGTACCACGCAGCCGGTTGTGATGTGGATGGGTTACAGTGTGCATGGCAATGAGTCGTCTGGAAGTAATGCCGCGGTATTAATCGCGTACTATTTAGCTGCTGCACAAGGTGAGTTTGTCACTGAGTTACTTGAGAACGCCGTTGTTCTATTAGATCCTGCCTTAAACCCTGATGGCTTGTCTCGTTTCGCGACTTGGGCCAATAGTAATAAAAGTCTTTCACCATCTAGCGATCCTGCACACCGCGAACATACTGAGTCTTGGCCTTCGAGCCGCACCAATCACTATTGGTTCGACTTAAATCGCGATTGGCTACTGTTACAACACCCTGAATCGAAAGCCCGTATTCAAGCTTTCCATAACTGGAAACCAAATGTACTAACCGATTTTCATGAAATGGGGCCCAATAGTACTTACTTCTTTCAACCAGGGATCCCGTCTAGAACACACCCAATCACGCCGTTGAAGAATGTAGAATTAACGAATGAAATAGGTAAGTTTCATGCAAAAGCTTTAGATGCACAGGGGAAGCTATATTTTACGCAAGAAAGCTTTGACGATTTTTACTATGGCAAAGGGTCAACGTATCCAGACGTTAACGGTGCGGTTGGGATATTGTTTGAGCAGGCTAGTAGTCGCGGACACGCGCAAGAAACCCAATATGGAGTACTGAGCTTTCCAGAAACCATTAAAAATCAGGTAACCACCAGTTTATCGACGTTTCAAGCGGGTGTATCACATAAACAGGCTCTGCTTGAGTATCAGCAGCAGTTTTACCAACAAGCATCCACACTGGCAAGTAAAGACGAAATCAATGGTTATGTTGTTGCTAAGGGCGAAGACAGCTATCGCTTTACAGCATTTATCGATTTATTGAAACAACACCATATCGAAGTAAAGTACCTTGCGAAGGACAAAGAAGTTGATAATAGAAACTATCAGCAAGGAGATTTGTATATTCCCTTGGCACAGCCTCAATATCGACTCATTAAGGCGTTGTTTAGTACTCAAACCCACTTTAAAGACAATACCTTCTATGATGTCTCTGGGTGGACGATGCCTTATGCTTACGACCTTGATTTTGCTGCATTAACAAGTGATTGGGGGCTGAAGCTAAGCAATGATAACCAGATTGATAAACCACCCCTTGCGCCAGTTGCGGGGAGTTATGCCTACACGGTAAGTTGGCATCATTATTTGGCTCCACAATTGGCGAATCGCTTATTGCAGGCTGGTGTAAAGGTGGCCGCAGCGATGTCGCCATTCTCAGCAGTAACTACTGCAGGCAGCCAAGATTTTCAAGCGGGCACGCTGGTGATTGCCAGTGGCATCCAACAACAAGATGACTGGTACAGTCAACTAGAAACGATTGCAGGTGAGCTTGGGCTTTCTGTATATAGTGTGACAACAGGACTAACAGCAAGTGGCGTAGATTTGGGCTCAAGACAAATGCTGCAATTGCAAAAGCCTGAAGTACTGATCCTTGGCGGCGCAGGTGTAAGCCAATATGAAGTCGGAGAGCTTTGGTATCACCTAGATAGACATTTGATGCTAGCCCCGTCCATTGTAGAAAAACATCATATCGGCAGACTCGATTTATCACGTTATAGCCATATCCTACTCGCAGATGGAAAGTACAATGATCTCAGTGATAAAGCAAAATCTAAAATCCTCGCATGGGTTGCTAAAGGTGGCGTAATTTGGGGGCAAAAGCGCGGTGCGCAGTGGTTGATTGAACAGCAATTGTTAGATGCAGAAATGGTGTCGAGTAAAGAAATGCGTGAGTTGTTTGAAACCAAAAATCTCACCTTTGCAGACCAAGATAGACTGTCTGCAAGACAGCGTATTGCTGGTGCTATTTTTGATGCGCGACTCGACCTCAGTCATCCGCTTTCTTTTGGGTTTGAAAATAGTGAGTTACCCGTATTTAAAAATAGTACTTGGGTAATGCATCGTGCTGATAAGCCTTTTGTCGAATCATTAGCATACACTAAAGCGCCTTTGTTATCTGGCTATGCAGATGCCATTAATGTTCAGCAAATAGCCGGCTCTTCTGCGCTTATCGCATCAAAAGCAGGGCGAGGAGTCGCGGTTGGTATGACGGATAATCCGGTATTTCGTGGCTTTTGGTATGGCTCCAGTAGGTTATTAAATAATGCTCTATTTTTTGCGCAAGGTATAAGGTAGATGTAGCGCGTTAGCCGTTAAGCATCAAATGGTGTGAGGCCAATACTCATGGCCCACACCGCATTCGCCCCACTTGCTTTACAGGCTTTTGCCGCAGCATCCATTGTGGCACCTGTGGTGATCACATCTTCAAGTAACAGAATATTTTTACCCGCTACGGTCGGTTTGGCCGAGAATGCATTACGCAAATTCAGTTTACGTTGGGCTTTGCTGAGTGCTGATTGTGCTCGTGTTTTTCTGTTTCTGGTGAGTATCGTTGGGTTCAGTGGTAGCCCTCGCCAGATCTGCTCTACCTGATTATAGCCTCTTTGTATCAAGCGGTGTTGGTGTAAGGGTAAGCAACAAATAATATCTACTGGGAACGCACTTTCCCTATCAAAGCGTCGCCACAGGTGATGTGCCAATACATTCAAGGCACATAGATGTGCTCTACTATGATGGAACTTAACGCTTTGGATCCAGTGTGACATGGGAGGACGATACCAACTCACCGCACTTAATCCATCGCACTGAGCTAGGTTTACCATGCGTTGAATGTTCGGGTAGGTAAGTAGATTTATCTCTTGTTCGGCAAAATCCAAACATGTAGGCATGCAATAGTCGCAAAGTAATGCCAGTGATGTTGTTTGCTCACAACACACACAAGGTTGGATCCAATTGCAGATTTTCAGTCGGTCTAGTTGAATCATTGCTTTCCATCCCGGGTTAGCTATCATGGCGACAAGTTTGGTATAGAGATCCGATAAATGCAAAATGAAGTTGTACTTCTCCACGGTTGGGGAATGAACAAGGCGGTATGGCAGTTATGTGAAGAAGCCCTTACAACAACATACCCAGCAATGATAAAAGCGATAAATTTACCGGGATTTGGTGGGGCGTCGAGCGCCGATGGCGACTATTTAATTGCCAATAATGCCGCATTGATAGCGCAGCAGTTAGCGCCTCAAAGTATTGTTATTGGTTGGTCTTTAGGCGGTCTATTCGCCTTGCACTTAGCCAAACACTTTCCAGATAAAGTCAGTAAAGTGATATTAGTCGCGTCGACGCCATATTTTTGTGAGCAGCATGACTGGCCCGGTATCGCGCCAAACGTTTTAAAGAATTTTGCAACACAGCTTCAAACTAATAGTGCTAAAACCATAGAGCGTTTTTTGGCGATTCAAGCGATGGGCAGTGAACATGCTCGAGAAGACATAAAACAACTGCGGGCATTATTAGCACAGCTACCTGCAGCTGAAAGTAAAGCACTGGCTGGTGGCCTCACGATATTAGAGTCGGCAGATTTGCGTGCTGAGTTTGCACAGCTAACACAGCCTGTTGCTGGCGTATTTGGGCGATTAGACTCCTTGGTTCCCATCGCCGCCATGGAAAAAATACAGGCGTTAAACCCAAATTTTAAAGCGTATACCCTTACTAAAGCCTCTCATGCACCTTTTATTTCTCATAAAGATGAATTTTTATCCCTCCTTAAATCAATTATTTAGTTTATAGAAATAATGAGGCGGCAAAAAATTGCCGCTTTTACTTTCTTTTGTTGATATTTTGCGCAATAATTAGTCAGTAAGAAAAGGTTTATCTAATAGGTGTGACTATGCCAATAGGTGATGTGTTAAATAACGGAATCGATGGTTATAACCGTGCTGCTCAGGGGATCGCCCAAGCTAGCGCTGATATAAACCGTGCTGCGGCTGAAGAGCAAAGCACTGCCGACCGTGCTTTTGGGCGACAATTGCAAGGTGCCAGCACTGACGAGGCTGTAACAGCACCTGTCAGCGAGACGCCGAGCCTGACTGAGTCAGTTGTAGCGCTTAAAGTAGAAGAGTTTAACGCGAAAGCTAATGTCCAAAGTATTCGCACCGCAGATGAAGCATTAGGTACGTTGATTGATATCAGAGTGTAATGAATATAGTAACGCCACCACCGGCGATGAATTTAAACACTGCCAACGTGTACACCGAAACGGTTGTACGCGACAATCAGCTACGTGAAGCGATACCCAAGCCAACACCAACTAACCCTTCATTCACTGAAAATCGTAATCTTTCAGACTCCGAAAAAGGCCGCTCTAATAATATAGAAGAAGGCAAAGTCTACGGCTCTAATGGTAAAACTGAGCAAGATAAAAAAATAGAGGGTAAAGAAGAGGGAGAAAAAGGCGAAGGCCAAGAAAAAGAAAAAAGCGAACAAGAGCAGCAGCAAGCCGAACAGGATGAGCAGATTGTTCAGGAGCTAAAATCCCGAGATAGAGAAGTTCGCTTACACGAACAAGCTCATGCTAGGGTTGGTGGTCAGTACGCCGGCTCCCCAAGCTATGAATATCAACGTGGTCCCGATGGCAATAATTACGCCATTGGCGGTGAAGTCATGATAGATGTCGCACCGATCGAAGGTGATCCTCAAGGGACGATTGAAAAAATGCAGACAGTGAGAGCAGCTGCATTGGCTCCAGCTGAGCCTTCTGGCGCTGATAGAGCGATTGCCGCTGACGCGACCCAAAAGCTTTCGGCCGCCCAAGCTGATTTAGCCAAAGCCGCTATTAGCGGTGAAGAGCAGAGTGGCGGTCGGCGTGTACAAAATATTCAAACTCGACGTTTGAGTGGTGAGCAGGCAAAAGCTGAGACTGAAGAGGAGCAGGTCAAGCTTAAGCAAGACGCGGATCCGTATGCGGTAGCCATGCCTATCGAGCCCGACCCTGAGATCCAAGCGAGATCACTTAGGATCTCTGACTTTTACCAACATGTAGCGGTGCCAGATAAACCTGCGTCGCTATCTGTGCAGATTTAACCGTAGGTACTGGCCTTTACCTCCGCGGGCCAATGCAGTGAAGACGAGTTAAAACCCCCCAACAAACGAAAAGCGCGACGAATGCCGCGCTTTTTTTTGTCACAGACTCATACCAGACTTAATGCTTGAGCAACTAAGCAAGCGTTAGTTAATACAATTGGTATTATTCAACGCTTGTAGTCAGTTCCTAATCAGGTCTCCTGAGCTCGGATAATCTTGCTATTTTGTGAGTGAGTAAATTATTACTTTTTCAGTTTAGCAAAAGCTTCTGCAAAGGCATTCCCCATCGCAGCATTTCCAGCATCACGGGATTTTGACTTTGCTGCCTTCTGTGCTGGTTTTCCCTTATTAGGCTTAGCATTTTGTTTGTGTGTAGAGTGATGTGATACCTCATCATTAAGGCGCATGGTAAAACTAATACGTTTACGAGGTACATCAACCTCGATCACCTTAACTTTAACGATATCACCGGCTTTAACCACTTCACGAGGATCTGAAATAAACTTATCGGTCAGCGCTGAGATGTGTACTAGGCCATCTTGATGCACACCTACATCAACAAACGCGCCAAAGTTAGCCACATTTGAAACTACGCCTTCTAATATCATACCGACAGTAAGATCATTAATGGTTTCAACACCCGCTTTAAATTGTGCTGTTTTAAACTCAGGGCGAGGATCTCGGCCTGGTTTATCGAGTTCTTTGATAATATCTGTAACGGTAGGTACACCAAACTTATCATCAACATAATCGTTAGCAACAAGTCCGTTTAAGACCTCGCGATTTCCAATAAGTGCATCTACTTCTAGACTTTGCTTCGCACATATTGCTTTGACAACTGGATATGCTTCTGGGTGAACCGCAGAGCCATCTAGTGGGTCGTCGCCATTAGCAATACGCAAGAAACCTGCCGCTTGTTCAAATGCTTTAGGCCCTAATCGTTCAACCTTTTTAAGCGCTTTGCGATTCGTAAAAGAACCATTTTCATCGCGGTATTTTACGATATTGCTGGCGAGTGTTTTATTCAAACCTGAGACACGGGTTAATAATGGTACAGATGCCGTATTCACATCTACACCCACTGAGTTTACACAGTCTTCTACAACAGCTGTTAGTGTTTGTCCTAACTGGCTTTGCGAGACATCGTGCTGATACTGCCCAACACCGATCGATTTTGGTTCAATCTTCACCAGCTCTGCCAAAGGATCTTGTAATCTTCTCGCGATAGAAACAGCACCGCGCAAAGAGACGTCAAGATCAGGAAATTCGTTCGCTGCAAACTCCGAAGCAGAGTAAACAGATGCACCGGCTTCACTGACCATGATTTTGTTTAGTTTTAGCTCAGATGCTTGCTTTAATAATTCGGCAGCAAGCTTGTCGGTTTCGCGTGATGCTGTCCCGTTACCAATGGCGATCAACTCGACTTTATACTGTCGGCACATCTGCTCTAGTGTTTTAAGCGACTTATCCCATTGGTTTTGAGGAGCGTGTGGGTGAATAGTGCTTGTAGCGATCAGTTTACCGGTAGCATCGACGATCGCAACTTTACACCCAGTGCGTAAACCAGGATCTATCCCCATCGTCACTTTTGCACCCGCTGGCGCAGCCATCAGTAAGTCTTTTAGGTTTTTAGCGAATACTTCGATTGCATCTAATTCAGACTTCTCACGCATCGCACCTAAAAATTCATTTTCTAGATGTAATGCGATTTTGATTTTCCAGGCCCATTGCACTACGCCCATAAGCCACTCACTGGCGGCTTCACCTGACACGGCTAGAGCATAGTGGTCTGCAATGATCTGGGCACAAAATTGGGCTGCATCCTCAACACTAGGTTCTGGATTGATAGACAATTGTAAAAACCCTTCGTTACGTGCTCTAAGCATTGCCAAGGCGCGGTGTGAAGGAATTTTACTTAACAGTTCGTTATGCTCAAAGTAGTCACGGTACTTACTACCAGCTTCTTCTTTGCCGGCGATGACTCTTGCTTCAATTTGTGCATTTTCTTTTAGGTGCGCTCGGAGCTTAGCAAGTAACTTGGCGTCTTCAGCGAAGCGTTCCATCAAAATAAATTTAGCACCATCTAACGCCGCCTTGCTATCAGCTACCCCTTTGTCTGTATCAATGAATGCAGTGGCTTGTTGCTCTGGATTGAGGCTAGGATCGGCGAACAATGCATCGGCCAGAGGCTCAAGTCCAGCTTCAATTGCTATCTGGCCTTTGGTTCTGCGTTTAGGTTTGTAGGGAAGGTATAAGTCTTCTAGGACGGTTTTGCTGTCTGCGGCTTGGAGCTCTGCACGTAGCTCGGCAGTGAGTTTGCCTTGTTCATCAATTGTTTTGACAATAAACTCACGGCGCTCATCAAGCTCTCTTAAGTAACCTAACCTCTGCTCCAATAGGCGTAATTGTGTGTCATCTAAGCCACCTGTTACCTCTTTACGGTATCGTGCAATAAATGGGACTGTTGCCCCTTCGTCTAGCAAAGTAATAGCAGCGTTAACCTGTTGCTCTCTTGCGTTAAGCTCAGTTGCTAAACGTTGTGCGATATTGCTCATGCAAAATCCTTATACTCATCTTTATCAGTCTGTGCTGGCCCAATGCAAGGTAGAGATGTGCTAGTTGGGCAAGCATATTTAGCTCAATGTTATCATTGTTCCGTGTTATTACGATATTCGATTTGGTTGATAAACCAAAGTCTCTGCCCATGAGGTGTGGTAACGGTGATTTCATCATCGACTTGTTTTCCCAGCAGCGCACGTGCCATTGGCGCATCAATAGAAATATAGTCATTGCGGTCGTATATTTCATCAGGGCCTACGATGCGAAATGAGCGTACTTCGCCTTCTTCACTTTCTACTTCCACCCACGCGCCAAAAAAAACTTTACCGTTTTGTTCAGGACTATACTGAACGACCTTAAGCTCGGGCATACGTTTGCGCAAGAAGCGAACACGTCTATCTATTTGCCTTAGTAGACGTTTGTTAAAGGTGTAATCGGCATTTTCGGAGCGGTCGCCTAAACTTGCTGCCCAATTCACTATTTTGGTAATTTCTGGACGTTTCTCAAACCACAGGTGATCATGTTCTTGCTGCAGTTGGCGATAGCCCTCGGGAGTGATCAAATTTGTTTTCATGTTGCTTAGGTCTGTTGGGTTAAACCCTTGTAATGTTCGGTAACAATCTAGTATCAATGTATGGTGTCGAAAAGCACCAAATTCAATTATATTTAAGCATAATAATATCATGGTCCATTTTCGCCATGAGCATGCAATGAACAGGACGATGATGTGTGTACGGAATGTCGCAGATCAGTAAGCTTTAGTAAATTAATAAATAGAAGAAATATAAATGGGAAATGAAACCACCAAAGTACTCGTCGTTGACGATGATATGCGCTTACGTAGTTTGTTAGAGCGTTACTTAGTTGAGCAAGGCTTTATTGTTCGAAGTGCGGCAAACTCTGAGCAAATGGATAGATTACTCGAACGAGAAAACTTTCACTTAATGGTGTTAGATTTGATGCTACCGGGAGAAGACGGTCTTTCTATTTGTCGCCGCCTTAGGCAAAAAGAAAACGAAATCCCCATTGTGATGCTCACGGCTAAAGGGGATGAAGTAGATCGTATAATTGGACTTGAACTTGGGGCTGACGATTATATTCCAAAGCCATTTAATCCAAGAGAGTTACTTGCGCGGATCAAGGCCATTTTGCGACGCCGTGCCAAAGAAGTGCCAGGTGCACCCGCAGCAGAAGAAAACGAGGTAAGCTTTGGCAGCTTTACGCTTAATTTGGCTACCAGAGAAATGCAACATGGTGAGACAACAATCTCGCTGACTTCTGGTGAGTTTGCGGTATTAAAAGCCCTTGTAAGCCACCCTCGTGAGCCGTTAAGTCGAGATAAATTGATGAACCTTGCAAGAGGCAGGGATTACAGCGCATTGGAGCGTAGTATAGATGTTCAAGTTTCACGCCTACGTCGAATGATTGAGGATGATGCGTCCAACCCAAGGTATATTCAAACGGTTTGGGGCCTCGGCTACGTATTTGTGCCTGACGGCGTGAAGTAGTCGCTATGTTACCTCGCAGTGCTTTTGGACAAACCGTCTTTTTTGTTGGCGCTTTGCTGCTGATTAATCAGGTAGTGTCATATATCACAGTAACATTATACGTGTTCAAGCCCACTTTTGAACAAGTGAACTTAATGCTCGCGAAGCAGGTTAAAACTGTTTTTATTGATTGGGAAGACGGCGTTGAGGTGGACAGCACACTCTCCCGAAAATTCTTTGAGATAACCGGTATCGAAGTGATGACACAACGCGAAGCTTATGTGAATGGCCTCGGACAAGCAAAAGAGTATACTTTGCTCTCGCGTAGTATGTCTGAGCAGCTTAATGGCTCGGCTCGGGTTCGGATCAGTCAAGGAGACCCAGTTGTTTATTGGGTTGAGGCGCCACAAGCGCCTGGTTATTGGGTTAGGGTTCCCCTAAGTGGTCTCAGTGAAACAAAAATGGAGTTTTTAGTTTTCTACCTCTCCAGTATTGGCTTTTTAAGCGTCTTAGGTGGTTGGCTTTTTGCTCGGCACCTAAATAAGCCGCTCAAGTCATTACAAATTGCAGCAAGTCGAGTTGGGGTAGGTGACTTTTCTACTCGATTGGTGGAAGAAGGCTCTACCGAGGTGATCGAGGTAACCCGAGCATTTAATAAGATGTCTAAAGGTATTGCTGAACTTGAAAGTGACAGACGGCTATTAATGGCCGGCGTTTCTCATGACTTGCGTACTCCGCTTACCCGAATTCGTCTTGCCACTGAGATGATGTCGGATGAAGAAGATTATCTTCGCGAAGGTATTATTGATGATATTGAAGATATGAATGCCATTATCGATCAGTTTATCGAATACTTACGCCACCATAACGGCGCTGAAATGTCAGCGGATGATGTTAATACGGTGATTGAAGAAGTGGTACATGCCGAACAGCAGCATCAAAGACCGATCCATTTGCAGGCGCAGCAGTATTTACCCGCAGTGATGATGAATGCCGTTGCATTGAAGCGTGTGTTTACCAATATGATTGAAAACGCTATACGTTATTCAGAAGAGGATATTGAGGTCACAACGGAATATAGTCCCAAGCACCGCTCGGTTATCGTGAAAGTGATGGATAGGGGACCTGGGATCCCTGAGTCTGAGTTGGAGTCTGTATTTGAACCATTTAAACAAGGGGATCAGGCTAGGGGAAGTGAAGGAAGTGGTCTCGGACTTGCTATTATTAAACGGATTGTTACCACGCATGGCGGTAAAGTAAGACTGAGAAACCGCGATGGTGGTGGTTTAGTTGCCGAGGTTTCATTGCCTGCTTATCGTGGTAAACTCGAAGAGAATAATAACTAACCTGAGCTTCGGATAATGAATGCCTTTCTAGCAGCCAGTTTTAGCGCTAACTGCTAAAACTGGCTTTTCTTAGAGGTGTAGGAGCCTCAGCGAAAGCAGAGCGCGGAACCGGTGTTCTCCCCAAACCGCTCTGGCTAGATAAGTAAATAATTTAATGTGATTTTCAGACAATGAGTTAGTTCACTTCTTATCTAATCCTCAGGTTTAATAATAAATAAACGAGATTGGCTCGAGGTATTATCTTGAGCCTTTAGCAATAGTAAGGAATACTTTTGTGGCTATTGTAGTATCCAGCACACGATTAATCCCCGTTTTAAGGCGCCTTGCCACGGTTAAGAAGTTCGCAAGACTCCATTCAACTCTGATCCCTTTTATGGTTTACCTTGTGGTTAGCGGCATTGGACTATTCTATCTTACCCGTTTGCTTAATGCGTTTGGTTTCTCTGCTCTTAAACATATAGGCATTAGTGACTTTTTAACAGTTGTGATGACCAACTATCTATTTATACCGGCATTTGCTCTTGTGGTTCTTAGCCTGTTGACGATCATCAAACAGGATAAAAAATTTGTTCGAATTCGGTTTTTAGGTTTAGGAAAATTGAATTATATTGTCAACCAGCCACTATATAAGTTTCCAATGGCTACCACTATTACATTGACTCTATTATTATCGACTCTGGCGGCTGACTTTGCCGCAAAGAGTGCAGTGAAAGAAGTAAAAAGTTTCAAGCAAGGAAACGCTGATATTTACTTGAGTTATCCTGTAGATTGGTTTGGCCAACAGGTGATGACCATCCCCTCTGTTGTGATTGTGTTATCAACATCACGTTATACATTTATCTATGACCCTGAAACGAAGAAAGCAGCAGCTATTCCTGATGCAAATTTAGGGAGTATTACCAAAATCACTGCGTCAGGGGAAATAAAATGAGAAAAATTGACAATGATTCAGAGTATTACACTTGGTTTATGGACACGAGTAAACAGTGTGGGAAATTTGTTTACGAACAACCTGGGGTCCTGATCTCTTTGGGGTATCTTACCCTTAATTTATCTGGCTTCGTGTATCTCTTATTTCTGTTTAATGCTTTTTCTATCGACATTATCAAATACATGGAACTTAGTGACTTCATGATGGCATTCTTAGCAGAGCCAGCCATTCTCTTTGCTACCTTTTCTGCCATTATTTGTAGTTCAAGCATCGCATATTTAATGAGTCGGCTATATAAGTTAAGCGGGGGGACGACTTTTAAGGGGTGGAAAAGTTGGCTGCTTACCTACCGCATGTTATACCGATTTAATCCTTTTTATACTTTTGTGATTGTGACTATTTTTGTTTTTCCGAATTTATATGCCGGATTATTAGGAGCTTGGAACAGTGACAGCATTAAACAAGGCGATGGAAAGCTATACAGCTTTGATTTGATAAACCCTATTAATCTTGACCAACAAGGCAAACGTCACTTTAAAGATATGCAAATCATACTTGAGTCTGAGCGTTATGTTTTTTTGTATGAGCAATCAAAAAGCCGTACTGTTATTCTATCCAGAGAAAATATTGCAAGTATTCAGATGGGAGTACAAGATATTGATAACTAGGCCACTATATGCATAATCCGTTGCAATGCCGTAACTTAACCTACACGGCAGGTGCGCTTGAGGAGACGCAGTTAATTCAGCTTAAGCGTGTTATTGAAGCAAGCTTTGCTGACGTAGATGTGGAACATTATTTTACTCTGTACTTTGAAAGCGGCGAGAAGGTAACTCGAAGGCTGAGGTTGTTTTTGTCAGACGAAAAAGTGGTAGGTTACTGCTTACTGACGTTTGATGACAGCAGAAGCGATTTTTGTCTGGTCGGTGCGTCTGCTGCTTTTTTGCCCAACTTTAGAGGGAAAAACAGTACCTTTTTGTTTTCCCTGACTGAGGTATTAAAACGGTATCTTCGATATCCTTGGCGCAAGTTATTGTATGCAGATACCATGTTGAGCCCTGCGATGTTTAGGGCGATGGCGAAAAACATCGCACAAGTCTATCCGTCCGATGCCCATCAGCATAATCAGCTAGTGCAACTCTATGATTTGATTAATCCAAGCGGCCGAGTGAGTATATATAATGGTTTGCGATGCTTAAAGGTAGTTGGACGGAGAACGAATTATAGTCAGGAAGAAGTTGAAAGTTTCCGCAACAGTCAGAAAAATGAGATTGCACATTACTGCCGTGTGAATCCTGATTTTGATAAGGGAGTTGCGTTGGTCGTTGTGATCCCTATTACGCTGCAGCAATTCACCTTAACGTTAAAGAAGGTACTATCAAACCAAATTTAGCTGTTTTCGCCTAAGTGAATAGCTTCACCGAAAACGCGGAGCCCCACCAAGCTTTCTACTCCACTTTTCTGTTTAGGTTTTTAAGAGGTTTTCGTTATGGTTCTGTTTACTTTGTTGATATTTAGTCTTTTGCATGTAATCCTTTATTCTTAACAGTTAACTAATATAAAAGGAAAATTGTATGAAAAAACTAATATCTGCAGCTGCTTTACTTGTTGCAACCCTACCTCTGAGCACTCATGTGCATGCAAATGAGAAAAAATTAACAGTTGGTGAATTTGGTGAAATCAGTGCCAGTGGAGATGTTGGCACTGCATCTATGTCTATTCCTGAGTTTAAACAATACTTTCGATATATTCTGGATACGGATGAAGTCGCTAATATCACTTCACAATGCCGTATCTTGACTTACATATACCATGATATTGATTTTAACTATATCTATCCTGTCGAGTTTCGAATTGAGGCATATTCAAAAACCAAGCTTTATAAAACATATAAAGGCCAAAGAGGACGTTTCCCTTCTGAGCAAAGGCTATGTAATTGATTAAAAAGCTTTAGTGCAAAAAATGAACCCACTTGAAGTGGGTTTTTTAGATCAAAAAAACGCCCAACAAGGGGCGCTTTTGATAAAGGAATCTTTCTAGGCTAGCTTAGCCGCGAGGGCCTGCTGCTTTGATTGCTTCAGAAACATCGTATTTAGCGAAGTTTTCTTTGAAGTCAGCTGCTAGTTTTGCCGCATACTCTGCATATTTGGCTTGATCTTGCCAGGTATTTACAGGGTTAAGAAGGTTGCTATCAACGCCTTCTACTGCAACTGGCACATCTAGGTTCAGTGCTTCAATATGCTGTGTTTCAACGCCACCCAGCGTATCGTTTACGATTGCATCGATAACTGCGCGTGTTGTTGGAATATCAAAGCGTTTACCAATACCATATGGGCCGCCAGTCCAACCTGTGTTAACTAGATAAACTTTAGCGCCAAATTCACGTACGCGCTTCATTAACAGTTCAGCATAAACACCTGCTGGACGTGGGAAGAAAGGTGCACCAAAACAAGTAGAGAACGTTGATTCGATGTCAGAAGTTGAACCAATTTCAGTAGAACCTACTTTTGCTGTATAGCCGCTTAAGAAGTGGTAAGCCGCAGCTTCTTCACTCAGAATAGAAACTGGTGGTAATACGCCGCTCACGTCACACGTTAAGAATACCACTGCACGAGGCTCACCTGCACGGTTTTCTTCTTTACGTTTTTCAACGTGTTCAAGCGGATAAGCTGCACGTGTATTTTGCGTTAAGCTTGAATCTGTGTAATCTGGTGTGCGTGTTTCATCAAGTACAACGTTTTCTAGGATAGTACCGAAGCGAATAGCATCCCAGATAACCGGCTCGTTCTTTTGTGAGAGGTCGATGCATTTTGCATAACAACCACCTTCGATATTGAATACGCTACCAGGTGCCCAACCGTGCTCGTCATCACCGATAAGGAAGCGCTTTGGATCCGCTGAAAGCGTTGTTTTACCCGTTCCAGATAGACCAAAGAATAGCGTTGTATCGCCAGCTTCACCTACGTTTGCACTACAGTGCATAGGTAAAACCCCTTTTGCAGGAAGAAGGAAGTTCTGTACCGAGAACATTGATTTCTTCATTTCACCGGCGTAATGCATACCCGCGATTAGCACTTTGCGTTGTGCAAAGTTGATGATAACAGTACCATCGCTGTTTGTACCATCACGCTCAGGGTCACAAACAAAAGAAGGCACATTCATCACCTGCCATTCAGGTAAATCTGCTTTATTGTAAGTATTAGGCTCAATAAACATGTTCTTAGCAAATATATGATGCCAAGCTGTTTCAGTCGTTACGACTACTGGTAAATAGTGCTCTGGATCTGCACCCACTTCTAAGTGAGAGACGAAGTGGTCATTTTCAAGAACGTGTGCTTCTACGCGAGCCCACAATGCATCGAACTTCGCACTGTCGAATGGGCGGTTGACGTTACCCCATTGAATATCATTTTCAGTGCTTGATTCTTGTACGATAAAACGATCATTTGGTGAACGTCCAGTACGGCGACCAGTTTTTGCTACAAAAGCTCCATTTGCGGCTAAAGTGCCCTCGCCACGACGGATAGCGTGTTCGACAAGTTCAGCTGCGGTTAAATCGACAAAACGAGTAGCGCTTGAAGTCATGTTTATACCTAAAAAGTGAGAGTTGAACGGGATAGCTCTGGGGTACTCTTGCCCTTAGCTAAATTTATAGTAACAGATGAAATTGAGATATTCGAGCCTTTAGAGTGGTTAAAATTACATAAAAACGTCAAAAAACTTGAATAATTTCAATGATACCGGTGTCATAGTTTTTAGATGTTTTATGACACCGGTATCAGCAGGTAGCAACAAAAAAACCGCCAAAAATGGCGGTTTCATTTTGTAATTAAGGGCAAAGCCATAACTTAATTAAATAACGATTTTATCTCTTGCTCGTTAAAAACGTAGTTTTTCAAGCAATAATGGCAGCTGATATTGATTTCGCCATGTTTCTGCAAGTCTTCCATTAGGGCTTCTTGGCCTACATTAACTAGCGCATTCTCCGTCTTTTCACGGCTACAGCCACACACAAACGAAATTGCCTGAGGCTCAAATAATTGCGGATTATCTTCATGATAGAGTCTAGTTAGTACAGTATTAGCGTCGAGATCTAATAGCTCTTCGTCTTTAATTGTGCTGCTCAGGGCCTCTAAATGTTGAAAATCGACAATCGACTTCTCTTTATTTACTGGAAGCACTTGTAAGAATAAGCCAGATGCTTGCACTCTTTCAGCTGTCACCTTAGTTGCAAACCAAAGACGTGTTTTGAGCTGCTCTGATTGCTCAAAGTATTCTTCAAGGCACTGAGCAAGTGATTCTTTTGTTAATGGAACAATACCTTGATAACGTTCACCTTTTATCGGTGTAATGGTAATGACCATGTAGCCTTTACCGATAAGATCAGGGATCGATGAGCCCGTTACCTCGGACTGTAACCGAGCTACGCCACGCATTTGCTGTTTGTGATTGCCATTAATTACCGCATATTTCACCGGACCATCGCCTTGGAGTTGAACAGCAATATCGCCTTCAAACTTTAAGGTGGCGGTGAGCAAACTGGTTGCAACTAATAATTCGCCCAATAACTGTTGTACAGGCTCTGGGTAGTTGTGACCGCTGATGATATCTGTAAATGTTTGCTCTATTTGAACAAGCTCACCACGTACATCATGTTTGTCGAAAATATAACGGTGGAGTAAATCAGTCTGCATTAATGAAAATCCTAGTTTGACTTCAATTTAAGTAATTCACGGCGTTGCTTCTTGTCCGGCTTAGTAGCCGGTCGCGGTGCAAATAAGCTATTGTTTTGGCGCGCCAACGCATTTTGAGTTCGCTTTTCGATACTCGCTTCTGACTCTTCATAGAGAGTCTGTGCGATGGGAGCAGCTTGTCGCTTCTCCATAATGTTAATTATGGTTACTTCTTTCTCTTCATAACCTTGGGCCAATTTAACAACCGCACCTATTTCAACAATTTTGCTGGGTTTACAGCGCTGACCGTTATAGTGTACTTTGCCACCTTGGACCATGTCGCGAGCAAGCGCTCGGGTTTTATAGAAGCGAGCGGCCCATAACCATTTATCAATGCGAACTTTCTGTTCAGATTGGTTGTTTTCCTGTTGGAGTTTTGTCACAATTCGTTAACTATTTTGCAAGTGTGAAATTTAACCTGATAAATTTAGCATATTTCGCTTTGCAAACAAAGAGAGTGACGGGTGTCAAACTCAGGAAGTAGGGTTTTATGAAATTTTTTACCTAAAAAGTGAACTAAGATGTTAGCTTGTGTTCCAAGATTGGGTTTATATTCAGTTAATTGGCTTACAGTGTACCTGTTTAAATTAAAGTTTAACAATTAGACGCTTGTTGAAAAAATTTCGAGGCGGTACACTGAGGCGTTGAAGAGAATAAGAAAAGTATTATATGGAATTACAGTTACAGCAGCTTCAGAAGTTTTGGCTTGGTATGCCCCATGCGAAGTTAAGCCGCACCCTTGTTGTCCTGTCGGTTGTTTACATTGCGTATCTCTTTTCGCAATTGTTTTGGTTGTTATGGCCTGTGCCACAAACACAGCCTCTACTGCCTGCATCACAACTCTATAGCCAATCAAGTAACAGCATTACAAGCCAAGGTATTGTTGCAAGAAATTTATTTGGAGAGGCGAATGCTAAGCCTGAAGCTACGCCTGAGCCTGTAGTATCAGATGCGCCAGAAACGACGCTTAATGTTAGACTCACTGGTATTGTCGCTGTTAGCCAAGATGATGGAGCGGGACTTGCTATTATTGAGTCTCAAGGCCGTCAAGAAACTTACTCAGTGGGTGGGTCTGTAACAGGGACGCGCGCGAAGTTAGCTCGCGTGCTACCGGATCGTGTGATTTTAGATGTTAGTGGTCGTTTTGAAACATTAATGCTAGATGGGTTGGAGTTTAGCCGCACAGTGGCAATGCCCTCTAAGTCGAAACAGATTGTCAATCAAGCCACTGCACCCACTCCCGCCAAAAATGAGCTGGCAAGTCGTCGCCAAGAGTTGCTCCAAGACCCTGGAAAACTATTTGATTATATAAGAATCTCTCCTGAACGAAGTAATGGGCAGCTCATTGGCTATCGATTAACACCGGGAAAAGATCCTGAATTATTTAAGCAAGTCGGGCTTAAATCGAATGATTTAGCAATCGCAATAAATGGGTTTCAGCTCACGGATATGAAACAGGCTATGTCAGCTATTAATGAACTTAGAACCAGCACAGATGCGAACATCACGATCGAGCGAGACGGTCAGGTGATGGATGTGCAGTTTAGCCTGTAAAGTTACTAATTTTGGAGTTTTAGAATAATGGGTAAAAAGCTACACCTCACAAAAACCAAAAAAGGGTTAGCTAAGTATGCAACACTCTTGATTGCTGCTGGTATTTCACTTTCTGTTTCTGCGGTTGAATACGCAGCGAACTTCAAAGGTACTGATATTAATGAATTCATCAATATCGTTAGTGATAAACTAAATAAAACCATCATCATCGACCCTAACGTGCGTGGTAATATTAACGTACGCAGCTATGAGTTGATGGATGAAAAGCTGTATTATCAGTTCTTCTTGAACGTGCTTGAAGTATATGGCTACTCTGTTATTGAAATGGATAGCGGTGTGCTTAAAGTAGTTCGTAGCTCAGACGGTAAAAAGTCAAACGTGCCTTTGGTATCTGGCGAAGAGCTAGGGAATGGTGACGTTATGGTAACACGCGTTGTTCGCGTGAAGAACGTTAGTGTTCAAGAGCTTGGCCCCCTTATTCGCCAATTCAGTGATCAAAAAGACGGTGGTCACGTTACAAATTTAAACTCAGCTAACGTAATGATGCTAACGGGTCATGCCTCTTCGGTAAATCGCCTTGTTGATATCATCAAAACGGTTGATCAAGCGGGTGATAAACGTGTCGACATAGTCAAGTTAAAACATGCAACGGCTGAAGATGTCGTGAAGGTTGTTGAAAAAATCTTCCAAGATTCAGGTAAGGGTGGAGTTCCGGATTTTCTTATTCCTAAAATCGTGTCTGACACGCGAACTAATAGCGTTATTGTAAGCGGTGAGTCTCAGGCGAGAAGCCGAGCTGCGGAGCTTATCAAACGTTTAGATGATGAGTTGCAATCACAAGGCAACACACAGGTTTTCTATCTTAACTATGCCAAAGCCGAAGACCTAGTGAAAGTATTGCAAGGCGTGAGTAAATCCATTGAAGAAGAGCAAACCGGTGGCCAACAAACTCGCTCACGTAGCAATAACAATGAAACCAGTATAGAAGCGCACGAAGATTCAAACTCCCTGGTTATTACAGCACAACCAGACACCATGCGTTCATTAACGCAAGTGATCAAAAAGCTAGATATTCGCCGAGCGCAGGTTTTAGTTGAAGCGATTGTCGTCGAAGTTTCTGAAGCCGATGGTATTAACCTTGGCTTACAATGGATCTCTGAAAAGGGCGGGATGCTACAGTTTAATGATGGCAGCACAGTGCCAATTGGTTCATTGGCGGTGGCTGCAGAGCAAGCGCGTGATAGAGAGATTAAAGGGACGATAGTTGGTACAGATGATAATGATGTATCTAATACAACTACGACTGAGCGCGGTGATTATAGTGGTTTGGCAGGCCTGCTTAAAAATATTAATGGTTTAGCAGCTGGTATCGTCAAAAATGACTGGGGTGCGATCATCCAAGCGGTAACCACAGATACGAACTCAAACATTCTGGCTACACCGTCGGTGACTACCATGGATAACGAAGAAGCGTCTATGATTGTCGGTGAAGAAGTACCGATCGTGACGGGTTCTACTGCTAATGACAATAACTCTAACCCTTTCCAGACTGTAGATCGTCAAGAAGTGGGTATCAAACTAAAAGTAACCCCTCAAATTAACGATGGGACTGCGGTACAGCTGAAAATTGAGCAAGAAGTATCTAGTGTAAAAGGGGCTACTTCTGTCGATATTCGAGTGGCTAAGCGTGCTATTAATACCACGGTTATCGCAGATGATGGCGGTATGGTTATTCTTGGTGGCTTGATTGATGAATCTGTCCAAGAAAGTGTTTCTAAAGTTCCATTACTTGGTGATATTCCAGTGCTAGGCCACCTATTCAGATCGACGGGCACTCAAAAAGAAAAACGTAACCTGCTGGTGTTTATCCGTCCGACGATAGTGCGTGATGGTCGCAGTATGAATGATATCAGCCACTCTAAATATAACTTTATTCGCGGTGAGCAGCATAAACATAGAGAAGAGGGTATCGAGCTAATGCCGTTTGAAGATACGCCAATCCTACCTAAATGGGATGACAAACTTACTCTGCCACCTACGTATGAAGAATTCTTGAAAGAGCAAAATAGAAAAGAGCGTGAAGATGATTGATGAAAAAGTCGCGCCAGATCTCGGAGCCGAAGCTGAAGAAATGGCGGCCCAGTTACAAAGTGGCGAACTTGTGACCAGTGATGTGGTGGAGGCGTCAGTCGTCCCTTCGATTACACTGCGCCTGCCTTTTTCTTATGCCCGACGTAAAGGGGTATTATTGAGCCCTGATGGAGAGCGAGCGAAGCTTTACCATAAAGGGACACTCGATCTTGAAACGTTAATGGAAGTGCGTCGAGTGGCTGGGAAGTCATTGCATCTTGAGGCACTTGATGAAGCGCGCTTTGAACATATGCTTGAAGCTTCTTATCAAAGAGATAGCTCTGAAACGCAGCAGATGATGGAAGATATCGGCAACGAAATGGATCTATTTTCGTTAGCCGAAGAGCTGCCACAAACGGAAGATTTGCTCGCAGCAGACGATGATGCACCTATTATCAAGCTTATTAACGCGATGTTGAGTGAGGCAATTAAAGAAGGCGCATCTGATATCCATATCGAAACCTTCGAACAAGAGCTTGTGATCCGCTTCCGGGTTGACGGTGTGTTGAAAGAGGTTTTAAAACCAAACCGTAAGCTTTCTTCATTATTGGTTTCTCGTATTAAGGTAATGGCTAAGCTGGATATTGCCGAAAAACGCGTGCCACAGGATGGTCGTATTAGTTTACGAATAGCTGGCCGAGCAGTAGATGTGCGTGTATCAACCATGCCATCAAGCTTTGGTGAGCGAGTTGTATTGCGTCTACTAGATAAAAACAATGCAAGGTTAGATCTAGAAGATCTGGGGATGACTCAAGCTAATCGTGATGCATTTGCGGAAATCATTGCTAAACCGCACGGTATTATACTCGTTACTGGCCCAACGGGTTCTGGTAAAAGTACTACCTTGTATGCTGGGATGACGCAGATCAATTCCAAAGACCGTAACATCTTAACGGTAGAAGATCCGATTGAATATGAAATCCCAGGTATTGGCCAGACTCAGGTAAACCCGAAAGTAGATATGACATTTGCGCGTGGGTTACGTGCGATCCTTCGTCAAGACCCTGACGTGGTAATGGTAGGTGAGATCCGAGACTTAGAAACCGCACAAATTGGCGTTCAAGCCTCTCTAACCGGCCACTTAGTATTGTCTACACTGCATACCAACACGGCTGCAGGTGCAATTACCCGTATGGAAGATATGGGTGTTGAACCATTCTTATTAAGCTCATCATTGTTAGGGGTATTGTCACAGCGATTGGTAAGAACGCTTTGCCCGAATTGTAAAGAAGCGCATTTAGCGGATGAACGAGAGTGTGAACTGCTTGGTGTGGCCAAAGACAGTGGCACGCAAATCTTCCGTGCGGTCGGCTGTGAAGAGTGTAACTTCAATGGTTATAAAGGCCGTACTGGTATTCATGAGCTACTGATTGTTGATGAACCAATCCGTGAACTTATCCACAACGGTAAGGGTGAGCAGGCGGTTGAAAAATATATTCGCAAGCGCACACCTAGCATTAGGCAAGATGGCTGTTCGCGAGTACTGGCTGGCCAAACGACCTTAGAAGAAGTAATGCGTGTAACGCGTGAGGAAGGCTAATGGCAGCGTTTGAATATCGTGCTCTGGACGCTAAAGGCAAAGAAAAGAAAGGAATTTTAGAAGCCGACACAGCAAAGCAAATCAGGCAAATGCTCAGAGAAAAGGCATTGATGCCACTTGAAGTAATGCCTGCTGCTGAGAAGGAAAAAAGTCAAAGTAGCGGTGGTTTTACGTTATTTAGAGGCTATCGTCCATCGGTATCGGATCTTGCATTGATCACCCGTCAGCTTGCCACCTTAATCCAGTCTTCTTTACCGGTTGAAGCAGCTGTGATGGCTGTAGCAGAACAATGCGAAAAACCAAGACTAAAGCGTATGTTAATGGCGGTAAGATCAAAAGTCGTAGAAGGTTATACCCTTGCTGATGGCATGAGTGAGTTTCCACACGTTTTTGATCATTTATATCGTTCGATGGTTGCTGCAGGCGAAAAATCGGGCCATTTAGATCAAGTATTGAACCGACTGGCTGATTATACCGAGCAACGCCAACATATGCGCAGTCAAATCACACAAGCGATGGTATATCCAATCATCCTAGTGATATTTGCGATTGCTATTGTCTCTATCTTACTAGGGACGGTTGTACCAAAAATCTTAAAGACCTTTGAAAAGTCAAAGCAAGCACTTCCATGGACAACGGAGTGGGTTATGGCTGCCAGTAACTTTGTCCAAAACTACTGGATGATTACACTGGCTGTTGTTGTTATTGGCACTTATGCTATTAAAAAGGCATTACAAAAGCCTAAAGTTCGCTTTTGGTACGATAGTAAACTGTTAAGCTTACCGGGCCTTGGGAAAGTAACTCGAAGCGTAAATACGGCACGCTTTGCTCGTACTTTGAGTATTTTGTCCTCAAGCTCAGTGCCATTACTTGAAGGCATGAAGATATCTGGACAAGTTCTTGAAAATGAGAAAATCAAGGCGTCGGTGGCTGAAGCGGCTACTCGAGTGAGCGAAGGAGCCAGCCTCCGAGCCTCGTTGCAACAAACAAAGATGTTTCCTCCTATGATGCTACATATGATTGCAAGTGGGGAAAAATCAGGGGAGTTGGAGCAAATGCTCGAGCGCGCGGCCAACAACCAAGAACAAGAATTTGAAAGTATGGTAAATGTCTCGCTGAAATTGCTAGAACCTGCGATGATAGCAACGATGGCAATTATCGTACTGTTTATAGTTATGGCGATACTTCAGCCGATTATGGCGATGAACAAAGCCGTAGGATTATAGTCAAAAAGGAAAGGCCATAGTACATAATGGACATGGTCGTTAATAACAGCATTGAGGTAAACATTGTGAAAAAACAATCAGGTTTCTCACTACTAGAAGTGATGGTGGTACTTGTTATCATCGGTATGATTTTGTCTATCGTTGCCCCTAACGTGATGGGTCAACAAGAAGAAGCAGCCAAAGAAAAGGCGCGTCTGGATATTCGCCAAATTGAAGATGCGATGAAAATGTATAAGCTGAAAAACAAGCGCTATCCGACTACTGAGCAAGGCCTTGAAGCATTGGTGACACAAACCAATATTGACCCAGTACCGAAGCGTTTCCCTGAAGGTGGTTTTATTTCAAAGCTTCCTGAAGATCCATGGGGTAACCCTTATCAGCTAGTTAGTCCTGGTGAAATGAGCCAAATTGATATCTTCTCTATGGGACCTGACGGTGAAGTAGGTACTGATGATGATATCGGTAACTGGGATACAGAAGACCGTTAATTTATGTACTCAACACTGCGTACCAATACATCGGTTAAGGCAAAGGGCTTCAGTTTACTTGAAGTCCTCGTTGTCTTAGTGATCATTGCTTTTTCAGTGAACTTAATTACCTACACCGTAAGTGACAGTGATGAAGAAGAGCTAGAAAGCATGGCAATGCGTATGCAGGGTACAATTAACCTCGCCTCTGAATTTGCCGTATTAAATCAAGTGGAGCTAGGCTTCCATTTAGACAAAGGGATGCTTGAGTTTTTGGTATTTGACGGTGAAAAATGGCGACCCTTTGAAGCGGACGATATTTACAAGCCCATTGAACCACCCGAGCAATATAAAATTGACCTCATACTAGAAGATCTCCCATGGTCTCAAGATAATTTGCTTGAACAAGCGAACTGGCGAGAACTTATGAGTGGCGGTGATGATGACAGTTTATTAGAGTTAAAGAAACTCAAGATCCCCCAAGTATTAATTTTATCGTCTGGTGAAGTTAGTGCGTTTAGGTTAAGTGTTGAAAATAAAGAACTACCAGAGCCTATATTCTACGTTGAAGGGGAGTTCATGGCTCCGGTAAGCCTAAAACGGGAGCCGGAACTATGACCGCTCGGAAAAACTTAGGTTTTACACTACTTGAAGTAATGGTAGCGCTGAGTATTTGTGCTGTGGCTGGTATAGCTGCAATGCAGGCAACCAGTGAGCATATTACTCATATCGGTTCACTAGAGGAACAAACTTATGCATCATGGGTTGCGGAGAATCGCTTAGTCTTTTTGCGTGCTCAAGGCGAGGATTGGCATGGAAAGAATGGCAATAAAGGCGAAGAGGAAATGGCTGGGGTAACATGGTATTGGCAACAGCACATTCAAAAAACCGCAGATCCTAGCTTTGTAAAACTGACCGTACATGTTTTTCGTGAGCCGGAACTTAAAAACTCGGTATATGACATCACCACATTTATGTACCGAGGTAAGTAGTGAAAATACATAGGCAGCACGGTTTCACGCTTATTGAAGTGTTATTGGCCCTCGCTATATTAGCGGTGGTAGTTACGGCTACACACCAAATTTTAGACTCAACCTTGAAGGCTCAAGCTGCCTCTACTGAGAAAATCGCTGAGATTGAAGGGTTGCAAACCACTTTTCGCTTGATGGACCAAGATTTCAATCAAATTACCAAACGTGAAGTACGTAATGAGGCGGGCGACTTTAGTCCGACTTACATTATTCATGGCCGATATGAGCTGGATAGTCAATATGACGGTATTGCTTTTGTCCGTGATGGTTGGACAAACCCAATTAGTTTGTTGCCTCGGTCCGAATTACAAGCGGTTGGATACAGAGTGGTTGATGATAATCTTGAGCGTATTTATCGCATATATGTCGATCAGCTAGATGGAACAGAGCCCAGAGCACAAGTCATTCTTGAAGATGTAGAAGAGCTAAAATTTGAGTTTTTAGATGACAAACAAAAGTGGCAATCCGATTGGAAATCCAAATCATTGCCCAGAGCGGTCAAAGTGACGCTACAAAGAAAAGATTCAGATCCTATTAGTCGCTTATTCTTAACGCCGGGTAGTGGCAAAATGGACGAGGAACAGATCCCATGAGGCAACAAGGTGCAGCATTAGTTATTGTGTTGTTTATCGTTGCA
Organism: Pseudoalteromonas piscicida; assembly: GCF_002744175.1. GTDB lineage: Bacteria > Pseudomonadota > Gammaproteobacteria > Enterobacterales > Alteromonadaceae > Pseudoalteromonas > Pseudoalteromonas piscicida_B. The sequence goes on from NZ_NKHF01000100.1 coordinate 47,382, forward strand.
TTGGCAGCGACAATTGCTGCCGAAATGGCAAGCAGTTTGATGGTTCAGGTGCAAAAGGCATCAAATATTCAAACGCAGCAGCAGGCAAAGTGGTATAGCTATGGTGCAGAAGAATTAGTAAAACGTGCGCTGATCAAAGTAAAAAAAGACGATCCTGATACGGTGAACTTAGATCAGCCATGGGCGCGAGAAGAAGTGCCATATCCAGTTGATCACGGGACCTTGAGTGGTAAAGTGACAGATCTACAGGCTTGTTTAAATCTCAACGCCTTAAGAGCAAAGCCACAAGCTAATAATAACAACAACCAGCGTAGTCAACAGCTCGGCGCAAAAAGTACTAATGTGGCCCATGGTGCTCTGTTAGAGCTTTTAAAGAACATCGAAGACTTACCGAGTAATGAAAGTGAAGAAGCTCTTGCTGACAGCGTCTATGATTGGTTGGACGAAGACAGTATTACTTATCGCTCGGGAGCTGAAGAAGACGAGTACATGTCGAATCAAACGCCATATTTGACCGCGAATAATCTGATGGCATCGGTAAGCGAATTGCGCATAATTAAGGGGTTTAATCCGCTTGTAATGGAAAAGATCAAGCCTTATGTTTGTGTGATCCCAGGTAGTGAGGAGCTGGCAGTTAACGTCAATACCATTTTACCTGAACAAGCACTGTTACTAAGTGCCCTGATCCCTGGTCTATCAAAGTCAGGAGCTGAAGCCATTATTTCAGCGAGACCAAAAAAAGGCTTTAGCGATATTAATGAATTTTACACGGAAGTCGCAAACCAAGGGGTAAAAAACCCCAACAAGACTTCCAAATTATTTACGATTAACAGCAATTATTTTCAGTTGCGAGCAACGGCAGTGTTTGATGAGCGACGCTTTTCTCTCACATCAATTATAGAAACAAAAGATGGTAAAGCGTACGTGCTTGCTCGTAAGTTTGGAGGCGTAGAGTGACAGAACAATTATTGGTCCGTGTAGACCAGTCACACCAGGCGACAATACATTGGTTAGTATGGTCAACAGAACAACAACAAATTATTGCCAGTGGTGAACTCGAGGATAGCGAGCAGCTTGATAAACTTGCAGATAAAGCACACACTCGACCAGTGGTATTACTACTTCCGTCGACAGCAGTGCAACTACGCACCTTGGAGCTACCCGCAAAATGGAATAGAAAGCTAGAGCAAGCCCTTCCTTTTATGCTTGAAGAGCAGGTGGCAACCGATATTGATAGCTTGTTTGTTGCTATTGGTAAACCTGGTATGAAAGAAGATACGCACACTATAGATGTTGCTGTTTGTGACCACGATTGGCTCCAAAGTTGGTTTATTGCATTTGAAGACGCGGGAATGAGTGTTTCTAAGGCGGTGCCGGATGCTTTATGTTTACCGCTTCAAGAAGCGATGACGAGCGCTGTACAGCTAGGCCAACAATGGCTGTTTAAACATAGTACATGGCAAATTGGCACGGCTGAGCTTAGTTGGGTTAACGACTACTTGAACATTGCGGGTGTCGAACATGTTGCACATTTTAGTCCAGCGAATGATTTTGCTAGTGATATTAAACTAACGGCACAGCAGCAAGAGTATGATCTGCCGCTAGCACTGTTTGCAAAAACATTGCCTGATATCGATTTTAACTTACGCCAAGGCCGATTTGCTGCGAAGAAGAAGCAGCCACAATGGTGGCGTGATTGGCGCAGTGGTTTAATCGCTGCAAGTGTGGCGGTGGTCAGTTTTATTGCTATCAAAGGCACACAGTTATATGTTGTTAGCCATCAAGCTGAGCAGCTTGAAACGCAGGCTGTGAGTATGTATCAACAAGCGTTTCCAAATAAAGTGGTGCGCCCACACTTGCTGAAAAAGCAAATTCAAAATGAGTTAAATGCCCTGTCTGGTGCTGAGCAAGGTGGATTGCTTGAGCTGACGAATCACTTTATTGCGATTTACGACGAAATTGATGCCTTTACTCCTGAGACACTGCGCTATGACAAACGAAGAAATGAATTACGGATCAGAGCGAGAGCGAAAGAGTTCCAAGTCTTTGGCCAAGTAAAGTCAATTCTTGAGCAGCGTGGCGTTAGCGTTGAGCAAGGAGCCTTAAATAATGATGGTGACTTTGTGGTTGGTGAAATTCGCATTGGAGGTGCAGCATGAAGCAGCAAGTAATCAACTACTGGCGTGGCCTTAAAGAACAAGAACAAAGGCTGCTTATCGTTGCTGGTGTTACCTTTGTGGTCTTCGTGCTCGTTATGGGGATATTTAGGCCGCTGAATCAGGCTGTTAGTGATGCTGAAGCAAAGCTTAAACGCAATCATGAACTGGTTAACTGGGTAGGGCAAAGTGTCAATAAGTTAAAGTCTAGCAGCCCTTCACGAGTGATTAGTGGTGGGAACATTAGCCAAATCGTTAATAATACTCGCGGCCGTTTTCAAATCGATATTAGTAAGATGCAACCAAGTGGAGAAGCGATACGCTTGACCATAGATAACGTTGAATTTAATAAGTTGGTCGCATGGATAGACGAATTGACAAACAAACATGGGGTGAAGGTAGAAAACCTCGATCTAACGCAGGGGAATTTACCTGGTTTTGTTCGTGTTAGTCGTTTGGTTTTAGAGAAATAATTATGAAAAATACACTAACTCTACTCATCATTTTTTTGCTGGCGTTCATTGTTTTCTGTACCTTTACGATGCCAGCGGCTGTATTGCTACAGGTATTTAAGGGACAGTTACCGCCAAACCTGCAACTTGGAGCGGTGAATGGCTCTGTATGGCATGGCCAAGTCAGTGGTGTTAGGTTTAATAATATTCAATTGAATCAAGTGAAGTGGGATATTGAACCTTCAGCACTGCTACTGGGTAATCTAGCTGGCAATGTTCAGTTTGGAAATCCTAGAGACAAGAGCGAAATTTCTGGCAAAGCAAACTTTTCTTCTAACCTGTTAAGCAAAACGGTTTCGGTAAATAACGCTTCGCTGCGTTTTAGTGTTGAACAAGCCATGGACCAAGTAACATTACCACTGCCAGTTGATGCGAAAGGCCGCGTTATTGTCAATGTTAAAGAATACCGAAGTGGTGCACCATACTGTGAAGGCTTAAATGGTGAAATTAGCAGTCCTAATATTGATGTGAAAGGCATGAATGGCTGGTTTAGCATTGGTGATTTGAGTGGCCAGTTAGCCTGTAAATCTGGGGATATTGCGGTGGTGGTTGACCCTGAAAACCGTTTAGGGTTACAAGCGGACGCCACGCTTGCCGCCAATTTCCAGTTTAGGGTTGCTGGCAACATCAAACCGGATGCCAATTTACCAAAAGAAGTACATGATGCAGTCAAGTTCTTAGGTCGACCAGATGGTGAAGGACGCTATCCTGTTAACTTATAAGCGACTTTAAGTCATACTTAACCTGAGGTTTGGACAAAGCATTAACTATCCGGAGCTCAGGTTACTTAACCTTTCCTTTCGTTCTTTTTTGTAAAGGTGCTACTTTAGCGCCTCTAGTCAAGGCAATACTATGCAGGATTTTTCATTTACCGCTGCTCATCAGCAATGCTTAGAACAGTACTTTTCTGAGCGTAAGCTATCTATTGATATCGCATTCTTACAGGGATATCTGTTTGCTACATGTATTGATCCCAATGGGATTGAAGTAGAAAAGTGGCTTAAAACATTAACCAATGCAGATCCTCAGTTAGATGAGCGCGTTGCCTTTGCATTGATGGCTCTGCACCATGAAATATCAGAACAGGTATATGAAACAGGGTTTCAATTACCTTGGCATAGTGAAACGCCATTACTTCAGAAAATAAATTGGGCAGAAGGTTTTTTGATGGCTGCGACTCCATTTTATGAGCAGCTCATGTCGAGTCCACTCTCTGAAGAGATTAAACAGGCCCTGCAGATGAGTACCGAGCAGCTGGGGCTTTTTGCGCTAGGCGAACAGCAGCTAACGATTTATTGTGACAAGATTGGACAGTCTTTTGCTGAGTTTCAAACCACTCAAGCACAACTTGCAAACGAATTCGCAGCTTCCTATGCCGAGCTGGTTGAAGTAGCTGCGGTAAACAGTGGGTTATTTGAGTAGCTCAAATAACCACTTCAAGCAAGGTCTAGCTCAATAAGCGTGCAGCCTTTTTGACAACGGGCAATGGCTCTATTGTGAGATTCAGGGTTGAGTGTGAGTGTAATGGGTTGCTGGCAGCTAGTGCAGTTGACGACGCGACCTTGGCTCAGCTTTTTTATCAGTGCCTTTTGATCGTTAAACGACTTTGAAGATTTCTTGTTGAGCTGACTAAAATCCATCATAGCGCCTTTGCTTCGTGTATTGCTTGATTTGCAATTTCACAAATTTTGATAAGATCTGGACCATAAAAGTAAAGGTTATAGTCATTTTCTTTACAATACTTTAAATGAAAAAGCCTGACTTTTTCGTCCGTTGCAAGCGCCTCATTAATGTAATTTTTTTCATCTTCTGTCATAGAAATCGCTTTAGCTACATTGGCTCTGGCGATCCTTGCTGCGGTACTACGCTGCACTTTACTTGATTCACTAAGTACCTCAACGCCTTGACCTAACAGCTTATCTCTTGGCTCTTTAATCAGTGGATGATCCACAGTAAACAGAGCAACGACTATAATGGCTAATACGAGGAATTTTTTCATAATCTGGCGCAGATTTGATCTAGCTAACAAAAATAATGTACCTAGTGTAATAAACTTGTCTGCCGAGGCGCAACAAATCTCTCATCATTTATGATGGGTTTTAGCTCAACTCACTATTAATAATAGAGTTTCAAGGCGTATAATAGTAACCGCTAAACTATATTATGGGGCACACCGCAATAGTTTAGCCCGTATTTTTTAAGGTCACTGTAGCAAGTGCATCTCGTTCCAAAGCACTAAGGAGCTTCCATGGAGAACGAAAGAATCAAGGTTAAAAATATACCGTCAGAGGTAAAAATTCAAAAGCCAGCAGGTGGTTCAGAAGGGAAATCACTTAACAGCTCTACGCCTGATCGCTTCAACCCAAGAAATCGCATCTATGTTCGTGCGGTAACGGGCCTACATCAATTATTAAGAAAGCGCATCGGCTTTATTGGTATGTTGGCATTTATGGCTTTGCCATGGCTTAATTTCCATGGTCATCAGGCTGTGTTATTCGATATTTTTGAGCAAAAATTTAATATATTTGGCATGACCTTATGGCCTCAAGATTTGACGATTTTTGCCTTTATCTTGATGATTGCTGCATTTGCGTTGTTTCTGGTCACTACGTTTTATGGCCGGGTATGGTGCGGTTACACTTGTCCCCAAACGGTCTGGACTTTCATTTTTATTTGGTTTGAAGAAAAATTTGAGGGCACCGCCAACCAGCGGAAAAAGCTGGATCAAAGGTACATGGACTTTGACAAGTTTTGGCGTAAAACGGCCAAGCATAGTAGTTGGATTTTATTCTCGCTGTATACCGCAATTACCTTTGTTGGCTATTTCACGCCTATTCGCTCATTGATCCCTGATTTACTGACGGCCTCTGCTGGGTTTTATTCTGTATTAAGTATTATCGTATTTACAGTTTGTACTTATGGTAATGCAGGCTGGATGAGAGAAATCATGTGTTTGCATATTTGCCCATATGCGCGTTTCCAATCTGCAATGTTTGATAAAGATACCTTTACAGTAAGCTATGATGCTGCACGCGGTGAAAGCAGAGGTCCCAGAGGACGTAAGCAAGACCCTAAAGCCTTAGGATTGGGTGACTGTATCGACTGTAATCTATGTGTTCAAGTCTGTCCTACAGGTATCGACATTCGCAATGGCTTACAATATGAGTGCATTAATTGCGGTGCTTGTATCGATGCCTGTGATGGCGTGATGGATAAAATGAACTATCCGAGAGGGTTAATCGCGTATACAACCGAGCGTAATTTAGAGGCCTCAAACGAGAAAACCAAGCCAGTGCGCGGCAAATTAATTGGCTACTTAATGATACTTGTGGTGATCACAGGTGCATTAGTGGTAAACATTGCGATGCGTAAGCCGATGGATCTTGATATTATTCGTGATAGAAACCAGCTTTATCGCGTTAACATTGAAGGGCTAGTAGAAAATACTTACACTCTTAAGGTGATAAACAAAGCACAAGTCGAACAGAAATTTTCTATTGAAATATCGGGTCTAAGTAATTATCAGGTGATTGGTAAGCAACAGGTACACCTCGCTGCGGGAAGTACATTGGATGTGCCTTTATCGGTTGTGATAGACCCCTATGACTTGAAAAAACCGGTCACAGAGTTTGAGTTTGTGCTCATAAACCAAGCAAACCCAGAAGAGCGGCTGGCACAACCCACCAACTTCTTCAAGGGAAGGTAGGATTAATAAGGTAAAAAGCGAGGTTAGCCCCTCGCTTTTTTAATAGGTACTATGAACGATTTTAGTTTTAACGCGTTGACCCCCGATCTCATCTTGGATGCAATCGAAGCGCTCGAGATTTATCCTGCTACAGGGCTATTGGCTTTAAACAGTTATGAAAACCGCGTTTACCAATTTGGTGCTGAGGATGGTAAACGTTATGTGGTGAAGTTTTACCGCCCTGCTAGATGGACGAATGAACAAATCTTGGAAGAACATGACTTTGCGCTGCTAGCCAAAAATGCGGAAGTCCCCGTTGTTGCCCCACTATTAATTGGTGGGCATAGCTTACACTTTCACGAGGGTTACCGTTATACGCTATTCCCAAGTGTAGGGGGGCGACAATTTGAACTGGATAACCTTGACCATTTAGAAATACTTGGCCGTTATCTTGGACGGTTACATTGTTTGTCGGCGCAACAAGCATTTGAACACAGACCAGCCTTGAGTACTCAGCGCTTTTTATTTGATGCACAAGAGACTTTGCTAAAAAGCCAGCTAGTGCCTAGTCATTTGCATACTCCATTTGTTACTATCTTAGAGCAAGTTATTAACAAAGCCGCGTCTAAGTATCAGGTTAGCAAAACGATTAGGCTTCATGGTGATTGCCATGCTGGTAACTTATTGTGGTCCGCTGATCAGCTCATGCTGGTTGATCTTGATGATTGTCAACAAGGCCCAGCAATCCAAGATTTATGGATGATGCTTAATGGCGACCGCAATGAACAACTTGTACAGTTAGATACCCTATTGATGGGGTATGAAGAATTTATGCCGTTTGATCCAAAGGAGCTTGCGCTGATTGAACCTTTAAGAGCCATGAGAATGGTTAATTATATGGCTTGGTTAGCACAACGTTGGCAAGACCCTGCGTTTGAACGGAACTTTTCTTGGTTCGCAACAGACAAATACTGGGAACAGCAGATCCTTGCATTAAAAGAGCAGTTAGCTGCCTTAGATGAACCAAGTTTAAGCCTATTTCCTTAAAATTAGAGAGAGTAGCATGCTAAAAAAATTAAGAATTGCATTGATTGCACTATGTTTACCTGTGGTCGCTATGGCCTCAGACTTTACTGAAGGGGAGCATTACACCACCTTAACAACGGAGCAGAGCAAAGATCAGAAGGTGACGGAGTTTTTCTCATTTTATTGCCCTCACTGTTTTCGTTTTGAACCTATTGCAAAAGCAATCGAACAAAACTTGCCTGAAGGTGCTCACTTTGAGAAAAGTCATGTAAACTTTTTACGTGGTGTACCAGCTGAAACGCAAAGCAACTTAAGCTATGCCTATATTATTGCTGAGCAAGAAGGTAAAGCAAACCTGATTGCTGAGAAAATTTTTCATGCCATTCATTTAGAAGGAAATAAGCTTTTAGAGATTAAAGACCTGAAAACGCTTATGGAGCTAAACGGCATTTCTGCGAAACAGTTTGATCAAGCTGTAACAAGCATGCCGGTTATAAGTGCTGAAAATAAGATGCTAGAAGCACAAGAGAAATTTTCTGATGCAGGAGCTTTGACTGGCGTGCCTACATTTATCGTTAATGACAAATACAGAATTGAGATGAAAGGCCTTAAGAGCCAAGCGCAGCTTGATGAACTGATCGCATATTTGTTAAAGAAATAAGGACTGGAGAAAGTTAGTATGTTGAAAGTATTGAAAGGCTTGGCAGTTGCATTGATGCTGCCACTATTTGCTCAGGCTGCACCTTATGAAGAAGGCGTACACTATGAAGTGATTGCTGAGCGCGGTACTAAAAAGCCGGAAGTAATGGAATATTTTTCTTTCTACTGTCCAGCCTGTAACGTAATGGAAAACTTAATCGTTGACGTTAAACCCAAGCTTGATAGCGATGTGAAGTTTAAAAAAAGCCATATTGATTTTGTTGGACCAAGAGATTCCGAAATCCAACAATTATTAGCTCAAGCGCTTGCGACAGCAGCGGTATTGCCACAAAAAGATAAAATTATCGCAGCTATGTTCAATCATATTCATGGTAAGCGTGCAAAGATCAATGAACTTGCTGATGTAAAGGATATCTTTATTGCGCAAGGTGTTGATGCTGAAAAGTTCGATAAACTGTACGCGAGCTTTGCCGTCCGTACGAAAACATCGAAAATGCAGCGTATGCAAAAAACATTGTCAGACAAAGGTGCACTTACCGGCGTACCTACGTTTATCGTGAATGGTAAATATAAGTTGTTGTTACGTGAATCAGGAACAACCAAAGCTGACCAAATCGCTGCGTTGGTAAATTATTTAGCAAAGCAATAAATGCTGATTTGTATTAGACTAGCCCTGTAATGATTGCAGGGCTTTTTTATGTTTAAAATTCTAGTTTCAAGTTGTCTGCTCGGTTACCCCGTAAGATACGACGCCTCGTCGCAAAGCTTGCAAGATAATACTTTGCTATATTGGCGGCAAAAAAATTGGGTACTACCATTTTGCCCAGAAGTCGCTGGCGGCTTGCCCACACCGCGTCCACCTGCTGAGATAACAGACGGAAAAATTCTGAGTCAGCACGGTGAGGATTTTACAGAAGCCTTCATGTTTGGTGCGCAAAAAGCGCAGGCACTGTGCGTTGAGCACAATATTCAGTTTGCTTTGCTCAAAGAGTCCAGCCCATCCTGTGGTAGTAATTTTATCTACGATGGTAGTCATTCTGGAAAGAAAATAGCAGGGGAAGGGGTGACGGCGGCTTTGCTAAGGCTGTCGGGCATTCAAGTCTTCAGTGAAACTGAGCTGCCAGCACTGGTTGCAGCGATGACAGCCGATGATATTGAGCTCTGTTAAGCTCAATCAACTATTTTCGAGTTAGATAAACGCCAGATTCTATATGGTGTGTATATGGAAACTGATCGAAGATTGCAAAGCGTGCAATCTTGTGCGTTTCACACAGTAAGGTTAAATCACGCTCGAGTGTGTCTGGGTTACATGAGATATAAATAATATTGTCATAGTTACTCACCAAGCGGCAGGTCAGTTCATCCATGCCCGCTCGCGGAGGATCGACAAGAATGGTCTGGCAGTTATAAGATTGTAGATCAATACCGTCTAAGCGAGAGAACTTTTGTCCTTTCATTGCTTGAGTAAACTCTTCACTCGACATACGAATAATATCGAGATTATCTACTTGGTTTGCTGCAATATTAAATTGTGCAGATTTTACCGAAGACTTGGAGATTTCTGTGGCCAGAACTTTGTTGAATGAACCTGCTAAGGCAATTGAAAAGTTTCCGTTACCACAATATAACTCAAGTAGGTCATTACTTAATGGCTCACTGATGTCCTGAGCCCATGCTAACATCTTTTGATTCACTTCAGCATTTGGCTGGGTGAAACTATTTTCTACCTGCTGATAAATATATTCCTTGCCATTTACAGTTAGTTTTTCGGTGACATAGTCATTCCCAAACACAACTTTCTGCTTTCTGGCGCGACCGATAAAGTCGACAGTGTAATGTTGTTGTAGCTCTGTTCTCAATGTTTGCATTGCGTTTTGCCATGCTTCATCGAGTTGCTTATGATACAAAAGGCTAATCAATACTTCACCACTAAGAGTCGTGAGATAGTCAATTTGAAATAGCTTGCGACGTAAGAGTTCGTTATCTTTTAGCTTGTCTATCATGACCTGCATCATTTCATTGACAAGTGGCGCACCTGGGTCAAAGCTATCAACACGGATTTTTTCTTTGGTTTGCTGGTCAAACATGATGTGAAACAAGTCGTCACCATCATGCCAAACCCTAAACTCACAGCGCTGGCGGTAATGGCGCGTTGCTGAGTCATACACCTCTAGTGTCGGTGCATTAAACTGCGCAAATTGTGAACTGATACGCTCAGCCTTCTCTGTTAACTGTTGTTCGTATACTGAATCATCAATTTTAATTACTGCCATACTAAAACCATCTATGTTGAATTAAGAGGCGCTATTTTAGGGAGCGTTGTTAATTTGTCCAGTATAGCGTCGTTGTTGAAAGCGTTTTGCTGTTTTTTTAATCATTATACTTTAGCTTTGCATAAAAATGCCGATAATCTAACTACTATATTGGAGGGCATACCATGAAAATCGGGCAATTAAATCAGTTGCTCAATCCAGCAATGCAACACAAGCCTGGAAAGAGCAAAGGGATTGGACCAAATATTCATATTAATTCAGATAGCTACGCGGGTGATAAGTCTAAACTCGCGGCTAAAATTCTTGATGACAAGCTAGCCGAAGCACTCGGTATTGAAAAGCCAGCGCAAGATAAAAAAGATAAACCTTTGTTTGACTTCGAGTCTATTGTCAAAAACGTACTTGATTTTGTTCAAGGTGCGGTGAAAAAGGCAAAAGTAGATGGTAAAGATAACGACGAGCTGAAATCTATGCTAGATGATGCTCGTAAGGGTGTCCTACAAGGAATAGATGAAGCTAGTGAAGAGCTAAAAGGCATGGGGGCATTTAATTCTGATATTGAGGATGGCATTGAGAAATCACGAGAAGGTATTTTTAACGGCTTAGATGATTTTGAAAAAGAACTCTTCGAAGAAAAGTCGCCAAAAGCATTAGCAATAAGCGCCGCACAATTTGCCAGCTTATCTAATCAGGCTGAATATGCCTTTACCACAGCTGAAGGGGATGAGGTGGTGATTTCATTTTCTGATGCTTACTCACAAGGTGCTGCAGCGAGTGTTGCACAGAAGGCAAATGAATACGGTATGGCATATGGCACAAAGTCGTCTCATGAAGTGAGCTTTTCCATTAAGGTAAACGGCGAGCTAAATGAAGAGGAACAGCAAGCGATTAATGACATGATGGAAGATATTCGTAATGTCAGTGATTCGTTTTTTGGTGGTGAGTACGATGAAGCCTTCGACTTGGCAAAATCGCTAAACTTAAACTCTGATCAGATCACCAGCTTTACCATGGATCTCAAACAGAGTAAGACATCATCGGCGATTGCCCAATATCAACAAGGGAATCCGATGAAAGAGTTAGAAAAGGCATTTGTTCCACTTAACAAACAACTATCCGATATCCAAGAGCAGGCTAAAGCGCTTGACGCGAATACTGAGCTACCGAATCTATTAGCCTGGATGAATGAAGGACAGTCGAGGTTAAATGAATTCTTGGATTACGCCAGTAGCTTTTTTAGTAAATTAAATGAAATGAATAAAGAGCAAGTCGAGCAAAAACAAATGAGTTAATTGAATCAAGTTTATTTTCATTAGGACTCATGGCAAACTTCATGCTTCTCTTACATGAGGAATGAAGTTTGTCACATATTTTGGTTTTTGACTCAGGTATTGGCGGCACTAGTGTACTGTCGCATTTGCAGACGCGCGTCCAACATGCAAACTTTAGCTATGTTATGGATAACGCGTATCTACCCTATGGATTGCAACCCCAAGAAGTCATTAAGTCTCGGATCAAGGCTTTGATCCACTGGCAGGAGCAATGTTTAGGTAACGTAGATCTAATCATTATCGCCTGTAACACTGCCTCTACTTATGCTTTAGAAGAAGCGAGAAAACACACCGGGCTACCAATCATTGGTGTTGTTCCAGCAGTAAAACCTGCTGCACTGAGTTCTAGGAGTCGGCATATTGCTTTATTGGCAACCCCTGCAACCTCGAATAACTCATATACCCATAAACTTATCGCTGATTTCACTTCAGGCTGTAAAGTAGAAACATTGCATTCGACAGAACTGGTAAGGATCGCTGAACGTTTTTATTGGCATAATGCGCTTGACCAGTTGGCTTTGTACAAAGAAATTGAACAGCTTCATATTCCCGACTCTGTTGATAGGCTGGTGTTAGGATGTACTCACTTTCCTTTAATAGGCGAGCACATCAAAACCTGCTTGCCACCACATATGGAGTTAGTTGATTCAGGGGAAGCTATTGCTAATCGCGCGGTGTCTTTATTGGCAAGTCATGAGACCAGTATAAAAAAGGTGCCGGCAAAAGAAGTTAGATTCTATGCAACGGCACCTATATTAGATAGTAAAAAAGAAATAGCGTTAATAGACTTATAGTGTAAGTCTATTAAGCTGGAGAGTGATTCATCTCACCTTCTGGCTTTTGCTTTGCTTCTCTTACCTTTAATGTACGCTGTTGGAACTCGCGCTCATTGAGTTGAGTGATTGCCTTTTCGGCATCTTGTTTCGCCATCTCCACAAAACCAAAACCGCGACGCTTACCTGTATTTTTATCCTTAAGTAACCGAACAGAGAATACTTGTCCTTGCTCCTCGAATAGTTCGCGAACCACATGTTCGTTAGCTCTGTAAGGTAGGTTGCCGACATAGAGAGTGGTAGTAGATAAGTTTGATTGTTTTTCTTGTTGTGTATCACTTTTTAAAAACTGGCTTACTATGCCACCGATGATAATACCTACGGATAACATAAGTGCAGCGTCGAGTTGAGTAGAGCTTAATGCAAGATCAACAATGAAAAAGCTCGCAACTGCAATAACCAAAGTGATCAAAATGACTTTATGATCAAAAGACTTCATATAAATATACCAATTAAAATAAGGTTAAACATTAATTTAACAAATGAGTTAGCTATCTTAACGAGTTAATTAAACTTCGCAATAATTAATATAGTTCTAATAGTAAGATTTGTCTTATTTTGAACGTTATCTGTACATAAAAGTGGTTTTTGGTTAAATGTTGTTCGAACGATCAAAAAG
>NZ_NKHF01000049.1 GCF_002744175.1 Pseudoalteromonas piscicida
GGTCGTAACACTAAGTGGTCTTTGTTTACTGGCGTTTATTCATTGTTTTACTTAACCGTCTGGAGTTTTCATTGCGAAATTAAAGCCATTGATCCTCAATTGCAATGGAGGTATTTGATTTGGTGTGGTTGGACTTTATTGTGTTGTCTAGTCATGTATTACTTTTTCATTAAAAAGTGGATATATCAAAAGCAAGCTATTGCGCTGCTAATTTTTTCAACTCTAGAAATTGGCTTACAAATTTTCAGGTACGTTGATAGACACTATTTTGATTTAGGTTACAGCCAACTTATTTATACATCTGGAATGCCAACGGTTAACAATTTAATGGTAATTACTTGCTACATGCCATTATTTTCATCAATTTACAAAGAGGTTAGAACATGGATCCGTCACTAGTACTGACTTTAATATGCCTAATATTTATTATTGGGCTTTACCTATGTCATACAGCTTACAAAAAGATCATTGTAAGGCCTGAGTTCGAAGATGAGGCTATGCAAATACTTAATGAAAAGTGGCAAATAAAAAGAGATAACTCTCTAACTAAAGAAGAGTTACTTATCAAACGACTGCTCATTGAGAAACGCGCAGACCAGCTTGTAGAAACGGCATTAAAAGCAAACTCAGAAGGGAAACATAAGAAAACCAAGTTAGCTGATTTATTTCAAAAATAATAATTTTTCAATAGCAATTGAAAACAAGGCTTTGAAAAGTTGCTTGATTATATTAGCCGCAAATTAACCTGTTGAGCTTGCGACTTGCTGTTTCTGAGGGTCTCCATCGTCCCCACCACCACCGCCAACACCACCTACCACTTTTTTTAGCAACTCAGGGGTTAAGACCTGTTTTTTAGTCTGTTTCATTACATTACCTTTCAAACTTTTATTTAACATCAATTAACATAATAACGTTAAACTCATGGATAAACCAGCTTTGTGAGGTGAAGCGATGAGAATACAATACTAGCGGGTTAGAACTCTCTTACTAACTTTAGCAATGAGGTGTGGAGTTGTTCTGTGTCACCAGTTAATTGCGCTTGGTAGTACAAAGCAATCACTCGAGCTTCAAACTCCGGGTTGTCTATGCCCACTTCAGCACTGATGCTTCTGGCCTCCACAATACACTGTGACAAAATAGTCAGATTAATAGCTGAATCATGGGGGGTGCCATCAGAACTAAACCCTAAAGGGTTGATCAACGCCATGGGGGTAACATTTAACACGGCAGCAATACCATCGACTTTTGAAAGTGAAATATTACTGTGCTCTTTATTTTTGAGGATCTTGCCGACGTAGGACTTGGTTAAATCATAACCCGCGTTAGTGGATAATGATGCCAACGATGCGTTATTTAAGCCACGGTGTGCCAAGAGAAACTGCAGATTACGCTTTAGTGCACTATTTGAGTCCATACCTAAGGCTAACTATTTGAACATTAAGTTAATTAAACACTATTACCAAATACAATACCACCATAATAAATCATAGTTTAAAAAAGTCACTCGATGCTGTGATCTCGTCAGAAAAGCAAACCACAGCACTTTTGAATACTATAGGCTAATTTTCAAACACATCGGTAGGGTTGAGTTTAATATAAGGATCTGGCGCTATCACTTGTTTTATACAATCTATTCTCGCAACAGGTCGTCCAGTTCGATTCTCTAATATAACTTGTTCGCCTGCTGCGCATTTGTTTTTAAAGGCTTGGTAGGCCGCCACTCCTGAGCGGAGCAAATCTATACCATTGATAAAGTGTATCTCCATTTCCTGCTCAAACGCCTTACAGTTATCAATTGGGTAGGTCTTAATATAGTCGTCGTAGGTATTAAAGCTTATTTGCTTACAGTGGGATAACATCAGTTCAGAGACAACCTGTTTCCCCCAGTGCCTGATGTAAAATTGAGAGTAGTCGCTAGATGGCATTACACGTATCGCAGTTGCGTTAAACCAAGTCATGATCTCACTGTAATTGTTTAGCCCTTTGGTTTCGACGAACCTACGCAGTGTATTGGCAAACTTGGTTTCTCCGGTCAAGGTGTCGAGTGTTGAGAAGTAGTCTTCGGGGCCATAAGTGTGGTTTTTACTGTGTTTGAATAGCTGCTGCCAAATATCAAACAATGATAACGCAGGATTGTTTGCCTGGACATGGAGGTGACTGGCAAGTGCTATCACTGCACCACAAGCATAGTGATTTTTGTATTGCCACCGCTGCATATCCTGTAATGCATACCGTCCTTTGTTTAAGATACAGTGGTTGGCCGCATCTTCAAACAGGTTGAACCATTGGGCTTGAGCTATCAATTCAAAATCCAGCATTGCAAAATAGGCAAAGGCATCCGCACTTCCTTCATGCAGCCAAGCGTGTCGATTGTCGTTTAGGGTAAGCAGATCACTATTCCAAAAATGTGCAGCCTCATGGGCTAGAAAATGAAAAAACAGATTAAATCGATCATCATCTTTATTTTGCCAACCTTTACCTGCCACACTTAGCTGCACCATGCCATCAAGTAGGCCACCATTGTACGAGGCAAAGTCACCTTCTCTGTTAATGTAATTTAAAAAGACTGTTGGTCTAACGTCCAAAGGTCTCGCCAGCTTTTCTGTATAGTAATCAAATAACTTTGGAACATAAGTTTGGGTAGAATGCCAAACCCACTTTGGCAAAGCAGGATCGACGAGTGCAATCATGTTGTTATTTTCAATGGCCTTAATATTGCCAAAATAAATGTAGGTGCCGTCACCACTTAATTCCCACTGCGCTTTAGCCGTGTACCTTTGTCCAAGAAAGACAATATCAGTGGTCGGGCTGGAAAAATAAAATTGCGTTTTCTCAAAGTCAGGGGTCGACTTACCTCCGGGCCGCTCACTTAAGGTAAGGTGATTGGTGTACAACAATACGCTGCCATCACTAAATTGTACGTTGGGCGTATAGTCTTTTAGGATAAAGTGATAGATCGAATTAAAGCTCAATTCAAAAGTACTAAACTTGTTGCCGTTAGCCGATTGTATGAAGAGCGCGCTTCCTTCCTGTTGCCAAGTAAATTTAGATTGATCAAGTTTGTAATGCTGCGTGCGATCCAAACCACCCTGCCTAGCAAAGGCGACTCGCTTAACGGCTTTGGGCAATTGATATTGCACCAACCATGAATCAGTATCGGCATTAAAATGAACGTGTATTTGTAACGTATTAGCGTTTTCCAACGCCAATGTCGGCGAAGCAAGTAACAGGCAAGTAGCAAAGAGTAAGCTTCCCGTTAGTCGTATTATATCACTCATAATTATTTTGGAGTCAATTTAGGTACCAACACGTTACTCGATCCAAACTTTGAATACTAGTGTTGAAAATTCATGCCGGTAAATCGATCGACACTAGGGATAAATAAGTACAATAATATAGGTCGAATCAATAAAATAAGAGAGTGAGTAACGGTGGACTCAATCACCCAAGTCGCCCTAGGCAGTGCGGTGAGCTATGCATTTTTAGGTCATAAACTCGGTCGCCGCGCATTATTAGTTGGTGCAGCATTTGGTACGCTTCCCGATTTAGATGTACTTGTCGACTTTGGCGGCAGCGTGGAGAACTTTGTTTATCATCGCAGCTTTAGCCACTCTCTTTTGGTACAGTTATTCCTAAGCCCAATGCTTGCATGGGTTCTGTTGCGCTTTGAGTGGGCAAAATCAGTGTCGTTTTCGCGGTGGTCGACCTCGTTATTTTTCATTTTAAGCACCCATGCCCTATTAGATACCTTTACCGTTTATGGCACTCAGCTATTGTGGCCCCTCAGCAACTATCCATTTGGTATATCGAGTATTTTTATTATAGATCCGCTTTACACCCTCCCCTTGCTGATCACTGGATTGTTGATAAGCTTTAATATTTGTAAGCCTGTCGCCAACAGGGTAAACCAAACCGCGCTGCTGCTCAGTTCAATTTACTTAGGCTGGAGTCTAGTGGCAAAAGCCACCATCGACCATAAAGTAGATCAAGCAATTCAGGCGCAACAACTTGAATACTTAGCCTATGAAAGCACGCCTTCAGCATTTAATACCTTTTTATGGCGTGCTGTCGCGACAACGCCATCAGGACACTATGAGATCTATGCCTCTATTTTTGATAGCCCTGATGAAGTCAGTATCGCGTTTTATCCGACTCACAATCAGCTATTAAGTAAATTCACTCAGCAACACAGAATCGAACTGCTGCAAAACTTTACCAAAGGATTGTATGGCGTTTACAAAGAAGGTAATACGCTTATTTTAAGTGATCTGAGAATGGGGCTAGAGGGCTTTTATGTATTCTCATTTGTTATTGCACAACAAACCGACTCAGGGATGGAAGTAGCGGATTTTGATCAGCTCAAACGCCGCCCTCCACTTTCCAGAGTTAACCTAGTGTTTGATAGGATCACAGACCCTTCGGTAGACTTGTCATTAACGAACTCTGCGCTGCTACAGGCTCAATAATACCAATTGAATTCTACCTCCAATCAATTTGAAAGGTGAAATAGCTAGTTTACTTAATACACTTGGTATAACCGGAGGTTTGGAGAAGGAATAAACTAACTCATAGTCTTTAAAGTCACATTAGATTACTTCCTGATTTAGCTCGAGAGTTTTGGTCCCCAGCTTGACTTCAAACAAAGCGGAACTAGTCAAAAGTGATATCTTTGTTCTACGCTAATAATAGTAAATCACTACTTTCCAGTAGCACAGCACGGTAAGGACATGGAAACACTTCATCTAATTGGCACACTTCTCGGTGGCTTAGGCATATTTCTAATTGCAATTGGTATGATGACCGATGGCCTAAAGCTTGCGGGGGGTCATCATTACGTCATGTATTAGGCGTGTGGACCAAAACGCCGCAACGGGGCATCGCCTCGGGCTTTTGTATGACAGCCCTAGTGCAGTCATCCAGCGCAGTTACCGTGGCATCGTTAGGCTTTGTTAATGCTGGCCTTATCACCATGCATCAAGCCCTTGGAATTGTTTATGGGGCCAATATAGGCACTACCATTACAGGCTGGCTTGTGGCAGCGGTTGGATTTAAATTTAATATTCAAGCCATTGCCTTACCGCTCATTGGTATAGGTGCTTTAATGAAACTGCTGCGTCCACGCTCGCGGTTGGCTTATGCTGGGATGGCGCTAGTTGGTTTTGGGCTGTTTTTTATCGGTATCGATATTCTAAAAGGCGCTTTTGAGCATGTGGTTGCCACCTTTGATTTGAGCCAGTTTACAGCTGAAGGGGTAAGCGGAATGCTCACCTTTTTGCTACTGGGTATTGTCATGACAACCCTGACTCAATCGTCAAGCGCTTCTATCGCCCTCACGATTACCGCAGCTGCCAGTGGTATGATAGACCTATATGCCGCCGGAGCTATGGTGATTGGTGCAAACGTGGGGACTACATCTACGTCTATTCTCGCTGCCATTGGCGCAACCTCCAACGCTAAACGAGTTGCCGCAGCACAGGTGATGTTTAATGTGCTTACCGCTGTGGTGGCATTTGCAGTGCTACCGGTGCTGTTTTATTTGATTGCGCAGTTTACTGCACTATTCAACCTCACAGCCGACCCGGCACTGTCTTTGGCCCTCTTTCATACGCTATTTAATCTGCTTGGCGTATTACTGATATTTCCGCTCAACGACAAACTGGCAGGCTTTTTAATGAAGCGTTTTTGCAGCGCTGAAGAGACCGCGTCACGACCCCGCTTTTTAGACAAAACTATCGCCCAAACCCCTGAGCTTGCAACCAATGCGTTATTACTAGAATCTAAGCTGGTTGCAGACAAAATACTGGCGCAATTTGATAAATGCTTACTTCCTACAGACAAGCTCACTACAGAGCAGTCGCTGCACGCGATCCAAGCACTGTGTCAACAAATTAGTACCTTTATTGTGTCTGTGGAACAGTCGGCACTATCAGCCGAAACAACCTCAGTACTAGCAAAGTTTATGCGCATCGAGCAGTATCTGTTCACTTGTAGTCATTGCGTTGAGAAGCTAGTAGAGCAGTCACCATACCGCAAACTTGCTGATCATCATGAACTCTATGCTCAGCTAAGCGAGTACCAAGCTCAACTTAGCCACTTTATGAAGACCAGTCTACACCAGCAGAGCATTACGCCTACGGCACTTGAACAAGCAAAAAGTGAACTTCAACAGTTACATGATGATGTGAAAGATGATCTTATTCTTGCAGGAACAAACGCGACACTGGCTATTGATAATATGGTAAGTAACATTAATAGCTTGTCTGAAATGTGGCAACTGTCTCAACAGTGGCACAAAGCGATGTTACTCGTGCGCATAATTGATGCCCAATTGAGCTTGCCAAACTCAGCAACAAGAGACAACACAAGCACAGTTGAACAAGCGGCTGACACATAAACTATCAGCATTAGGTTGGGTACACTTGCATTATAGCTTTTGCTAGGTAACCTCAGGTTGAGTAAACAGGTGTAAACAAAAGTAATGTTTTTCCTTATTGTTAGTTCCTATTTTTACAACTAGATGTTAAAAATAACACAGACGGTTATAAAATAGGAAAACAGTTTTGAAGAAAAGCATCACCAATGCTGCCATACTTTGTACACTTGCAGTTATAACGGGTAAATCTATGGCGGTTGAAAACGATCCGTACCTTTGGCTTGAAGAAGTCGAAGGTAAAAAGCCACTCGAGTGGGTGAAGGAGCAAAATAGTACTTCACTAAAGTACCTCAAAAGTAACAAAGCCTACGAGACCATCTACCAAAATACGCTCGCTATTTTAAATGACCAATCACGTATTCCGTACGCGACAGAACGAGCCGGTTACTACTATAACTTTTGGACCGATGCAAACCACGTTAGAGGTATCTATCGTCGTACCACATTGGAAGAATACCAAAAAGAAAACCCAAAATGGGAAACGATCCTTGATTTAGATGCATTAGCAAAGGCGGAAGGCGAAAACTGGGTATACGGAGGTATCGACTGCCATTATCCCAAATACGAGCGTTGCTTGTTGTCTTTATCTCGTGGTGGTGCAGATGCAAAAGTAGTGAGAGAGTTCGACATCCCCAGTAAATCATTTGTAAAAGATGGTTTTTATCTGCCCGAGGCAAAAACATCAGTATCTTGGTATGACGACAATTCCATTTTTGTGGGCACAGACTTTGGGAAAGATTCACTGACCGACTCTGGCTATCCTGCTGTGATCAAAGTATGGCAACGAGGCACTCCATTACAAGATGCAAAAACACTGTACCAAGCAGATAAAAGCTCCATCAGCGCGGGTGGATTTACCGCCTATGATAAAGGCAATAGCTATCACCTTTTGTACGATGCCACTAGCTTCTACACTAGCAATATCTACAAGCTTGAAAATGGTAAGCAAGTTCAATTGCCAAAACCCAATGACGCGACACTCTTAGGGTTAAATAACGGCATGTTCTTTGTGCAACTAAAGTCTCCTTGGAAGCAATTTGCACAAGCCGAGGTTATTTATGCCAGCATTGATGATATTGGCAACGAAAATATCCAATTCAAAAGCCTAGTAAAACCAACCGCTACTCGCTCTATTGAAAGCCTAAACTTTACTAAATCTGCGATCTTGGTCACTGTGTTAGATGACGTGAAAAATAAGGTTTACCGCTACACGCCACAAGCAAATGGGGAGTGGAATATCGAGCAAATTGGCTTTCCTGAAACAGGGTCATTGTCGGTTTTTGATACGAACCCAAAGCGGGATGACTTTTTTGTTACTTATGCCGATTTCTTATCTCCCACCAGCCTTTATGCCGTAGATGGAAAATCACTGCAGATCACTAAGCTTAAAGGTAATAAACCACACTTCGATGCCAACCATTTTGTAGCGCAGCAAAAATTTGCCACGTCAAAAGATGGCACTAAAGTTCCCTACTTTATTGTCCATAAAAAGGACTTAAAACTGAATGGAAAAAACCCAACCCTTTTATATGCTTATGGTGGTTTTGAGGTGTCAATGCAACCACATTACTCAGCTAGCAAAGGCAAAAACTGGCTGGAGCAAGGCGGAGTCTATGTGCTGGCAAACATTCGTGGTGGTGGCGAGTATGGCCCCCGTTGGCACCAAGCTGCACTCAAAGAGAACCGTCACAAAGCCTATGAAGATTTTGAAGCGGTGGCAGAGCAACTAATAGCCGACAAAGTCACTAAACCTCAGCACTTGGGTATTCAAGGTGGCAGTAATGGCGGCTTGTTAATGGGCGCGGCATTTACTCGCAGACCAGACCTTTATAATGCGGTGATTTGTCAGGTTCCACTGTTGGATATGAAGCGTTTTAACAAACTGCTCGCGGGTGCAAGCTGGATGGGAGAATATGGCAACCCAGATAACCCTGCAGAATGGGAATACATTAAAACCTACTCCCCTTATCATAATCTTAGTAAAGACAAGCAATATCCAAAAGTATTCTTTACTACTTCAACCAGAGATGACCGTGTACATCCGGGTCATGCCCGTAAGATGGTCGCCAAAATGCAGGATATGGGCTTTGACGTTTTATACTTTGAAAACACCGAAGGTGGCCATGCTGGCGCTGCCAACAATGAGCAACGAGCAATGGTCACTAGCCTTGAATACGTGTATCTGATGGATAGACTAAAATAACGTTACTGGTTAACTTAAACTTGAACTAAGAAAGGATAACAACTGCTAGAGAGCAAGTTATTATACCGAGTTGAGGTTAAACTACCGACGGCCAACTACTACACTCGAAGTTGGCGTTTTAAGCGTGTTTTCAATTAAACCTAGGGTTAATTTAGGCTAGTACCAAACTGGTTACTCAGCAAAGCTTAATTCTTGTGATTCCAGTAAAAACTGTTCACCAGTATCTAACGATACTTCGATATAAAACACATGATTTTGCTTATAGCTCGGTTCACTATTAAGCGCCAGCTGGATAACCTTACCAGCCTCACGTTGTTCAATTTCCAAAAACTCCGAAATGGAAAAGTAGTCTTTTTCTCCATTATCAAGCGTGCCATAAGCTACCTGGTTTCTATATTCAAGACCAATATAGACCACATCAAACACCTCATTTAGATTTGATCCTGCGGGTAGATCATCGCTAAAGGCAGCACTAGAGGTAATGTTTATATCCGTGATATTTTCATTGGTAAATGGCAAAGTTGGCGAACAAGCATATGCGCTGCTAATGAGCGAAAATTGAAAATTCGGCGCACTTACCTGAGCGACAGATTGGGTGTCGGCTTTAAGCTGAAGCACCAGTGTTTGATAAGGTATGGGCTCGGCGCTGTCATACTCAGTGCTAACAAACTCATCTACGTTATTATTCTCTGCCTTGAACTCACCAAGATTAAACCCGGTGATGTCGAACACTGAGCTTCCCGCACCACCACACTGGTCTTCTTCGTCAGGACCACTGCTGCCACTATTACAACCCACTAATGCGGTTGCAAACATCGCACCTGCTAATATTAGCTTGGCTTTCATTCTAGTTCCTTTTCGAGCAAAATAAAGTCTCTATTTTGAGTCCAAACCAGAGCAAAATAAAGTTCTCATCGTTCTTTATTTGTTATTAAATGTTCTCGTCACGACGAATACTGCCTAACAAGTTCGTTTTTCTTCAATATTTGCAGAGGAAAACAAGAAAGTATAAGCATCTGTTTAAGCGTACGACTTAGGGATAATTGAATGCATAGTAAAGCGCGTTTTCATTATATTGACAATATGCGATGCCTAGCATTATTGCTCGGTATCGTTTTTCATGCGGCCTTAGCATACGGCCCTTATTTTCATCACCTTTGGATCAGTGTAGACCCAGCTAAAAGCACCTTTTTTAATTACCTCGCCATGTGGACACATCTATTTAGAATGCCACTGTTTTTTATCATCGCTGGATTTTGCGCAGCGCTACTCGTTCAAAAGCGCGGTGGCAATGCCTACATTCAAAACCGGTTAAAACGGCTACTTATTCCGTTTATTATTTTTCTTCCGCTCACCTTATTGGTGTTATTACATGCAATGCATTGGGGCGGCAATATTGCCAGCGCCCCACCGCCATTATTTAGTGTTATGCAACAGATAAAAGAACCACAGGTGACAAGCATGCATTTATGGTTCTTGTGGTATTTAAGCCAGTTTTGTGTGTTATTTTGGTTGTTACACAAGTTTCAATGGCTTTATCAAAACATCCTCTCAATCGTTGTTACCCCATTCTTTTTATGTTGTTTATTGCCGCTTATCATCACGGCGTCTATGTCCAACTTAATAGTGCCGTTTCCAGCTCCGGATAAACTACAGCCTCATTGGTGGGCATATGGATTTTATGGCACTTTATTTTTGGTGGGTGCCGGGTTATTTCATCATCATGATGTGGCAGCTCGTTACTCAAAACAATTCAACTGGCTGTTTATTATTGCCTGCACCTCATTCGTTGCATACTTTTACTTTTTGCCGCCACCTCCGTCGATCGAAAAAGTCATTATTGCGGCCAAAACGGGCGATACAACCCCCGAAAAAATCAATCTGATTAGTGTTGTAGTTCAAACTATTGCCATACTCAGTTGGACAGCCGTTGCTTATCTAGCAGGTTTTAAGTGGTTGAATTATTTTAATAAACAAAGTCGCTATATCTCAGATGCCTCCTATTGGATTTATCTCATTCATATTCCTGTCCTTATGTACATTCAACTTCCTCTCACTAACTTTGAAATATCGGTCTTCATTAAATTTTGTATAACTTTATTTTTAACTATGACGGTGGGGATCGTCAGCTATCATTATTTGGTTAGAAATACTGTGATAGGCATATTGTTAAATGGTAAAAAGGCCAAACAAGAAAGTGTAAAAGCAGGTGTGTTGACTGAGTAGCCCACAACAATGACATTAGAAAAAGCCAGAGCGAACCTCTGGCTATGAAAGCAACTAGCCGTAGCTGCGAGCTGCTTGATATGCGCCGCGAGCCTGTACTTTTTCAAGATAAGCTTTGATATTACCCCACTTAGCGAGTAGCCCCACTTTGTCGGCGATTTCTAGCATCACCGTCATCATAATATCGGCTGCGGTAAAGTCGCTGCCAGCAAAATAGCTTTGCTTGGCGAGAGTCGCATCAATATAGGCGAAGTCGACATTTACTTCTTTAGCAATGTAACCATCCATGGGTTTATCACCAGTACGCTGCTCCATCTTCATCATCAAAGATGCGATCACTGGCAGCGCCAATGACCCCTCAGCAAAGTGTAACCACTCTTGATATTGATAGTACTCAGGTGTTCCGGTATTTGGTCGCAAACAACTCCCCTCTGCCTTGTCTAGCAAATATTCCATGATGGCTCCGGACTCGCATAAGGTTAGGTCGTCATCGACCATCACTGGTGCTTTTCCAAGAGGATGCACTTGCTTAAGGCTTTGTGGCGCTAAATGTGTTTCTGGGTCGCGTTGGTGTTTAACCACCTCATAAGGTATATCTAGTTCATTGAGCAGCCATAGTACTCTTGTCGAGCGTGACTCGTTTAAGTGGTGAACGGTTAACATCTGATTTTCCTTACTAATTGATTAAGATTGCCCCAAGTACGCCAGCATTTTTTCGGCAACAAGTTCTGAACTTGCTGGATTCTGTCCTGTAAAAATTAAGCCATCTCTAACGGCAAACACATTCCAATCATCCACTTTTTGAAAATCTGCGCCTCGTTTAACCAACTCATCTTCCAATAAAAATGGAACGACATCTGTCAATCCTACCGCAGCTTCCTCACTATTCGTAAATCCAGCTACCGCTTTATCCTTCACAAGGTACTCACCCGACTCAGTCTTAACATCCATCAACACTGCAGAAGCATGGCATACTGCACCAACCGGTTTATCGGCAGCTAAAAAGGCATTGATCAACTTAATTGAATGAGTATCGGTTGCAAGATCCCACAGTGGTCCATGACCGCCTGGGTAAAACACGGCATCAAATTCTGCTGCATCGAGCTGTGCCAGTGGTGTGGTGTTTGCCACTAATGCTCGGGCGTTCGCGTCATTAA
This sequence comes from Pseudoalteromonas piscicida, assembly GCF_002744175.1. GTDB lineage: Bacteria > Pseudomonadota > Gammaproteobacteria > Enterobacterales > Alteromonadaceae > Pseudoalteromonas > Pseudoalteromonas piscicida_B. The sequence goes on from NZ_NKHF01000049.1 coordinate 12,020, forward strand.
AATAACGTTTCGTGCTATCGGTTTGAAAATCGGCCATTTCACTTTTCGGGTCGATTGGTGGCTGCCCTCCTTTTGGTGAGGCCAGCGTGACTTCTACGCCTGCATCTACAAAGGTGTAATAGGGTGCGGCAAATTCTTCAACCCAAAACCCCGTTTTTTCGCCGGTGTTACCAAGCTCTGCATGTGAAGTTAATACCATCAGTATTTTCTTTGCTGTCATCATAATCACCTTATATTTGTCGTTACCTTTACTTACCAGTTCATCTGGTTATTGATTAGTCATAAGGATATGAGTTCAACATTAATTAAACAATGCAGACAAAAGCTAACTCTTTGTTCAAACAATTGATACAATCAAAATATCTAAGTGGAAGGAGTGATGCATGGATATCTCTTTTGAGCAGCTCAAAAGTATGGTGGTATTTGCACAAGTTATTGAGCAAGGTACGTTTAGTGGTGCGGCAAAACATCTTAATTTATCACGTGCAGTGGTGAGTTATCATGTCAAAAAGCTAGAGTCACAACTAGGAATAACGCTGCTTAACCGCTCCACGCGAACCATTTCACTTACCGAAGCAGGGAGCGAATACTATCAGCGCTGCCGCATCATTGCCGAGCAAGCCTCTGCTGCAAATCAGCAAATTGAAAATCTTAAAAACGAGCCAATCGGCCTAATTAAGCTAACCTGTCCGGTTAATGTTGGCTTACAAACTATCGTCCCTGCCCTCAACGAGTTTCGAGCTATGTACCCAAAAATTCAGCTTGATGTCATGCTTACAGATGAAGTGGTCAATATCATCAAAGAAGGCATTGATCTTGCCATTAGAGGAGCGCCATTGCCGGATTCTGGCCTGCAAGCTAGCAAATTGTCGGTACTTAAAACCTGTTTGTGTGCATCACCAGAATATTTGAGTAAATACGGCACCCCAAAACATCCAACAGACCTTTATCAACATCAATGGGTTATCTACAAGCTCACCTCTGGTACGCTCACTTTAAGTAAAAACAATCGTGCCTATAGCATCACCATGAAAGGCGACATCAGCACCAACAACGCTGCTGCGCGCACCGCTTTTGTAGAGAGAGGACACGGTATTGGCCGTATTCCTATTTACGATGCGCGACCCAAAATTCAAGCTGGTACTCTCATCTGCGTGATGGATGACTACAACCTGCCAGACATTCATGTTTACGGCGTGTTCCCTGAAGGCAATACCAACTCTAAAAAAGTGCGATTACTGCTGGATTTTCTAAAAGGATATTTTCAGCGACAAGAGATTGGGGTATAGCTTGCCGATTAGCCCTTATATATTTTTTATACTCTACCTCGAAGGCATAAAGTAAATAATCTATTTTGAAGCGGAGAAATGACTTTATTAGCACCACTCTCACATCCTGCTACCGCCAAAGTATCTATGCAAAGCAAAAATTTTGCTATTCAGTTGGTATAAGACACTGCTGAGGAGTTAAGTGTCGCTCTAACCGAAGGGACAAGCCTACGGCTGACAGGTACACTTATGCCATTGGTAAGCTTTAATTGGTGTTGGCTCCCCCCTCCTTCCAACGACACTACTTCGTTTAAATTAATTAAATATGAACGATGCGTTTTAACAAAAATAGAAGGTAAAGTTAGCTCTAATTGCTTAAGCGAACCTGAAAATAATTTTTGTGATTTATCCATCATATGCAGCTCCACGTAATCACCGGCAGCTTTACAAAATGCGATGTCTGTAAGGACGATATATTCCGTTTTACCGGCAACGCTTACCTCCAGTTTGGCGGGACACTGGGTTTGGGTATTTTGCGCAAGCTTAAACTCTAGTTTCGCAATATGTGCTTGGTCTTGGCTTAACTTACTTTGCTGCACTTGATACTCTCTAGCTTGGCGAGTAAATAGATAACCCAGCAGCACAGCAATAATCACAAAGTGGATAATTTCATGAAAGCTAGATGCAACACAAAGAATGGTCACAGCCACAAGTAGCTGCACAATAAACCATGTTGCTAATTGATTCGTTTTAGCACGTCGCCAAAAGTAACCTAACTGGAATAAACTGACGAGCAAAGGAACAAAGATCCCAGCAGTTGTTTTAGTATCGAACCCAGGTGCAAAAAAGATAGCGACGAGTGTTAATATAGCCCCAATATAAATCCAATGAAGCGCCTGATGTTGAGCTACTTTAATCGAGCTGTAAGCCAATAAAAGCACCCCAAATAAAAATGAGCAAAGGGTAACAATGATGAGCCGAATATCATGCCAAAGGTACGTGTAGTTAACTAACCCTCTAGACATCTCAGCACCAAGTTGAACAGCGGCCAACAAACATAATGCGGCGAAAATTTTGGAGGCCGTATTACCTTGCTGTCCTACACTCAGGCTAATAAAGTACAAAGCACCCAATATAAATGCCCCAATCAGTATTAACGCTAGTGCGCTAAATGTTTGAATATATTGCTTAGGATCACCAAATTGACCGAATCCAATATAATGAATAGGATACGCCAAGGTGAGTGCACTGTGCTGCGAAGACAAGAGTAGCACCAACTTATTGTTCTGCTCTATCAATGATTCAGGTACATAAAATACTGTATCCATTTTTCCCATTCGCTCTGTTCTATCAGCGGCTGGCACACCATTACTACCCAGTTTGACGCCGTTAAGGAACACTTCACTAGAGGCTTTGGCAAATAAGTACAAACCGATAGGCGCAGGTAGCGTTTCTAACTTCACCCGCTCAAACGTTAATAACACCCAAACTGCGCTATTCTGTGGGTCTACTTCAGACAGTTTTGCCTCATAGCAATGTGCTTCATCAAAACGAGGGGGCGCGGTTGGAGAGACCGACATCGGGCACACGGTAACAGTGTGATCATAGGAAAACCCCCACAAATCTTGGCTTGCATACGTCTTCTTTGCGGCGCACAAGAACAGTAAGATCAACGTAAAATAAAAAGTCTGTTTTATATTCACAACTAACCGCTTTTCCCTCAACCGTTCATCGGCTAATACCTACCGCTAAGCCACTAAGCCACTAAATTCAAGCCTCTTAAAGAAGTTTACTGTGCGACTTAGGCCCCATTGTATTTAATACTCCTAAACCATTAAGGAGCAATATTATGCGATTTACTAACACTTTAATAGCCATGTTCACCCTAACCACCAGCAGTGTCGTAACAGCAGATCTTAATAGCGAGGATTTGACCCTTTTTAAAAATGAGCAAAAAATTGAGTTTAAGGCCAATAGTGGCGAGACAACTGACGCGATTGAAGGACACCTCTGGGTTCCAGAAAATCGGAATAACCCCAACAGCAAAAAAATTAGAATTAACTATGTGCGTTTTCCGGCAACTGGTAGCAATAAAGGCTCACCCATTGTGTATTTGGCGGGTGGCCCAGGCGGGTCAGGTATTGCCACAGCAAAATGGCGAAGGTTTCCACTCTTTCAAGCACTCAGAGAATTTGGTGATGTTATTGCGTTAGACCAAAGGGGCACCGGGCAATCTGAGCAAGCAGCTTCTTGCGTTTCCAGTGAGCGTCTTCCCCTGACTACTGCCATCAATGAGGCGCAAATTACCACACGCTATCGTAATGCAGCTGCGCAGTGCTTAACACATTGGAAATCTCAAGGGATTGATATTTATGGATATAATACCGTTCAAAATGCGCTGGATATAAACGATTTACGGCAACACCTCAAGGCTAAAAAAGTATCGCTTTGGGGGATATCCTACGGTAGCCATCTAGCACTTAGTGCTATAAAAACGATGCCGGCATACCTTGATAAAGTGATCATCGCCAGCGCAGAAGGCCTAAATCAGACAGTAAAACTGCCTTACCAAACCAATAAATACTTTGAGAAAATACAAGCTGTTATCAATAAACAGCCCCTGAAGTCTCAGGTCCAAGACCTCCCAGCACTTATGACTAGAGTACACAAACAGCTGTTACGCCAACCGATTAAGCTCTCGTTGTCAAAAAAAGAAGGCGGAACCTCCACACTCCTTTTTCAAAAGCATCATATGCAAATGCTTGCCAGTATGATGATTGCCGACCCCAATCAATATCTTGCTATGCTTATTCACCTATATTTAGGTTTAGATAATGGAAATACTGAATTACTCAAACAGGTGCTCCAACGCGGCATTTTTGATGATGAACCTATTACCTTCAAGTTAATGCCATTGGCGATGGATATAGCATCAGGGATCACCGCTAAGCGTCTACAAAAAATAGAGACACAAGCACAAACGGCCCTTTTAGGAAATAAACTCAACTTCCCAATGCCAACGCTCAATCTGGTAGATAGCAAGTTAGACCTCGGTGATGAATTTAGAGCGACAGTAAACTCCACCATTCCAACACTATTATTTACAGGCAGTTTAGACGGTAGAACTTACCCTGAAGAACAACTTGAGGCAGTAAGCGGTCTTTCAAATTTAACGCAAATTATCGTTAATAATGCAGGTCATAACTTGTACACAAGCTCACCGGAAGTGCTAACTAGAATGCAAGCGTTTATGAAAGGCAAGCCAGTCAGTTCTAAAGCTATTGAACTGCCGCTTCCTATTCTTTCATTGCCGGAGTTTAAATAAAACCTGAGGTGAAATACTAAAGTGGATAAAGTTGCTTTGCGCCGATTTGTCCACTCTGAGGGATCATCAATGCTGTTGCTACGAACTGAGGTTAGTTATAATGACCCCCCGGCCGCTAAGCCATTGATTCGGAATCTCATCATGAAAAAACTCTCTAAAGTGCAAGAAAAACAACAAGCACTGGTGCTAACCGTCGCCGATAAGCTCGAAGCGCAAGCCCGCGAAGAAATACCGGGAATGATGCTATGCTGGTTTGATGTTGAGTACCACTTATTCCCGGGCTCACTCATCCTCTTCTTCCAATTCGAAGATGAACAAAGCCTCGAAGCCGCAAAACCAGAACTGCTCAAGTGGCAAAAGCGTTTAAGCGCTGCCATGCTGAAAAAAGGCGTGATTTTAAAAGATATGCGAAAGCATTTAACCTTCACTTTGCAAGGACCAGAAGACTGATCATGAGTTAAAACGTACCCAAGGCTTTTCAACCCTAAAAATATTCGTACTGTTGAGCCAGTTTGGTCATTTAAACCTTGAAAAACCGACCTTTGCCCTACATTATGGCGTACCGATTCGTTTTTCATATTTATCATATGACCTCTTCAAACAATTTAATGACGAAACTGACGGCTCTCGTAGAGGCGAAGCTGTTTCAGAATTTTCTGATTGCAGTTATTTTGTTTAATGCCGTGACCTTGGGTCTCGAAACCACGCAATTTGGCAAAGACAATGCGACGATTTTGCATAAAATCGACTTTGTCGTATTGATGATCTTTACCTTCGAGCTCTTGCTCAAGCTGGTTGTCTATCGTTTTAAGTTCTTTAAATCGGGTTGGAACCTGTTTGACTTTGTTATTGTGGCAATATCATGGGCACCGTCGAGTGGCGCCTTGTCTGTGCTTCGAGCGTTCAGAATTCTACGGGTATTGCGATTATTCTCTGTGGTGCCACAAATGCGCAGAGTAATTGGCGCGCTGGGTCATTCATTACCCGGCATGGCATCTGTCATTGGCGTATTAGGCATTGTTTTTTACGTTTCAGCCGTGCTTACGACTAAGTTATTTGGCCAACATCCAGATCCAAATATGCAAGAATGGTTTGGTACAATTGGCGCCTCAGCCTATACCTTGTTCCAAGTGATGACACTAGAAAGCTGGTCAATGGGAATTGTCCGCCCCACCATGGAACTGTTCCCGCAATCTTGGCTATTTTTTGTACCGTTTATCATTATTACGAGCTTCGCAGTGCTTAACCTCTTTATCGGTATTATCGTCGATGCCATGCAGGTGATGCATGAAGAGGAAGCCAAACCCGAACAAGTTATGGCAACCAAAGAAGATATGTTGCGAGTAGAAGCTAAACTAGACGCACTATTAAAACAACAACAAAACAACTGATAGCACACGCTCCACAGCCATAACTGTGGAGCGCTTTAGCCGTTGCGTTGAGCCATAAAACCTAACACCGAGCATGATTTCGTTAATATTTCAAAAAAGCGCATAAATTATCCTTGTATTACAAAATAGTCTGGGTATCGTATAGCAAAAATTTACGTTTTGTCTGTGTTGGAATTTAAATGCGTACCCTGTTGTTATTACTTATTTGTTTGGCGTCACCTGCTTGGGCGTACCAAGTACAACCTATGATCGTTGACCTTGCATCGCATGGTAAAAAATCACTGGTAACATACCGCCTACAAAACCCCAGTGATAACCCTTTACCTATTGAAATTGAAGTGCTGAAACGTACCTTTGATGAAAACCAGCAGGAAGTGCTGATCAGTGCGGAAGAAGACTTTATCGTATTACCGCCACAAATCGAAGTGCCAGCTAAAGGCTATCAGGTGTTTCGCGCGAAATACCTTGGCTCTCCAGATCTCAAACAAACACACTCATACCGTATTGTTTTTAAACAGCTTCCTTTGCCTGGCGATGAGGAAAAGTCTGGCGTTAAAATGGTCTTTAACTTTGCGACATTAGTATTTGTCAGTCCAGATGGAATTCAATCGCAACTGGCCAGCACCCTAAAATGTGAAATAATAACAGACTGTAAGCTTACCATTAGTAATACCGGTGAACGCGTTTTAGACTTATCACACTTTGAGTATCGCTTTCATGGTGGCGAAACCGTGATCGACTGGGCAAAACTTCAATCTGTGACGTCTGGTCGCTTTATTATGCCTACCCACGCAATGACCATAGATTTAAAGCCGCTACTTAAAGACAAACCCAGCCCTAACATCGAAATCGTCAACCTATTGACTCAAGAATAATCAGAATACGGTGTTAAACATGCGCTTTAGTCTGCGCTTAACTTGGTTAAGCGCATTACTCACTCCATTTTATTTGTTGTGGACAACCACCTCATGGGCGGCCATTTATGCCATGGAACTTCCTGTGCGCCTGAATAATACCGAGGTTGGATTAGTAACAGCCTCAATGGATGGCTTTGATTTAAAATCCGTTTCTGCCCTTGAGCTTAGGCAGAATTTGAACTCGGTACTAAGTGATGAAGTGCTGCACTGGCTTGACAGCATTACGGATCAAGATGTTTCGTTAGCAAACTTGCAAGCGCAAGGCATTACACTTAACTTGCAAGCGCAAGACCTCATCATTGAGATGTCATTAGCAGAGTCAGCAATGGCAACCGACAGCCTTTCCTATGGCCGACAACAACATTTTGACCAACCAACGCAAGAAGCCAGCTGGGCGATATTGAATAACTTCAATATCAATCATGAGCGTAGTGACAATAATCAAAACCATCGCTCTCAGCTTGAGTGGTTGATTAATGCCAATATCGGCGGCGGTGATGGACTCAATATGCACAGTGCTATCTTTTGGGAAAACCATAGCGCAGAGCAAAGCCGAGCTTATCGAGGTGACACTGCTTTATTTTATGACCGACCAGATAAGCCAATGCGATTGACCTTTGGTGACACCCAAACGAGTAACAGTGGGCACCTCTCTGGCGCTCAGCTCGGTGGTATTCAGCTCGCTAGCGCATATCCAAAGCTACAACCACAACGTAAAATTACCCCGGGTAACAGTCAGCAATTTGTTTTGCCCCGCCCTGCAACGCTCGAGATCTTTATTAATGAATTTATGATCTCCAGAGTCAGATTAAAAGCTGGCCGCTATGATTTAAACGATTTACCCCTAACTTCCGGGATCAATAATATTCGTATTGTTGCCACGTACGCCAATGGTGAAACACAACAGTTTAACTTTACCAATCACTACAATTCTCGGTTATTAGCACAGGGAGTAAGTGACTATTCACTCACATTAGGTTTTCTATCTGAACTAGATGATGGTCGCTATCATTACGATGATGACATTCTGCTGTCAGGAAGCTATGAGTACGGAGCAACAGACAAACTCACCTTGGGAGTCAATGGCGCAGCCCATCCGCTCGGACATGTGCTAGGCTCGGTAACCACTCTCAGCAGCCCTTTTGGTAATCTCGCGCTTCGCTATTCACAAAGTAAAACAACCGATACAACCGGCGATGCCTATTCAATTGAGACTGAACACAGTATTTTTGGACATGGTAATTATGGCTCACCGAATCTGCGTTTAGGCTATGAGGTGATGAATAACTTTACTAGCACCCCTTGGTTGGAATTAAGTACCTTAAATAATAACCACCGAGCTTACTTTGATTACAGTTATATCATTAACGATAACTTAGACTTTAACCTCAATGCGGCGCGCTTAGTAACGAATGAAAACTATGTGACTAAAAACCTTACCGCTGAGTTTAACTTTCGCTACGAAAATGCACGGATCAGAGTAGGCTACAATCACAACACCAGTGATGACCCTCGTGTTGTATCTGAAAATCAATTCGTTTTAAATTTTACTTGGAATAGTTACAACCGTCAGAATAACACCCGTACCCGCGCTCAATACAACAATCGCAGTGATATCGCGAGTGTCAGCTACGCTAAAACCAACAATAACTATGTCAATGACTATGGCTATGAATTACGCGCAGAAAGAGGCGAAAACTACCGTCAAGAGCAATTCAAGGCCAGTCATACCGGTGCGTTTTTTCGAGCAGACATTAGTGCCACAAATTACACCCGCTCGCAATTTGGTAGCGACAGCTCGGCTAGTATTAACCTCTCCACCAGTTTAGGGATAGCCGATGGCCACACTGGTATGGGTGCAACAACAACCGCCCCATTTGCCGTGGTATCTAAACATCAAACCCTAAAAGATACTGATGTGATGGTAAATATAGACCGCTTTGGACGAGCACAAACTAAGCCCAGTCAACATATTGGCGCACTAGTTGATTTAGGTACTGGGTATACACGTCACCAATTTAATGTAGATGTACCAAATGCACCAATGGGTTACGATTGGGGTCCTGGCACTTACCAGTTAGTAGGTGGAGCAAACACCGGCCACCATATTCAAATTGGCTCGGAGCTGTCTTACACCATTATTGGCTCGCTCGTTAATCAACAAGGCACGCCTATTGCACTAGGCAGAGGACGAGTTATTCAACAATTACCTGCCGGTAGCAGAGCGCAAATTCCAATGGACAGTGCATTTTTCACCAATCGCGCCGGTCGATTTGTTGTCGAAGGCATAGGCATCGGCAAGTACATAATAGAAATTGACGACGCGGTGGGACAGTTTACCATAACAGATACCGAGCAAGGCTTTGTGAAGCTTGGCACCATCGTCGTAAAACAAGCACAACATGAAGGAGAACCAACCAAATGAAGTGGACACTATGTTTGTTGCTCGCCCTAAGCTGCTTGTTTTCTTCTATGGCGCAGGCTAAACGCAATAAGTGTAATGGTTACCTACTGGCGACCTCAAACTCAGCTGAGATAATAGAAGAGTATAGTAATAACGTTACGGTATTTTTGCCGTTAAAAGTTCAAGTGTCAGACTCTTTACTCGGTTGCGCAGACGAAATATGGGTTGAAGACCTGTATTATTATTCGTTTGTGTTTTCTGGACCAACAGAAGACAAATACGCGCGACTGTTAGATTCACAGTTTAAGCGTATTAAAGTCAAAAATGGCATCGCCAGAGAACCATTAACTAACCGTACCACTCAAATGTGGATGCGGCTGCGCCATTACAGTTTATTTCCTGCGGGCTCTTACTATGGTGGTGTAAAAGTGTCGGTTGTGAGGCGCAACAAAGTTATTGCCGAACAATACGTTGATATGACTTATTATGCACAGCCGCAAATCGCGATTTCACTCGATAACGCTAGTAAAGGTAAAGTATCGGGAGAGGATGGCCATTACTTAATTGATTTGGGCGAACTCAAAAGTCGTATGCGCTTTTACTGGGGGATAAAAATACTCAGTAACAGCTCATATGACATCGTACTAGACTCTGAATATAACGGTCTGCGTCATGAATCCAACACTAATGCCGTTATCGATTACACAATTTCCTTTGATAACGTCAAAATATCGTCGTCCGAGCGCCTTTCCCGTAGTTATTACTTTTATCCAGGCGTCAGAGATAAGTGGTTTGGGTTTGAATTCCAACTCGGGAATACCGAGATGATGCCTGCTGGCTATTACCGAGATAATTTATCTCTTACTGTATACCCAAGATAACCACATGATTTATAAAACTAAAAAATAAATTATAGACAAAACTCGCTAAACTAGAAACAACTATGGCACACCTCTTGCTTTAGATTTTGGCAAATAGGTAATAAAACCTAAGACCAATTATAAAGCAGTACTTTATTTAAGGGGATGCGCCATGAAAACTTTATTAAAAACATTATTTGTAGCTTCAGCAATCACGTCAATGTCTGCAGCTGCAGCAGTAGTAACTACCACAGGTAATGAAGCCAGCTTCACCTTTGAAGGCACAATTCAGCCTATGTGTAAAACCGACAGCGGCTCAAATAGTGTTACTAACCTAAACCTAGATGCAACCCAAGAAACCCAAGAGATCGGCACCTTAGATGTTTGGTGTAACACGGGTAAAAATGCAGTCACAGAGTACAGCTCTGCAAATGGTGGTTACCTGATGGCTGACAACCAACAGAAAAGTAAAATTGCCTACACACTAGATATTGGCACAACTGCCGGTGTGGACCTACAGAACGGTACATACAGACACCTAACAACGCTAGCAGGAACAGGCACGAGCGGTGAAACTCAAGCTACAGCGCTAAAGATCACCCCACAATCAAATGGCCTAGATGATGCGGGTACATACTCAGACACAATCACAGTGACAGTAAGCCCTAACTAACAAGTATTGTTAATCAGGGTAACATCCCGTAGACACGGCTTTTTGTTACCTTCCCCACTAGAATAAAGCTAACCAGTCGGGCGCGGATTTGCTCCTCCCCGGCTGCGATTTCAGCAATAGGCAAAAAAATGCCACCTGTTGCAAACTCTACAACAGTTACCACATGCCAAACTGCCACCCTATCCGTATTTTGAGTTTCTCGAATTAGCAAAGTTTGTTCAAAATATAGCTCACGAATAATCTAAATCATGGCAGCGATAAAAAGCACTGCAAACCATGGCATTTAACTTGCAAATCTAGCTATATTTGCTGTACTTTTACCTTAGGGGGAAAGCCATGCGAACAATACTTAACTTACTTATTGCCGGTTTAGCAAGCACGCCATTGCTGGTGCTAGGCGCAGTTGTTGATACTACAGCTTCTGAGAGTAAGTTTTCTTTTGAAGGCACCATAGATCCCATATGTAAAACAACCAGTGCAGCAAGCAATACTTCAGGTTTGAACCTTGACTCGTCTCAAACCACACAACAAATTGGTATTTTAGAGGTCTGGTGTAATACCGGTGAAAATGCCACAACGTCGTACAGCTCTGCCAATGGTGGCTTTTTAGTCTCAGACAACGAACAAGGTAGCAAACTCGCCTACACGCTAAACGTCGGCGATACTGAAGGCATAGATCTACAAAACGGCGTGTACCAGCATACCAAAGCAACCGCCGCAGGCACAGGCCGCGCTGGCGAGACAAAAGCAACCATATTAAACATTACTCCCTTGTCTAACGGTCTCAACGCCGCAGGCACTTATTCAGATGTGATCACCGTAACTGTCAGTTCAAATTAACCTGAGATCGGATTAAGCTATTAGTCAATCAACAGAAGCTGATACCTTCGTTAATTTGCGACTGTGTGCAATCAGTGCACCGATGAGCCGCCCCGAGTTTACCAGTGACTCGATAACTGCAAAACCCACTCACTTTTAGCAACCACCCCAACCAACTATAGCACCCGATCCAATCGTATTGGCAGGGTGATGCTCTCCAATAAAGTGAGTTTTTCCAGTTTCACCTGCTCATGACGCAGTGAAACAATAGTCAATAAGCCCGACTTAAAACAGTTGCTTTGTGGTGTTTGCGTGGTTGATTTTGGTTTCATTTTGAGGATACTAAGATCGTATAGATCTTCAAGTAC
>NZ_NKHF01000132.1 GCF_002744175.1 Pseudoalteromonas piscicida
GCCGTGATCTTGCCACTGAGATGCAGCTAGCGTCTATGCCGAGCCATGATATCGAATCTCCGTTATATTAGTTGTAATATCGAAACGTTGCGCAAATGCAGCTTCAATTAAAAAATAAAAATACCAATAAAGATAATATTTTTCATTCTTAAACTTTTTAATTATTCAGCATGTAGACTGAAGCTGCTTTAGCCCATGCACCATCGGCTTCACATCCTCTGACTGAAATACGAATAGTAGTTTGACTTGCTTTTGCAGCTAAAAGTACTGATTTTAAGATTGGATCGGCATTCGTATTCCCAGTCCAGCCGTTATATCTCGGGCAAGCAGCTTTTGCACTACTTTGATATTCGTTGTGTGTATTTAATTTTACAGCAATACTGCCTGTTTCACTTGCATATAATTCAGTCACCTTACCTGATATTTCAAAAATGGCATTCGCGAAAGAAGGCGCTGAAAGAAGGGATAGCATTACTGCACATAATATTTTTTTCATTTTCGTTCCTTTAAAGTTAAAGTTTTTAATTATTTATAAGTAAAGCATTAGCCTTTCAGGCAAATAAAAAATATCACCTTGTAGAATTTAGCTATTAACACTCTTATTAATGCGCGATGTTACTTTTTCCACCTGCAGGTTGCACAGACAATAAAATAACAAAAACCGTGATGCATTATAAGTAATTAGGGTTTAGATAATAACGAAAATACTAGCAGACGGCCGCAGTTAATTCAACACACGCACTTCCAGATGCACTGTCTACATGCAAGTTTTTTGGTA